>DASZQL010000264.1:0-3354 GCA_035549675.1 Phycisphaerales bacterium | reverse complement strand
GGCCACGCCGCCTTCGTTGCCGCCGAAGAGGGCGTAGGACCAATGGACATACCCGAAGTCGGGGTGCGGATTCGACTCCTGCTGATCGGACGGGGTCCAGCGGCCGCCGGTTGCGGCATTGCCGTAGACATAGGAGGGCGGGAAGAAGCCCTTGGATTCGACGGTGTAGTTCTGGACGCCCTGGGCGACGGCGCGGATATTGGCGGCGCAGGTGATGGCGCGACCGGACTCGCGAGCACCGCCCAAGCTGGGAAGCAGAATTCCCAGCAGAATGGCGAGCACAGCGACGACGACGAGCAGTTCGATCAACGTGAACGCGGAACGCGAACGGGTGCGCATCATCGGCGTACTCCTGGCGCCGGGGCAGCCGGCGGCTTGGTGCGTGAGCATGCCGGGAAGTTGCGACGACTGAGTAAAGGTCGCGCAAACATCTGGCTTCATTTAGGCGCCTAAAGCTTCATGGTTCCTTAACCTCATCCGCGCTTTGCCTCGTTGAGGTGGCTGGCATTGGGCGCAGGGCGGGCATCGGGTATGGTGGTGCCGCGGGATCTGATGGAGCAAGAATTGCCTGATCGCGGGACCATTTCGGGACGGCTCAAGGCGCTGCTGGGCGAACTGGAGGCGCAGGGCCGGCTGGTTCAGAAGCTGATGGAGCGCGCCGTGGAGTCGGCGTTCGAGAAAGACCGCTCCAAGGCGGAGTGGGTGATCCAGCAGGACGCGGCGGTGGACCAGGCGGATCTCCGGATCGAGCGAGAAGCGGTGCAACTGCTGGTCGATGCGATGAACAAGGGGGAGAAGCTCGACGAGTTCCAGGTCCGGCTCGTGATGATCGCGGTCAAGGTGAACAACGAGCTGGAGCGGAACGGGGATCTCTCGGCGGGGATCGCGGAACGGGTGGAGGCGTTCATCGGGATGAAGGAGCAGCCGCCGGCGAAGTTCCGGGTGATGGCGAATAGCGTGATCGGGATGATGGCGAACACGAACGCGGCGCTCTCGGCGCTGGACGCGGACGCGGCGCGGCTCGTGCTCGCGAGCGACGACGCGACGGCGATGTTCAAGGACGCGGTGCTCCGGGAGATCGAAGACGGGCTCGCGCGTGGGCGGCACACGGTCGAATACGCGTTCGCGCTGCAGTCGGTGGCTTCGGCGCTGGGGCGCATGGCGGACCACTGCACGAACATCGCGGAGCAGGTGATCTACGTATCGACGGGGAAGATCGTCCGGCACCTCGGCGAGAAGTGGACGGCGCCGGAGACGCCGGAGTAGGGCGCCGGAATCAGTCGAACGCAGAGGACGCTGAGAAGCGCGGAGGGACACGGAGGCAGACAGGATTTTTGTCGCGAAGATCGCGAAGGACACGAAGAGCGCCAAGAATGCGAAGAGGGCAAAGAGGGAAGAAGAAGAAGAAGAAGAAGAAGAAGAGAGAAAGAGAGCTGTAGTCAAGCCCGAAGCCCTCACCCCGGCCCTCTCCCAAAGGGAGAGGGAGTGGGAGCCACACCGGAGAGGGAGTGGGAGACACACAGGAGAGCAAGCGAGCGATTCCGTTCGCGGAGCGATATGCCGGATCATGATGAGAAACTCGCGCGGGTGAAGCGTCGGCTGGAGGCGGCGGGCCAGTCGCATGCGTTGACGTTCTATGACCGGCTCGACAACGTGGCGCGGCGGGCGCTGGTCGACCAGATCGACGCGCTGAACCTCGAAGCGCTGCCGGGGCTGGTCGAGAAGTACGTGAGATCGAAGCCGTCGTTCGCACCGGCGGGTGAGATTCAGCCCGCGCCGTACTACCCCAAGGATGAGGGCTCGCCGACCCGGCCGTGGGACCGTGCCGCGATGAAGCGCGCGGGCGAGGAGATCGTCCGCGCGGGGAAGGTCGCGGCGTTCACGGTCGCGGGCGGTCAGGGCACGCGGCTCGGGTACGACGGGCCCAAGGGGCAGTTCCCGGGCGGCGCGGTGACGAAGAAGCCGCTGTTCCAATGCCTCGCGGAGTGGATCATCGCGGCGTCGAAGAAGTACGGGGTGACGATCCCCTGGTACATCATGACCAGCCCTCTCAACCACGAAGCGACCAGGGTGTTCCTCGCGGCGAACAACTTCTTCGGAATGAGCGAGAAGGATGTCATGCTCTTCCCTCAGGGCGAGATGCCCTCGTTCGACCTGCGAACCGGGAAGATGCTGCTCGCGGAGCCGGGCGTGGTCGCGACGAACCCCGACGGGCACGGCGGGTCGCTCCTGGCGCTCGCGCGGAGCGGGGCGATCGCGGACATGCGGCGGCGCGGCGTCGAGCACATCAGCTACGTGCAGATCGACAATCCGCTCGCGCGCGTGATCGACCCGGTGTTCATCGGCCTGCACGCCCGGGCGCCCGACTCGAGCGGGGAGATGAGTTCGAAGATGGTTGCGAAGAGCGACCCCGCCGAGCGCGTCGGCGTCTTCGCGCGTGTGGGCGGCAAGACGTGCGTCGTCGAGTATTCCGACCTGCCCAAGGAGATGGCGGAGGCTCGCCACGCGGACCACCGGCTGAAGTTCAACGCGGGTTCGATCGCGATCCATGTGATCGGGGTCTCATTCGTGCAGAGATTGAACGAAGTGGAGAACGCGGGGGGCGGCGGGTTTGCCCTGGACTTCCACCGCGCGGAGAAGAAGGTCCCGTACATCGATCTCGAGGATGGGCGGCGGATCGAGCCGATGCAGCCGAACGCGGTGAAGCTCGAGGCGTTCGTCTTCGATGCGCTGGCCTTGTGCAAGTCGTCGATCGTGTACGAGACGGACCGGGTCGAGGAGTTCGCGCCGATCAAGAACGCGGAGGGGGCGGACTCGCCGGCGACGTGCCGGGAGATCCAGACGGTGCGGGCGGCGCGGTGGCTGGGGATGAGCGGAGTCGAGGTGCCGCGGGACGAGTCGGGGAAGCCGGTGTGCACGCTGGAGATCAGCCCGATGACGGCGATGGAGCCGGAGGACCTGCGGGGAGTGAAGCTGCCGAAGGTCATTGAGAAGGGCGCGGCGGTCGCCATCTGAGCCGCGTGCCGGGAGTCGTTTGTTGAGCGAACCACTTCGATTGCACATCGGCGGGCTCGAGCCGAAGCCGGGCTGGAAGATCCTCAATATCCAGCCGGGGCCCGGGGTTGATTTCGTCGGCACGGCGACGGACCTCTCGGCGCTTGGGGATGGATCGGCGGACGTGGTGTACGCGTCGCATGTGTACGAGCATCTGAATCACCACGCGGAGATCATGGCTGCGCTGCGTGAGGCCTACCGGGTGCTGAAACCCGGCGGCAAGCTTTTGATCGGCGTGCCCGATCTGAAGGCGCTCATGCAGCTTCTGAACGCACCGGGGCTGAGCGCCGATCAGCGGTT
>DASZQL010000263.1:0-7379 GCA_035549675.1 Phycisphaerales bacterium | reverse complement strand
CATCGATCGGGGCGGGGGGCGGGGGGCTGGCGCCGGAGGCTCGGCGGGCCGGAAGTCGCTCCTGCAGCTCGCGGTCGAGCGGCTGGAAGGACTCGTGCCACCCACGCATCGGCTCATCTGCACCAACGAGTCCTACCGGGCGCCGATCAAGGCGAGCATCCCGGGAATGGGCGATGCGCAGATCCTCGGCGAACCCGTCGGCCGCGACACGGTCAACGCGGTGGGCTTCGCGGCGGCGGTCCTGCAGAAGCTGGACCCCAAGGCGGTCTTCGCAATCCTCACGGCGGACCACATCATCGAGCCGGCGGATCTCTTTCGCGACCGTATCGAGACGGGCTTCAAACTCGTCGAGGAGGATCCCTCGCGTCTCGTGACGTTCAGCATCAAGCCCACGTACCCGGCGACGGGATTCGGCTACGTCGAGCGCGGCGCCGCCATCCCCAATACCGACGGGCTCGGCTTCCGCGTCGAGCGTTTCGTCGAGAAGCCCTCGCGCGAGAAGGCGGAGGCGTACATCGACAGCGGCGTTTTCGGCTGGAACAGCGGGATGTTCGTCTGGTCCGCCGCGACGCTGATGGACTGCCTGCGGCGCTGGAAGCCGGAGAGCCACGACGGGTTATCGAAGATCGCGGCGGCCTGGGGCACGCCCGATCAGAAGAAAGTGCTCGAGGCGGTGTACCCGACGCTCCCCAAGATCAGCGTGGATTACGCGATCATGGAGCCCGCCTCGCGCGAGCAGGCGAGGACGAGCGGCAAGAGCGGCACGTCGGCTGGCAAAGGCGGCGTGCAGGTCTGCACCGTGCTCATGGACCTCTCGTGGCTCGACGTGGGGAGCTGGCCCAGCTACGGCGAGACGCTCCGCGCCGACGCCGACGGCAACCGCGTCTCGGGTCGCGGCAAGGTGATGAAATCCAAGGACTCGCTCATCGTCAACGACCGCGACGATCACCTGGTGGCGCTACTCGGGTGCGAGGATCTGATCGTGGTGCACACGAAGGACGCGACGCTTGTCATGCCACGGGCAAAGGCGGAGGAACTCAAGCTGCTCCACGCGGAACTGCCCGAGGGAATGAAATAAACGCGGAACGCGCGAGTCGGAACGCGGAACACCCAGACAGATCAGGGGGTCGCTGAAGCGGGGGGGTCGCGATGGTCGTCGGGGGAATGTTTGTTGAGCATTTTGTTCTCGAGCGCATCGACGGCGAGCGACGCGATGACGGCCAGCGCCCCGACCCCGACGGCGAGCGGGAGCGGGAAACGGAACTGATCGAAACCCGCGCCGTAGACGAAGAGGTGGTACGCGACGATCAGCCCGGCGAGGCCGGCGACGAGATACGTCACCTTGCTCGGCGCGGGCAGGCCAGGCAAGCGAAGCCACGCGGGCGCAGGGGTCGGATTTCTTCTCGCACGCCAGAGCAACCAGAGGGACGCGAGCCCGAGCGTCACGCCCAGGACGACCATCGCCGCGGGGGCGGTGATGGGCGGCGCGGTGGAGAGCGTGGCATTCACGACGGTTGGGGGTTCCGGTCAGGCGATCGCCGCGGCGCACGAGCTGACGAGCGCGACGCCCTGGTCATCCCCCGCGGCCATGTAGTTCAGCATGCGGACCTCTTTAGCGCCCGTGATCTTCATCGCGGCGACGAGGTTGCCCGTGCTGCACCAGCGGGTGGGGTTCTGCTGCCAAGCCATCGACGCGACCAGTTCCTCCGCCTTGCCCTCGGCGACGAGCTGGAGCATCTCCATGTCGTGCTTGTGCATCCGGTCCCGCATGGCCTTGGCTTCATCGGTATCGCCGGCGAAGGTCTGCTGGTCGCCGAAACTGCCGCCGATGTGGCTCAGATCGGCCGACGAAATAATGAGCGTGCGGCCTGGCGCCGAGGTGATCGCGGCTTTCATCGCGTCGATGAAAGGGAGGATGCCGAGGCCGTTGCCGTCGTAGCTCTCGCCGTTGTTGGGCGCCGGGTCGTGAACCAAAGCGGCGAAGACCTTGGGGTAGGAGCCGTCGGGGCCCTTGAAAATGTGCTGGACCCACGGGATGTGCAGCTCGATCGAGTGCTCGCGCTCGTGGTCGTAGCGGTGCTCGAAGAGTTTCCCGGCGAGATCGCGTCCGAGGTTCTCGCGGACCAGGTCGGCGAAGGCGGAGTCGTACTCGCAGATCCCGAGCGGTGTTTCAAAGGACTTGTCGCACGCGGCGACGCCCGTCGAAAGGCCGAAGTGGTTGGTGCCGAGGATCACGACGCGGTCGGGGCGGTCGACGACGCGCATGCGGCCGTAGACGTGGGCGTAGTTGGGCCACCCGCGCCAGTAGTCGAGGTGCGGGGCGATGATCGCGCGCGGGAGCGCATCGAAGCTCGGGTCGGCCGCCTGGTCCATGATCTGCTTGATCCAGCCGTCGAGCGCTTCGCGGAGCTTGCGCGCGCCGTGTTCCTTCTTCTGCTCGTCCGTGGCCTTCTCGCCGAACTCCTGCACCACGAGGGCGTCGGCGATCGCGGCGGTGCTCGAAGGCGGCAGGCGCGGCGACGAATCAAACTCCGCGCGCATCTTCGAGAGGATCGCGTCGAACGTCGGCCCTTCGATCAGCCCGGCGTGGTCGAGCTGCGCGATGAGGTTTTCCAGGATCGCGCGGCTCAGGCCGCGGCCGACCTCGGCGACGATGGCGTCGATGTCTTTCTCACCCGTCATGTGGGGCAGGATCGCCTGCACAGCCGGGCTGACGAAGACCATCTGGTCGGAGATCTGCCGCGCGTCCGAGAGGCCGAGAAGAACCTTGCCGTCGGGCTGTTGCGCGCCGAAGCCGCGGACGGGGCGGAGCCGGGGGCGCAGCATGTGCCCCGCGCTGGGATTGAACGGCGGCGCGGGCTTGGAAGGCTGGGGGGCGTGGGGCGTGTCCATCTCTCTCGTGCTCCAACAAGACGGGCGCAAGTGTAGGCGAGCGCGGAAGGGTGAAGGTCGGAAGTCGGAATCCGGAACTTCGGACAAAAACCAAGGAGGATGGCAAGAAGATAGGCAAGCCGATGGGACCGGCAGCGGCTTCGGTGCCGGGTGGCCGCTCAATACGGGTGGATTTGCTCGGCGCGAAGCACCTTCACGACACCGCGCTCGACGTAGCGGCGATCCACGACGCGGCCCGTGATCACACACGGCTTACCGTTGAATGCCGTGGCCTGGCGGGACACCGCAGTGACATCGACTTCGAGATCGCCGCCCTCGGACTGGGGACGCGCGAGGATCCAGCCGGTCGTCTCGCCGCCGACGGCGGCGAAGCCGGATTGGAGCGTGCCGCGGTACTTGTCGGCCGAGGAGGGTGACGGCGCGGGCGAAGTGTTTGGGGTCTCGTGCTCGCCGCCCGATGGTGCTGGGTTGGAAGAGCACGAGGCGGCGCCGCACACGACGATGGCGAGCAGCGCGATGATGATGATCGGCGATGTGATGGGCGTGTTCACGATGCTCCCCTGTGCTGTCGCGGCGGGATGGCCGCGGGATCACGAATTAGTAGGCGCGGTGGGCGACGGGGGCGCTCCCCCGGAAGAGAGCCCGCGCCGACGGTCCGCAAGGAAGTCTTCGAGGATCGCGGCGGCGGCGAGGGCGTCGCGGCGGGATTTTTTCTGGCCGCGGGTCAGGCCCGACCCTGCCAGGCGCCAGTCGGCTTCGCTGCTCGTGAGACGCTCGTCCTGGAAATGGACCGGGAGATTGAGCTTCGCGCGGAGGGCTTCGGCGCGAACTCGGGCGCGTTTGGCCGCGGGACCTTCGGTGCCGTCCATGTTCAGGGGCAGGCCCAGCACGATGGCGTCGGGCTTATGGGCATCGACTTCGCGCGCGACCTCGGCGAGCAGGCGGGCTTCTTGCGCGGCGGGGATCTCGATCACACGCAGGGGCGACACGATCCCCGTCTCGTCATCGCCGACGGCGAGGCCGGTGCGCTGGTCGCCGGGATCGATCGCTAGGTACTTCATGGAGGAGGGGATTCACCGCAGAGGCGCAGAGAACGCAGAGCAGGAAGAGAGGAAGACAGGGACTTCGACACAGAGGACACCGAGATCACGGAGCAGAAGACCGGCACAATCTTGATGAGCTTGATCGGCTGCGCTGGGATGCGACCGGGGCCAAGGAGACGGTGCTGTGCTGAATCACAACAAAGAGCCTTCTCGTTCTCTTCTCTGCGTTCTCTGCGCCTCTGCGGTGAATCTCTGTCTTCAGTTCACGCCCACGAGCTGCTCGCCCACGGTCTCGACCGGGTGGTCGGCGCGGTGGGTGGGGTCGAGGACGCCGGTGATGACGCGCTCGCCCGGGAGGGGGTTGAAGCGCGAGCCGGCGAGCGGGATCTTCCTGTTGACATCGGGCTTGGGCACGACGTTCCAGAGAAGCATCACGCCGGCGGTGAGGGCGACGTTCATCGCGAGCATCTGCCACCACGCCGTCCAGCCCAGGTAGATCATCGCGCTGATCGCGACGACCGCGGCGAGCGACATCGGGATCAACGCCTGCCAGCAGAGGCGCATCACCTGGTCGTAGCGGATCCGAGGGAGCGTCCAGCGGACGAGCATCATGAAGCAGATCGAGAGAACGACCTTCGTGAAGAAGACGGCGAACTTCACGACCGCGGCGAGGAGGCCGACGGACTCGGGACGCGTGAGCGCGACGCCCGGGAGGTGGTAGCCGCCCATGAAGAGGACCATGAAGAAGGCGGAGCCGGCGATCATGTGCGCGTACTCGCCCAGGAAGAAGAGGGCGAAGCGCATGGCGGAGTATTCGGTGTGGTAGCCGCCGACGAGCTCCTGCTCCGCTTCGGCGTTGTCGAAGGGCGCGCGGTTGGCCTCGGCGAGGAGGCAGGTGTAGAAGAGAATCGCGATGGCGGGGTGGGCGATGCAGTACCACACGCCGTCGATCTGATTCTGGACGATGGCGTCGGGGCGGACGCTGCCGGCGGTGAGGAGGAGGGCGAGCACACAGAGGCCCATGGGGATCTCGTAGGAGATCATGCCGGCGCTGGCGCGGAGGCCGCCGAGGAAGGAGTACTTGTTGTTGCTGGCCCAGCCGCCGAGCGTGACGCCGTAGACGCCGAGGGAGGCGATGGCGAGGATGTAGATGAAGCCGATGTTGAGATCGGCGGCGGCGACGAGCGCCCGGCCGGACTCGACGAGGTGCGTGCCGCCGAGCGTGATGTCGGGGATGTCGAGGCTGCCGCCCCACGGGATGACGGCCCAGCCGATCATCGCGGGGACGACGGCGGCCATCGGCGCGACGGTGAAGAGGATGCGGTCGGCGCCGCGGGGCGTGTAGTCCTCTTTGAGGACGAACTTGAGGCCGTCGGCGAGGGACTGGCCGAGGCCCCAGAAGCCGAAGCCCCGGAAGAGTTTTTGCAGGAGAGGAAGGCCCAGGTCGAAGCCGACACGGTTGGGGCCGATGCGGTCCTGGATGTAGGCCGAGATCTTGCGCTCGAGGTAGATGCAGAAGGGAATGGTGCCGAGGATGAGGTGGATGACGAGGAGCGCCATCACGATCCCGACGAAGGTCTGGGCGGAGAGTGGGAAGATGGAGAGGGCGAGGGTCATGCGCAACGGATTGTAAGGGAGAGCGGATCAGAAGGGCCGGCGGACCGGGTTCACCAGGATGTTGTCCCGGCCGGGCACGATGAGGTCCGCGATCTCGAGGACTTCCTTGAAGCTTTCCTGCGCCTGCGCGCCGTCAACGGCGTTGCGGAGCACCTGACCCTTTTCGAGATGCTCGACCGTGGGGATCGCATCGCCCGCGATGACCGTCGTGCGCGAGGGCTCTGCGACGATGAGACCCGTCAGGCCGGGTGTCACCCCCGGAAGGGGGAACAGATCCACGCGAGTGCCCGCAGCACGGACGAGCCGGTCGGGCGCTGCCTCGCAACGCTGGAGCAGGTCCACATCCTGGCGGAGGAGTTCCTCGAGTTTGTGATCGCCCCCCTCGCCGGCGCGCTTGATGGCGTCGATGAGCGGGACGCCGACGCCTTCGCGCTCCGGCTGGCTGATCCACCACATCGCCCCATCAAAGAGGGGCAAGCCTCGGCGCACATCGGGACGGAAACTGGTGAGGAAGACGTGTGTGATGTCGGTGGGCTTCAGGTTCGCGCGCTCGGCGAGACGGGCTTCGAGGATCGTGGCGGGAAGGCCGGGATCGACGAGGAGGGTCATCTGGCCGAGGCGGACGAGTGTCGTGGTGGCGTGCCCGGTGCGCGCGGCGGCGCGTTCGTCCCAGAGAGGGTGAGCGTCGAGGCAGCCGATGCTGATGATGCGGAGGTCCATGGGAAGCGAGGATCACGGAGCACGAAGCACGGATTCGGAACGCGGGAGAGTGTTGACGCCGCGGCGGCGCCGGTCAAGGGGACGACGCCGGGTGCGTTGTGCAGGTGATGCGGAGCGCTCGGTCGATGGGCTCAATCGCGACGATGCGAACGGTGCGGCCGTCGTCGAGGTGGATGATGAACTGGTCGCTGGTGAGATTGCCGTTGTGAACGATTGACCGGGCGGGATCGCGCGGCGAGCCGCCGGGGGAATCGAACGCGCTCTCGATGGTCCACACGGCCAGCCATCGCGGCACGGGCAGGCGCCCGAAGGCGAAGGAGTCGATGGCCAGCGATGGTCCGGTCGGGCTGCTGGCGCACCGGATCGCGATCTCGGTGATACCACCGGACTTTCGTGTTCGGCCGGCGAAAAGCATCGCGCCCGGCGCGAAGCGGCATCGGACTTCGAGCGTGGAGCCGTCGCGGATCAGGTTGCGGTTTTCAACCCAGCGTGGGAGGCGCTCGGCCAGCCACGCATTGGCGTCGTCCTGCTTCAACTCGACGGTCCAGGGTTTGCCGTCGGGCTCACGCGTGTAGAGGGCATTTGTGATGCCGCGTTCGAGAGCGGCGGCACGCTCGGCCCGATTCGGGGTTGGCGTTGTTTCGGAGGAAGCCCACCATGTCGGATCCATCGACGCGGCCCAGTTCGCGGCAACCATCGCGAATGTCAGGAAGGTCGTGAGCACAGCGCATAACTTCAGAATCGCGTGCCAGCGCTCGCGAGGCGTTCGAGGCGGCCTGCTCATTATTCAGCTCTCGAACCGGCGGACGAGGATGGTGTCGTTCTGGCCGCCGAAGCCGAAGCTGTTGGAGAGGGCGGCGTGGACGCCGCCCTGGGGGTTGAGGTCGCGCGCCTTGTTGGGGACGTAGTCGAGGTCGCACTCGGGGTCGGGGGTGTCGAGGTTGATCGTTGGCGGCACCCAGCCGGTGTGGATCGACATCACGCATGTGATGAGCTCGACCGCGCCCGCCGCTTGGATGAGGTGGCCCATCATGCTCTTGACGGAGCTGAAGGGGACCTTGGGGGCGAGGTCGCCGAAGACGCCCTTGACGGCGTGGGTCTCGATGG
>DASZQL010000262.1:0-18822 GCA_035549675.1 Phycisphaerales bacterium | reverse complement strand
ACCGCCAACGCCGTTACGAGTTACGCCCGGATGTTTACGGAGGCGATCTCGATCCACGCCGCGAAGGACCGCGAGCCATATGTGCTGAAGTATGACCTCGACAGCCTGTTGATTCTCGCGCTGCTGCGCCCCAAGGGCCGCGACTGCTTCACACTCGATGACCTGTCCCGGGGTTTCCAGACGATTACCAAGATGCTCCAGGGCCGCCGCGAACGTTTGCCCGTCGCCAGCGTCAGCTTCCTCGGCGCCCGCTCCAATCGTCTTGCCACCAGCGACAAGGACAAGCGCGAGCCCACCTTCGAGTCCGTCCTTCGCACCATGTACGACGCCGGCTTCCGCGGCGACGTCTACCCGGCTACGGGTATGTGGGGTCTCGGCAACATCGGTGTCTTCCCGAGCTTCCCCTTCCCCGAAGGCCTCACGCGGATGCGCGCCGGCGGGTTCTGAACATGAATGCCGAAAACCTGATCCGCCGCCTTGACGACTTCGGCCGCGCCCTTCCAGCCGCCGTCAGTGTCGTCACGGCGGACGAAGCGCGCTGGAAGCCACCCAGCGGCGCATGGTCCATTCTGGAAATCGTTTGTCATCTTGGAGATGAGGAAACCGACGATTTTAGAACCCGTCTAAAGTTGACATTGGAAAGCCCAAATTCGGTATGGCCGCCGATCGACCCCGAAGGATGGGCCCGAGAGCGAGGGTATCTGGATCGAGAACTCGGTCCCGCCGTTCAATCATTCGTAAACGAGCGCCGCCGCTCGGTAGACTGGTTGCGTTCGTTGAAGCACCCGGATTGGGCGAGGGCGCATGTGCACCCGAAGTTCGGACCCATCTCCGCCGGTTCTCTTCTCGCGTCATGGGCCGCCCACGACGCGCTGCATCTGCGGCAGATCGCCAAGCGGTTGTATGAACTGGCCCGCCTCGACGCGGGGGAACACAAGATCGACTACGCCGGTGAGTGGCGGGCCTAGACGCCCGAGTGAAAACAGTTCAATCGCGCCGGGCGTGCGCCCGCGCTTCCAGAGTTCGGTACGAAAGGATTCCCCATGGCTTGTTGCGGCAGCAAAGGTTCTCTCGTCCTCGGCCTGATCGCGGGCGGCGCGATCGCTCTCCTCGGCACCCAGGCCTTCTCCCAGAACAAGGAGAAAGGTAAGGACGCCGGCGGCGCGCCCCAGATGACCCCCGAGATGCAGGCGATGATGGACAAGTGGGCCGCGTACATGACCCCGGGCGACGCCCACATGAAGATGATGAAGCACGTCGGCAAGTGGTCCATGAAGACCCGCATGCGCATGGACCCCAACTCCGACTTCCAGGAGTGCACCGGCGGCACGAGCGAGATCACGTCCATCTTCGGCGGCCGCTACCTCCTCGAGAAGGTCTCCGCCCCGCCCTGCGGCGAGACGATGCCCATGCCCTTCGAAGGCATGAACGTCATCGGCTACGACAACTTCCAGAAGAAATACGTTTACACGTGGTGCGACAACATGGGCACCGGTCTCATGGCCGGCGAGGGCACCGCCAGCGCCGACGGAAAGACCATCACGTACTGGGCCGAATGCCCCGACTTCATGACCGGCAAGATGAAGAAGTGCCGCTCCGTCATGAACATGATCTCGGACGATGAGTTCCGCTTCGAGATGTACGACACCGCTCCCGACGGCAAGGAGTACAAGGGCTTCGAGGGCATCTACACCCGCGCGAAGTAATGTCGGTCTGCCGATCACGTTGAAAACCGCGCCCTTACCCGGCGGGCGCTCACCACAAGCCGGGTTTCTGTCGGAACGCAGCATTGTCGGAAAGGATCTGAATCATGTCGTGTTGCAATAAAGGTTCTCTCGTTCTCGCGGCCGTCGCCGGCGGCGTCTTCGCCCTCCTCGGCGCCCAAGCCTTCTCGCAGAACACCACCAAGGACAAGGCCCCGGCGTCCAGCGCGCCGGCCAAGACCTTCGACCCCATGGGCAAGCCCCCCGCCGAGATGGCCAAGTACATGGAAAACATGAACATGTGCGGCCAGCCCGGCCCCATGCACGCCGAGATGGCCAAGATGGTCGGCAAGTGGGACTGCAAGTCCACCATGTGGATGATGCCCGACATGCCGGGCATGGAATCCACCGGCACCATGACCTACAAGTCCATCTTCGGCGGCCGCTTCATCCAGGGCGACTTCGAAGGCACCGCCATGATGGGCGACCAGAAGGTCTCCATGCAGGGCATGGACATCACCGGCTACAACAACTGGACCGAGAAGCCCTTCGGCTTCTGGATCGGCAGCGAGTGCAGCAGCGCCTGGTACGCCGAGGGCACGCACGACGAGGCCACGAAGACCTGCAAAATGGAAGGCAAGTGCCCGAACTTCTGGGCCTCCAAGGGCACGACCGCCAGCTGCAAGTCCACCATGACCCACATCGACGACACCCACGTCAAGATGGAAATGTGGGGCCCCGGCCCGGACGGCAAGTCCTTCAAGACCATGGAAATCATGATGACCAAGAAGTAATCCTTCTCGGAAGGATCGCTTCTCGATCGATGGGGCGCGGGCTCCAACGTGATCAGAACTCGCGGGCCGGGAGTGAACTCTTCCGGCCCGTTTTCATTGATTCCGCCGCGGTCTTTGGCGCGAGCGATTCCAGGAGAACTCCATGGCCATGTTCGCACGGCACTCGAACTACGTCGCGATCGCCGCCCAGCTCACGCGCCTCGAGCGCAAGCTCGACCTCGTCATCGCCCACCTCGGCCTCGACCTCCCCGACGACGGCATGGACGACATCCGCGAACTCATCGCCGCGGGCCGCAAGATCGAGGCGATCAAGGTCTACCGTGAGCGCACCGGACTCGGACTGGCCGAGGCGAAGCAGGCCGTGGACCGCGGGTTGTAATGCACCCCGTGCCACGACAGGCCGCTGCTCTGAGCGGACTGTAGTGCAGTTCGACTCCCACCGAGCACTGCAGTCATCGGTCAAAGCCCCGACGCCTGCAGTGGCACGCAAAACCGCAAGCCGCACTCCGCACGCCGCCCCGCGCGTTACGCGTACACCTCCATCAGCACCCGCCTCGTGGGCCTGACTTCCTTGTGGATCATCCGCCGATCCCACCCGCGGATGTCGCGCAGCACTTCCGCGTCGCACCGCAAATACTGCTCCAGCGCCTCGCCCTGCAGCTCCAGCGCGAGCTGCTGGAAGATGCCCAGCTCCATCCCCGCGATGCCGCAGATGTAGATGAGGTTCCGCTGATCCTTCAACTGCGGCACGAGCCGATCGCGGTCCGTCCGGAAGCGGTCCTGCACGTACAGCGGGTCGTGCCCGTCCGCCTGCTTCTCGCGGCTGATCGCCGAGATGTAGTTGAAGTTCGGGTTCTCCGCCGCGGTCTTCAGGAAATAATCGTGATACAGCAGGTCGGTCGCGTACGGCGCGCCCATGATGAGCGTGATCCGGCTCTTGCACTTCTGGCGGATGAGCTCCAGCAGCATGCCGCGGAATGGCGCGATCCCCGTCCCGGTCGCGATGAAGACATAGTCGTGCGCGTGCGGATCCGCGGGGAGCAAAAATCGCTTACCGTTCGGCCCGCTAATGCGGATCTCCTGCCCGACCTGCGCATCGCACAGGAAGTTCGACGCGACGCCGAGGAAAAGCTTGTGGTCGTCCCAGTGCTCGTCGATCGTGCGCTTGACGGTGGTCGAGTAGATCTTCCCCTCGCCATCCTCGCCCGCCAGCGGCGAAGCGAGCGAATAGAGCCGCACCTTGTGCGACAGCCCTTTCGCGTCCACGCCGTCCGGGATCACCCCGATCGCCTGCCCGGGGTGGCACACGCCCGTCAGCCCCGCGCGAGAGACGTCGATCTCGAGGTGCCGCACGAACCCGGCGGACTTCTTCGTGACCGTGCACACTTCGTTTTTCGTGACGACGCCGATGCCCGGCTCCGTGGGCTTCCTGACGTGCATCTTCACTTCCGGCATCACCGGCTCGCCGACAACGCTTTCCTTTGACATAAGGGCTTCGACGCTATGACGACCGCCGCGGACTGTCAACGCGCCCGGTCCCACTGCAGGTCGGGTGCCACTCCAGGCGGCGGCTTGGAGCCGCCTGGAGTGCGGATGTGCAAGGCGACAACGCCGACTGCTACCATGCGAACCGAGGCACCACCATGCGAACAGCCGCGCTGCTCTTCTCGTTCCTCTGCTTCATTGCGATCGGGCTGACCAGCGTCGCCGCGCCCGGCACCGGTGAAGCCGACGCCCGCGCCGCGTCACGCCCCATCACTCCCGCCGATGCCCCGCGCCTGGAAGATGCCAAACCGCGCGACTACCCCGGCCTCCACAATGTGGTCGCCTATCACGACAACTACTACTCGGGCAGTGTGCCCGAAGAGGACGCCGGCTTCGACACGCTCGTCGCGCTGGGCGTCAAGACCATCATCAGCGTCGACGGCGCCGAGCCCAACCTCGACCTCGCCAAGGCCCATGGGCTGCGGTACATCCACCTTCCGATCGGCTACAACGGCTTCAACGATTCCCGCAAGCTCGAGCTCGTCCGCGCCACGCGCGACGCGATGAAGTCCGGCCCCGTCTACATCCATTGCCACCACGGCAAGCACCGCAGCGCCGGCGCCGCCGCCGCCGTCGCCGCGAGCCTCGGCTGGCTGACGCCCGAAGGGGCCGTCGAGCGAATGAAAATCTCCGGCACCGCGCCGAACTACAAGGGCCTCTACGCCTGCGCGAGCAACGCCGCGCCCCTCGACGCCGCCGCGATCGACGCCGTCGATCCCAACTTCCCCGAAATCTCCAAGCCCGCCGGGTTCGTCAAGGCGATGACCGAGATCGACGAGATCACCGACCGCCTGAAACTCATCGAAAAAGCCGGCTGGAAGGCGCCGCCCGACCACCCCGACCTGGTCCCCGTCGCAGAAGCCGGTCGCATGGCCGATCTCTTCCGCTTCGTCCACGACGACGAGCGCGCGAAAGCAAAGCCCGAGGACTTCGCCGAAGCCCTCCGCACCGACGGCGCGCGAGTCCAGACGATCGAGGATCTCCTCGCGACGGCCGAGCCCGACAAGGCGAAGCTCTCCGAGCAGTTCAAGCTCGTCGTGGCCTCCTGCAAGGACTGCCACGCCAAGTACCGGGACTAAGCCGTCTCCACGCCGTGTCCGTGGCCCCCCGGATTTTGTCCGACGTCCGAAAAAACTTCCCCGCACCGCTTCACACACCGTTCGGTAGACTTTTCTCCCCGCGCACGCTGTCGCTCGCGCGGCGACCGAACACACGCCGTACTCTCGCGGCATGGCCTCGTCATCAATCACCGCTCGTGGCCAACTCTGAAGGAGCCCTCCATGCGTCGAATGGTTGCAGCGTTCGTCCTGAGCTTGGCGCTCGCCGTCAGCGCCAAAGCCCAGCAGATCAACGTCGAGGAGTTCACCCTCGACAACGGGATGAAGTTCCTCCTCTACCCGCGCACCGAGCAGCCGAACATCATCGCCGCGGGCTGGGTCGCCAAGGTCGGCTCCGTCAACGAGCGCCCCGGCATCACCGGCATCAGCCACTTCTTCGAGCACATGATGTTCAAGGGCACGAACACCATCGGCACCAACGACGGCGCCCGCGACGCCGAGTTCCGCGCCAAGCAGAAGGCCATCCGCGACCAGATCCTCAAGATCACCTGGGGCTCGCAATACAAGCGCTGGAAATCCGGCGAGATCGACGATCCCTGGGATCCCGCCAACGACACCGACGAACTCGCCAAGCTCCGCGGCGAGCTCAAGTCCCTCATGGACCAGCACAAGGACAAGACCACCGGAACCATCGTCAAGGACGAGTTCGACCAGGTCTACACCAAGGGCGGCGCCTCGGGCATGAACGCCTTCACCTCCGAAGACGTCACCTTCTACTTCATCAACGTCCCCTCCAATAAGTTCGAGCTCTGGGCCTGGCTCGAGAGCGACCGCCTCTCCGACTCCGTCTTCCGCGAGTTCTTCGCCGAGCGCGACGTCGTGCACGAGGAGCGCCGCCTCCGCACCGAGAGCACACCGACCGGCATCTTCCAGGAGCAGTTCAACGCCATGTTCTGGCAGAGCTCGCCCTACAACTGGCCCGTCATCGGCTGGACGAGCGACCTCAACAGCTACACCTTCGACCAGGCGATGGACTACTTCAACATCTACTACCGCCCCAACAACCTCGTGGGCGTGATCGTCGGTGACTTCAAGACCGAGGAGATCAAGCCCCTCATCCGCCGTTACTTCTCCCGCCTCGAGCGCGGCAGCGTGGAGCCGCCGTCGGTGGTGACGCTCGAAATGAAGCAGATGGCTGAGCAGCGGATGAACGCCGAATGCGACTGCCAGCCGCAGATCGAGGTCCGGTACCACACGGTGCCGTGGAACCACGCCGACAGCTTCGCGTTGTCGATGATGAGTGACGTGCTCAACAGCCGCACCGGCCGCCTCTACAAGTCGATGATCGAGGGCAAGAAGATCGCGAGCCAGGCGAACGCCTTCCAGA
Source organism: Phycisphaerales bacterium (assembly GCA_035549675.1). Classification (GTDB taxonomy): domain Bacteria; phylum Planctomycetota; class Phycisphaerae; order Phycisphaerales; family UBA1924; genus DASZQL01. Next base: position 12,335 of record DASZQL010000262.1, on the reverse strand, counting down.
ACGACCAGAAGTACGCCGGCTACTTTTCCTTCAGCGCCGAGACCAAGGGCGATTCCAAGCCGGAAGATCTCGAAGCCGGCTGGTACACCGAACTCAAGCGTCTCCAGGACGAGGAGATCGGTGACGCCGAGCTCCAGAAGGTGAAGAACCAGGTCGCCGCGGACTCCTACCGCCGCCTGCAGTCGAACTTCGGCCTGCTCGTGCAGATCGGCATCTCCGAGGCCTTCGGCGGTTGGCAGTACATCAACGACTCGACGCCCAAGCTCCTCGCCGTGACTGCCGCGGACATCAAGCGCGTCGCCAATAAGTACTTTGACAAGACCAACCGCTCCGTCGCCCTCTACTACCGCAAGGCGGGGGCCGGCGCCGCGGAGGATCCCGAGTTCGCCGCGATCGCCGAGAAGATCGGCCCGCAGATGGCCCAGGGACTCAAGCGACAGCTCGAGATGCTCAAGAAGATGGACAACATCGACATGCTCACACAGACGGTCAGCCAGATGGAAACGAACAAGGACCAGGCCCCGCCCGAGATGGCGCCCGTGGTCGAGTACATGATCAAGAAGGTGCGTGAGCGCCTCGACCAGCTCAAGAAGTAATCCCTCTTCATTGCAGCCCGATGGAGCCTCCGGCGCGCGAGCCGGAGGGCATCTGAATCTGACCTCAACGGGGCCACGCCCCGATCACCGACAGGAGTTTTCCTTCCATGACCCGCACGTTCAAACCCGCCGCCGCGTTCGTCCTCGCCGGCGTTTCGCTCACCGGCGCGCTGTTCGCCGAGAGCTCGACGACCCTCCCGAAGCGCCCCGAAGAGATCAAGTTCGACACGCTCCGCTTCGAGCCGCCCAACGCCGCCGACTACCGGCACAAGCTTTCCAGCGGCGTCACCGTCTACATGATCCAGAGCAAGGAGTTCCCCCTCATCTCCGTCAACCTGAGCTTCAAGGGCGGCGCTTACCTCGAGCCCGCCGACAAGGTCGGCCTCGCCTCCATGACCGGCGCGATGATGCGCCGCGGCGGGACCGTCACCATCAAGGCCCAGGACATGGACGAGCAGTTCGACTTCCTCGCCGCCCGTGCCTCCGCGTTCTGCGGCTCGACCACCAGCGGCGCCAGCATCAACTCCCTCGCCAGCAACTTCGACCAGTCCTTCGCCCTCTTCATGGACATGGTCCGCAACCCCGGATTCCAGGAAGACAAGGTCAAGATCTATCGCGACGAGCAGCTCGAGGCGATGAAGCAGCGCAACGACGACGCCAACACCATCATGGCCCGCGAGTCCCGCGCCCTCGTCTGGGGCCGGGACCACTTCGAGGCCCGCGTCCCCACCAAGGCCACCCTCGACGCCATCACCATCGACGACATGAAAGCCTTCCACCACCGCATCTTCAACCCCGGCAACATGATCGTGGGCGTCGTCGGCGACTTCGACGAGAAGCAGATGCTCAACAAGCTGGAGACCGCCTTCTCCGGCTGGGCCGCCACCGGCGAAACGATCCCTGACCCCGCCGACACCGACTTCAAGCCCACCCCGGGCCTCTTCCACGTCGAGAAGGACATCCCCCAGGGCAAGATCGCCATCGGCAAGCGCGCCCTCAAGCGCGACGACCCCGACCAGATCAAGGTCGAGGTCATGAACGAGATCCTCGGCGGCGGCGGCTTTACCGCCCGTCTCATGAAGCGCATCCGCTCCGACGAGGGCCTCACCTACGGCGTCGGTTCCGGCTTCGGCAACCGCGTCTACTACCCCGGCACCTTCTCCGTCACCACCTTCTCCAAGAACCGCACCGTCGCTCTCACGACGCGCATGGTCTTCGAGGAGATCAACAAGATGATCAACGAGGCCGCCACCGAGCAGGAGCTCGATACGGCCAAGAACGCGCTCATCGAGACCTTCCCCCGCACCTTCGAGAACAAGAACGCCGTCGTCGGCGTTTTCATCGACGACCAGTGGACCAAGCGCGACCCGAACTACTGGAAGACCTACCGCGACAACGTCCGCAAGGTCACCCTCGCCGACGTGCAGGAGATGGCGAAGAAATACTGCAACCCCGACCAGCTCGGCGTCCTCGTCGTGGGCAAGTGGTCCGAGATCTGCAACGGCGATCCCACCGAGCAGCGCGAAACCCACAAGGCCAGCATGGACGACATCAAGGGAGGCAAGGTCACCCACCTCCCCCTCCGCGACCCGCTCACCATGGAACCCATGCCCGAGCAGACCAAGACCGACGCCGCCCCCGCCGGCGCTTCGCACTGATTGTCTCGATGTAGCGGCCTGCGTCCTGCGGGGCCGACGAATCCGAAACCACACATCTAGAATCCGAAACCGCACATCAAACCGTAGCGGCCGGCGCCCCCGCCGGCCGTTTTCTTTTCCTTGATCTCAAATTTCAAATCTCAAATTCCAAACTTGAGCTTTGAGCTTTCGTCCTCTCTTTTCCTCATTCTTCCTCCGCGTCCTCTGCGCGTCTGCGGTGAATCTTCTCCCGCAATAAACTCCCCTCATGGGCACGGATGCTCCCCAAACCCTCTCCGGCGCGCGCGTCACCATCATGGGCCTCGGCCGCTTCGGAGGCGGGATCGGCGTCACGCAGTTCCTTGCCGCCCAGGGCGCGGACATCCTTCTCACCGACCTCGACCCCCCCGAAAAACTCGCCGCGTCGATCGCCCAGATCCAGCCGCTGATCGATCGGGGCTCCGTCTCGCTCCGCCTTGGCGAGCACAACGTCTCCGACTTCACCAACACTGATCTCATCGTCGCGAACCCCGCGGTGCCGAAGCCCTGGGACAACCGCTTCCTCCGCGCCGCCGCGGCCGCGGGAGTGCCGATCACCACAGAGATCCGCCTCCTCTTCGAGCGACTCCCCAACCGTGAGCACATCATCGGCATCACCGGCTCCGCCGGAAAATCAACAACGACCTCCATGATCGCCCACGCCCTCCGTGCACTCATACAACGAGCCTCGGGCGTGAGCGAGGGGACTTCCTCCGTCCACCTCGGCGGCAACATCGGCGGCTCCCTCCTCTCCGATCTCCCCAACATCCACGCGAACGACTGGGTCGTCCTCGAACTCTCCAGCGCCATGCTCTATTGGCTCAGCAATGAGGCCATCGGCGCGACGCGCTCGAACAGCAATAGTCTCGTGCCACCGACCGGTCTTCCGGTCGGCGCCGCCTTTTCCCCTCACCTCGCCGTCGTCACCAACGTCTCCCCCAATCATCTCGACTGGCACGCCGAGTTCTCGCACTACGAGCGATCCAAGCAGCACATCCTCCGTCACCAGCCCGCCGGCGCCGCGGCCATCCTCCACGAATCGCTCCGCCCCTGGGCCGACGACGCCGGCCTCCGCCTCGCCGACAAGCGCCTCGAATGGGTCGCCGATGCGGATGCCGAGCTCGCGGGCACCATCGCATTGCCGGGTCGCCACAACCGCCTCAACGCCGTCACCGCCGCGCGGGCGCTCGTCATGCTCGGCTTCGATGAATCCGCCGCGCTGAGCGCGATCCGTTCGTACGCCGGCCTCGCGCACCGACTCCAGTTCGTCGGCGAGTTCGCGCTCCCGCCCGGGCGCGCGTCATCAGAAGGCGCCGGCGGCATCGGCAACCGCCGCCCGTCTTTTCGCGCGTACAACGACTCCAAGAGCACGACGCCCGAGTCCGCCGCCCTCGCCATCGCGGCGCTCGACGAAGAACCAACACTCGGCGCCGCGCGCGTCCATCTCATCGCCGGCGGGTACGACAAGAAGATCGACCTCGGGCTCATGTGCGACGCCGCATCCCGTTGCGCACACGTCTACACCATCGGCGTCACGGGCCCCACGATCGCCGCGCAAGTGAACCGCGCCGGCGGCCGCGCGCATGACTGCAAAACCCTCGAGCGCGCGATTGAGACCGCGGCCGACTTTCTCAAAGCCGGCGACGCCATCCTCCTCAGCCCCGGCTGCGCCTCGTGGGACCAGTTCACGCACTTCGAAGAGCGGGGCGAATCGTTCATCTCCGCGTTAGAACGCCGTTTTGGACGAATCTGATTTCGGAAGCGAAAATTATCCGAACTTGGCATTGACATCCCAACCATCATCCGTACAGTACCGACTAGCATCCGTACATCGGGTTTACTGATCAGTAAACCCCCAACCACGTTCGTCACGGGTGGATTGAACAGCCAAGGAGCCCTCGATATGGTCAGCGCGACGGCGGAAGAATCGGTCAAACTCAACGGCAGGCACTCATCCAGGGAAGGCGGGGCAACCACCGTGAACAAGCGCGCCGAGGCCGCATCGACGATCGAGGACAAGCAGAGGAACCAGGCGCTGCAGCGGACGGTGCAGCAGATCGAGAAGGCCTTCGGCAAGGGCGCGATCATGCGCATGGACGAGTCGGTCGTCGCCGGCGGCGCCGGGGTTTCGACCGGCGCGATCTCGCTCGACCTCGCGCTCGGGGGTCGAGGAATTCCCGTCGGCCGCGTGGTCGAGATTTTCGGGCCGGAGTCGTCGGGCAAGACGACGCTCGCGCTCACCGTCGCCGCCCACGCGCAGAAGGGCGGCGGGGTCGCGGCGTTCATCGACGCCGAGCACGCGCTCGACCCCTCGTGGGCGCGCCGGATCGGTGTGAATGTCGATGAGCTTCTCGTTTCCCAGCCCGACACGGGCGAGCAGGCGCTCGAGATCTGCGAGCTGCTGGTCCGCTCCAACGCGGTGAATGTCGTCATCGTGGACTCGGTCGCGGCCCTCGTCCCTCGCGCCGAGATCGAAGGTGAGATGGGCGACAGCTTCGTGGGCCTGCAGGCGCGGCTCATGAGCCAGGCGCTCCGCAAGCTCACCGGCGCGATCGCCAAGAGCCAGTGCACCGTCATCTTCATCAACCAGATCCGCGAGAAGATCGGCGTGATGTTCGGCTCGCCCGAGACCACCACTGGCGGCCGGGCGCTGAAGTTCTATTCTTCGGTCCGCATCGATATCCGGCGCATCAGCGCGATCAAGGACGGCGAGCAGAACGTGGGCAACCGCGTCCGCGCCCGCGTCGTCAAGAACAAGCTCGCCCCGCCCTTCCGCGACGCCGAGTTCGACATCATGTTCGACGAGGGCATCTCGACATCCGGCGACCTGCTCGACCTCGCCTCGAACTGCGGCGTGATCGAGAAATCCGGCGCCTGGTTCAGCTTCGGCGAGGTCCGCCTCGGCCAGGGCCGCGAGAACGTCAAGAAGTTCCTCAAGGACAACCCCGAGCTCTTCGATGAGGTGCGCAAGCAGGTGCTCTCGGCGAAGCACGCGGTCCCGGCGGGCGCTCCGGCCGCGGGGGCGGCGGAGGCCGAGGAAGAGGACGGCGACGAGGAATAATCAAGAAGAGCGGGCCGTGAAGGAAAAGGCGCGCCCCGTGCCACTACAGGCCGCTGCCCGAAGCGGACTGTAGTGCTTTACGGTTCCGGCGAGCACGTGCAACGGCCGGTTAATGCGCCGGCGACTGCACCGGCGCGCTTCGCGCCCGCTGTGTCAGGTTGTCGCATGGATCCTGGGATTTCCCTTGCATGGCGGTGCTGAATCCGGACGAAGCGGCGCAGGTGCTCGGGTACGAGAACTTCGCCGACTTCCGGGAGACGAACGAGCCGATGGATTCCTCGACCCAGCTCGCGGCGGTGGTCGAACTCATCGCGACAATGATGTCGGGAGAATGAAGCCGCACGCGACGGCTTGAACGTGGCTTCGGGCCCGAGGTTGAAATCAACCCGCTTGCCGCGCAGAGCACGCGAAGGGAGGTCAGCTACTCTTGCCGTTTGGCCGCTCTGTATGCGCGGCGGAAAGGCTTGAGGGTTGCTCTTCTCGATCCGGTGGAAACTGATTGCGGCGATCGGCGTGCCGCTGACGGTGCTGCTCGTCGGCGGGGGCGTGTACGACTATTTCCGGCTGCGTGAGGCGGCTTTCCAGGCCACCGCGGAACGCATGACCGAGGTGGCGGGACGATTAGCGAGTGATCTGGATAGCGAGTTCCAGCGCGTCGCGCAGGTGTCGATCTCCGCCGCGAAGACGCTGGAAGCTTTCCCCGAGATGAGCGAGCGCGACCTGTACGACCTCGCGGCGCTCAATGTGTCGGGGAACTGCCTGATCTACGGTTCGTGCATCTCGTTCGAGCCCGGGGGGTTTCGGGGCGCCAGAGCGGCGCCGGGGGAACTTACGATTCCCGAAGCCGAAGGCGACAAGCCCAAGCCCAATCCGGACTTATTCTGCCCGTACGTCTACCGGGCGCCGGACGACTCGTTCGTGCGGATGGACGTCGCCGATGCGTACGACTATCTCGAAGAGGAATGGAAGTGGTACAGCGTGCCGCGGACGACCGGCCGGCCTTACTGGACGGAGCCGTTCTTTGACACGGGCGCCGGCAACGTGGCGATGGTGACGTACGTGGCGCCGTTCTTCGAGAATGGCGTGTTCCGCGGGACCGTCAACACGGATATACATCTGGAGAGGCTCGAGGAGCACGCGCTCCGGGGATTCAAGACACCGACACAGGTGCTGATTCTCAGCCGCGAAGGGCGGTTTATCCGGCCGCTGGTGCTGTTCGAGCAGGAGCACACGCCGTTCACGCTGGCGAAGACATTGAACGATCCGGGCATCGCGGAAATCGGTCGCGCGATGCTGCGCGGCGAGCGGGGCGCCGGCCGTTTCGCCCATCCTGACGGGAGCGCCGACTGGGGGTTCTATGCCCCGATCGAATCCACCGGCTGGTCGGTCCTCGGTGCGATCGATGAATACGAGATCATGGCGCCGGTCTACAAGCACCTCCAGACACGGACGATGCTGGGCGCGGGGATCGTCGTGCTGGTGCTCGGGATCGTGGTGGTGATGGGAACGTGGATCGTCCGCCCGGTGCAGCGACTCGCCGAGGATGTCGAACGCCTTCGTCGCGGCGAGCTGCTCGGCGGTGAAGGCGAAGCGGCGTGCGGGCACCCGAAACGGCGCGGGCATGACGAGATCGGACGTCTCGCGCGAGCGTTCGACGGGATGGTGGTCGAGCTCCGGCAGCACATCGCGGCGCTGACGCAGGAAACGGCGGCGCGCGAAGCGGTGGAGACGGAGTTGAAGGTGGCGCGGCAGATCCAGGCGGCGCTCCTACCCCGTGTCTTTCCATCACGAGACGACCTGGGCCTGCACGCGTCCAGCACGCCAGCGAAGCTGGTGGGGGGCGATTTCTTCGACTTCTTCTTTACCGAGAAGGAGACGATGCACCTCGTCATCGCGGACGTTTCGGGCAAGGGGATTCCCGCGGCGATCTTCATGGCGGTGACGCGGACGCTCCTGCGCGATCTTCTGATGCGCGGCGCGGGACCGGCGGAGGCGCTCGAGGAAGCGAACCGGGCGCTGATCGCGGACAACGAATCGGGGATGTTCGTGACCGTGTGGGTCGGCCGGTACACCCCAGCGAGCGGCGAGTTCGTGTACGCCGATGCGGGCCATCCCGTGCCGCTGACCGTGCGCAGCGACGGAACGGTCGCGCGATTCGGCGAGGTGACGGGGACCGTGCTCGGCGCGGTCGACGGGATGAAGTACGAAGAGAGAACTCAGATGCTCGGGCGCGGCGAGACGCTTGTGTTCTTCACCGACGGTGTCTCGGAGGCCCGCACGCCCGGTGGGCAGTTCTTCGGTGAGGACGGCTTGGCGGGGATCCTCAATGAGCACGGACGCTTGCAGCCTCGCGAGTTATGCGAGCGGATCGTGCGCCATGTGGACGATTTTCAGGCCCAGAACCCGGCTGACGACCTAACACTGGTGATTCTCCAGCGTCGAGCGTGAGGCGTTGCAACCGGGGCGGGTCGGGGGGCGTAGGGGGTTGGACGGGCTGCAGCGCTGGCGTTCTCCGCTCTTTCCGAGGGCATGATCCGGCGCGAGGTGATCCGGTGTGAGGCGGTGAGATTGGCGGACAACGGAGTGTCGTGCACCATGGAGCATGGGTTTTTCGTGCTTGTGCGGCGGAGTCTGGCCCGGCTTGTTGTTTGGATCGGCGCGTGTATGCTTCCGGCCCGAATGCGAGCGGCTGTGGCGGAACTGGCAGACGCGCTAGATTCAGGTTCTAGTGGGGTTACACCCGTGGAGGTTCGACTCCTCTCAGCCGCATTCAGGAACGGACGGAGAAGCGGGGGCGGGAACGGGCTTGGGAAATATCACGAACGGTGGTAGGATTGATGTACATTGGCCGCCGCGACTGAGTTCAAGCGCGGCGGCAAGTCGTTGAAGGACAGGCTATTGGACGCGGGCCGGTTGGGCCCGATGGAGAACCGGTATGGCGAATCGCAAGGCGGGACATCGCGGGTTCACGCTGATCGAGCTCCTGGTGGTGATCAGCATCATCGCGCTGCTGGTGAGCCTCCTGCTCCCGGCGGTCGGCGAAGTTCGTCGCCGGGCGCGCGTGCTGAAGTGCACGGCGAACATGAAGCAGCACGCGACGGCCGCCGCGAACCATGCGGCGCAGAACCGTGACCGTCTGCCCAACGCACCGGAAGGCCCCGACGCATTCGAAGCGGGCGCCGGCACGTCGGGTAACGGTGCTCGCGGCCGCCCCGCTCGTCGGTTCGCCTGCGGCGGCTCGACGCCCCCGTTCCCGACCAAGGGCTGGGCCTTCACGGACGCGAACCAGGTTCAGACGGTCTTCACGGCGATCCCGGGCGACACGTTCTACCCCGACATCACGCAATCCACGCTGGCCGACCTCTACTGGATCTGCGATACGGGCAATTATCTCGTCGAAGGCGAAGGCCTGCAGATGCTTAATGATGTGCTGCTCTCGCCCTCGTCCACGCGCATGCCCGAGATCTGGTCGAACTGGAAGCAGTGGGTGAAGGACAACAACGGCAGTATCGGGAGCATCGCTTCGGAGCAGCACTACCAGGGCAGCTCGCCCCTGGCGTACGAGCAGATCTTCCAGACCGGCAGCTACCTGTATTCGCCGACGGCATATGTGGCCTCCTCCGTGTTCGCGACGCAGGCCGAGTTCACGAAGGCGTGCGCCTTCAGCTACCCGCCCGGCGCGCTGCAGTTCAATACCTCGTCGCAGATCGATTTCCCGGACAAGAAGGTCCTGTACTGGATGAACTATTCCTGGCACAACACGGCTCTGATCCACTGGTTCCAGGGCGGCGGTGTTGAAATCCCGGTCGCGACAGCCGACGGCGGCGCGAAGACGGTGTTCATGGGCGGCGACATCATGACCTCCAACGGTGGCGAACGGTTCGGGTGCTGGAGAAACGCCAGCGTCGGCGGGACGGCCTTCCCCTTCCTCGCGACGTGCGGCGGTCTGAAGGGTCGTGATCTCTAAAGCATCGCTGGTTTGAGCTTGCTGAATATCCTGGCGCGGCGGGAGCCGACTCCCGCCGCGTTTTTTCTTTTGTTGACCGGGCGATCGTCGCGTTGGTAGATTGGAACGAGCGTTGCAGGCGAGCGCCCGACGGGCGGTCGAGCGGCGTCAAAGGATGCGACTAATGGACAAGAACGCCAAGAAAATCGTGATCGTGGTCGTATTGCTGGCGATCGCCGGCGTGGTGACGGCATGGCAGATGGGTTTGTTCGGCGGCAAGTCGAGCACGCCCACGGCTCCTGTGACAGAAGACGTCAAGGGACCGACGCCGCAGAGATAAGACTGGGAACTGCACGCGCCGGGAAGCGGGGATCGCCGGGTTGCGATCGAGCCGCGTGTTGTGGCTCCTGCGCGTGCGAGATCGGGAGGCGGGGCGTTGGGCGCCGACGGGCTCAAGCTGGTGTACGTGGGCATCGACGAAGCGGGGTACGGGCCGCTGCTCGGGCCGCTGTGCGTCGGGTGCGCGGCGTTCGAGGTGGACGCTTGGGAGCCTGGCGCGAAGGCCCCGGATTTATGGAAGCTGATGCGGGGCGGCGTCTGCCGCAAGGGCGCGGACGCGGTGAAGCGCGGTCGCATCGCGATCGACGATTCGAAGAAGTTGAAGTTGGCCAACGACTCGGAGAAGCGACACCCGCTGTTTCACCTGGAGCGGGGCGTGCTCTCGATGCTGTGGGCGCAGCGCGAGGAGGGGAACGCCGACGATGGCGACGGTTCAGGGGGCCGATGCGCGGACGACGCGGCGTTGTTCGAGCGGATGGGCGTGGGCTCGCTCGAGGAGAAATGGTACGCGAGCGAGCCGAGCGCCCTGCCGCTGGGTTGCACGGCTGATGAGCTCTCGGTGATGGCGTCGTTGCTGAGCGGGGTGATGGAACGAGCGGGGGTGGAGCCGCGTGGCGTGTGCGCGCGGGCGGTGTCGGAAACGGCCTTCAATGACGGGTTCGATCGGATGGGGACCAAGGCGGCGGTGAGCTTCGAGCGCGTCGCGGAGTTCCTGCGCGGCGCCTGGGACGAGCACGCGGCGCGAGAGGATCTGGATGAACACGGGCCGCGGGTTGTGGTAGACCGGCAGGGAGGGCGGACGTCGTACGCCGGCGTGCTCGGCAAGGTATTTCCGGAAGCCGAGGTGCGCGTGGTGGAGGAATGCGAGGCGCGGAGCCGGTACGAGATCGTGGAGCCCGCCGGATCCAACAGTGGTGCTCGGCCCCGGCGGATGAGCGTGATGTTCACGATCGAGGCGGAGGGGCGGCACCTGCCGGTGGCGCTGGCGTCGATGGCGGCGAAGCTGGTCCGCGAGCTGTTCATGGCCCGGTTCAACCGGTATTGGTGCGGGCGCGTCACTGAGCTCAAGCCGACGGCGGGGTACAACACGGACGCGAGGCGGTGGCTCCGTGATGCGCGCGAGTGGATCACGGAAGATGAGCGGCGGACGCTGGTCCGGCGCGCGTGAGTTGCTCGCTGAGTTCCCAGAGGCGGCGCGCGGCGTTTGCATCGTGCGACGCGGGCGATGATTCGGCTGCTTTTTCGTTGATGAAGTAACGGCCCGAGACGGGTTCGACGTCGCTCGACGTAGCAAGGTAGACGACGGTCTTAGCGCCTTCTTCGGGCGTGATTCCCTTGAAAGACACGAACCGTCGCATGAACCACGAATACGGGCCGCCCTGGCTGGAAAAGTTGGTGGCAACGACGCCGGGGTGGAGCGCGTTGACGGTCACCCCCGTTCCTTCAAGGCGGCGGGCGAGCTCGTATGTGAACAGGAGATTTGCGAGCTTGCTCTGCGCGTACAGCAAGAAAGCGGGGTGAGCCCAAGGCAGGGCGAGGGTGTAGAAGAGGCTCCGCCAACGGGAGTCGGAGTAGACGCCGCGCCACTTGGCGGGGTGATCGGCCTGCGGGTCATCGAAGTCGAAGGCAGCAACGTCCTTGTGAGCGCCGGAGGAGACCACGATGATGCGCGATGGCGAGCTCGCTTTCAGCAGGTCGAGGAGTTCGATGGTGAGCAGGAAATAGGCGAGATGGTTGAGGGCGAGGGTCATCTCGACGCCGTCAACGGTGCGGCGCTTGTATTCGAAGATCGCGCCGGCGTTGTTGATGAGGACGTCGAGGCGAGAATGCGCGGCGCGAAACTCGCGAGCCAGCCGCCGAACTTCGGCTTGCGAGGAGAGGTCGGCGCAGAGGAAGGAGATATGAGGATTGCTGCTCTCGGCGCGGATGGACTCGACCGCGGCTTCAGCGCGGCTAGCGTCCCTGCCGGTGATGACGACGGTCCCCCCTTGGCGCGCCAGCTCGCGGGCGGTCGCGAGGCCGATGCCGGAGGTGCCGCCGGTGACGAGGCAGGTCTTGCCGGCGAACGACGATGAGGGATGAGGCTGCGGATCGGGCATGCCAGTAGAGTAGTTGGGAAAGATGGCGCCGAATCTCGGAAAGAAAATGCGCGGTGGAATGAACGCAACGGATCGCGACAGGCTGGACCGGTTGATGCTGAAACGGGCGGCGCTCGTAGCGCTGCGCGGGGAGGGGCATGTCGAACCGAACCCGATGGTGGGGTGCGTGATCGGGCGCGAGATGGGCGCTGGGGTCGAGGTGCTGGGGATCGGGCATCACCGGCGGTACGGGGATAAGCACGCGGAAGTTGAAGCGCTGGAGGATGCGAGGCGGCGCGCGGCGGGAGAAGTGGCCGAGATGCTGCGGGGCGCGACGGCGTGGGTGACGCTCGAGCCGTGCTGCCATTTCGGGAAGCAGCCGCCCTGCACGGACGCGCTGATCGCGGCGGGGATCGGGCGCGTGGTGTATGCGCGGCGGGATCCGAATGCGATTTCTGCGGGCGGGGCGGAAAAGCTGCGCGCGGCGGGGATCGTTGCGGAGGAGCGGCCGCTGTCGCGGCTGGCGCTGGCGGTGAGCGAGCCCTTCATCAAGCGCGTCACGACGGGCCTGCCGTGGGTCATCGCGAAATGGGCCCAGACGATGGACGGTCGGATCGCGACGCGGACGGGGGAATCCAA
>DASZQL010000261.1:0-9852 GCA_035549675.1 Phycisphaerales bacterium | reverse complement strand
CGGGCAAGCTCGGGGCGGGGCCTGATGCTTCGGTTCTTGAGCGTGCCGAGCTCTTCTTCGTCGATGCAACGCTCTGTGGTTTGTCGGCGCTGGCGCTCGGCACCAACTCGCCGACGATCCTGCGCCAGGAGGCGCTGGACTATCCGGTACCCAGCGCGGCGATGGGCGCGAGCGTCTTTGGCAGCACGGCGGCGACGCCCTGGGTGCAGCCCGAGAAGGCGGTCGTGGCCAACTCCGCGGCGGTGCGCGAGTGGGACAGCAACGGAACGAACTTCGGGTTCAATCCGGCGCGCGGGCACACGGCGGGGGAGTTCGGGCATAACGATTTCTATCCGGTCGTGATCGCGGCGTGCCAGCAGCGAGGGCTGGATGGCAAGACGGCGCTGCGGGCGATGGTGCTGCTGGATGAGATCCGCGGGCGGCTCGCGGAGGTGTTCTCGCTCAAGACGTACAAGATTGATCACGTCGTGCACGGCGCGATCGGGTCCGCGGCGACGTACGGCGCGCTGATGGGCGCGACGGCGGAGCAGATCGAATCGGCGATCGGCATGGTCGTGGCGCACTACATTCCGTGGCGCGCGATCCGAGCGGGCAAGCAGCTCAGCGACTCCAAGGGCGCCTCGGCGGCGATCAGCTCCGAAGTCGCGGTGCTCAGCATGAAGCGCGCGATGCGCGGCTTCATCGGCCCCAAGGACATCTTCCGCAACCCCGAGGCGATCTTCCGCTTCTTTGAGCCGACCACCGAAGGCAAGGACCGGTGGAAGGAGGTGGGGGACTCGCCCATCGACCTGCACCTCGCGCACAGCGGCAAGGACTTCGCCGTGATGGGGATGCACTTCAAGATGGGCCTCTACGAGCACCAGTCCGCCGGTGCGCTGCAGGGGGCGATCGATCTCATCATGAAGAATCCGGCGCTGCTCGACGATCCGAGCGGCAACAAGATCAAGTCGATCACGATCACGGCGTATGAGCCCGCCTTCGGCATCATCGGTAACCCCGCCAAGAAGGACCCGCGCACGCGCCAGAGCGCGGACCACTCGATGGCGTACATCGTCTCGACGCTCCTCCGCAAGGCGCTCGAGTGGAAGGCGAAGCACGGCTCGCTCGCGAAGGGTGGCGGGGCCAACGATGAAGTCTGGAAGTCGTTGATGCTCAGCCCCTTCGACTACAAGGTCGATGAGTCGGCGATCTTCCACCCCATCGCGCGGTCGCTCATGGCGAAGATCGACTTCCGCCATGGCGGCAAGGAGTACGACGCGAAGTATCCGGACGGCATCCCGACCTCGATCCAGATCACCGACGCGGGCGGCGCGACGCACGACTCGGGGTTCATCATGTACCCCGCCGGCCACGCGCGGAATACGACGGCGAACCTGCGCGACATCCTGAGTCACAAGTTCAAGCTGCTGGGCGGCATCGCGGCCCCGGCGGGCTCGCCCGATCCGGCGCCGCTCGTCGCACGCTACTCGAACCTGGCTTCAAAGTCCGCGGCGGATATTTCGCAGATCAATCACTCGCCGCTGGAGGTGAAGGGGAAGTTCGAGTAGTCGTTCCGGACTTCACGGTCGTTTCGCTGCGCCGATTCCATTCTTCCACCGGTCCGTCGCCTCGCGGGCGCGAGCGGTATCGCCCATGTCGTGATACGCGGTCACGAGCATGGGTCCGGCGGCGCCCCAGAGCGTTGGTGAAGGGTCGGCCGCGAGCGCTCGCTCGAGGGTGGCCGCCTTCACGTCGTGGTGGTCGAGGTAACCCGCGAGCTTGGCCTGGGCGGTGACGCGTTGCCGCGGTTCGGTCGGGTGATCCTGAAGAAGCCACCATCCGCCGCATGACACGGCCACGATCGCCGCGATCGTGCTCACGCCGTAACCCCGGAGCAGCTCGCGCCGGATTGCGTGCCCGATCAGCCACACCGCGAGCAGCACCGCGGCGGCAGGAACCGCCAGCGCCCACCAGCGGGGCCAGCCGATAGAGGAGCCGATGGTTGTGGTGAGAGCCCCTTCGCGCACGAGATAGGCCGTCTGTTCCGCGATCGGATTCCCGAAGGCCGCGTCAAAGGCGGGGAGCGTGAACGTCGCGCCGAGCATCACGGCTCCGCTGGCGAGACCGAATATTGCGAGCCACGGCGTGAGGAGTTTCCATCGCGACACCGCCATGACCACGAGTGTCATGATGAGCGGCATCACGCTCACCATGTGGCGCGGGCCGATGGTCCAGCCGGCCTTCCATTCCAGCACCGAGCAGGCGAGGAATCCGACGGTGAGTACGGATGCCGCGCACACAATTGCCTCGCGCCGCCAGCGCGGGTTCATCACGCCCACGACCGCGCCGGCGATTGCCATCGCGACATACGGGCACAACACCAGCAGTCCCTTCTCACGCGAGATCAACAAACCGGCCACCGATTCCCATCGTGGCCAGACGACGCCGTGAAAACCCGTGGTGTGCTGGGCCGTGAACTCCTTCGTTGCCTCGTGCGCGTAGGCCGGACTCAGGGGGCCGCCGAAGGTGATCGCGTTGTGGATCAGCAGCGGTGCGAATCCGATCAACGCGCCGAACGCGCCCCAGGCGAGGCCCGTCCAGCGGGGCCGCCGCGCATAGCTCAGGCCGATGATGGCGTGCGCGAAGGCGGAGAAGTAGTCCGTCATCGCGCCCCAGCCGGCCATCAAGCCGGCGAGCGCGAACATCCATCCTGGTGTTGTCTTCGTGAACGACCTCGACAGGGCGAAGTGACCGAAGACGAGCACCGCCGCGGGCTGGTGGCCGACGAACTGCGTGGAATAGGGCGTGGCGAGCGAGCCGAACAAGTACACGCCGACGCCCAGCATGGAGAGCCCGTGCGCGATGCCCATGCTTCGCCAGGCGCGGTACATCACGCCGCCGATCAGGATGGTGGGCAGCGTGACGCACAGAGCGGCCGCCGCGTAGCGCAGGGCCTGCATGGTCCAGTCGACGCCGGTCCACGAGCCGATGCGGTGCATGGCCCAATACGCCGGGACGGCGGCGAGGGAAAGGCCGATCGGCTTGTCGCTGTAGGCGCGGCCGTCCACCGAGGCGCGGCCGTTGAGGTCGCCGTATTCCTTGATCTGCCGGTCGATACAGAACGTGCCGTCCTCGACGATCGCGCGGACCTCGTAGAGGCGCACGGCTTCCATCACATTGCGGTAGCTCTTCCACGCGTGGGTGGGCCAGAGCAGGACAATCGCCGCCGCGATGAGCAGCCAGGCGACGTGCCACCGCTCGGTGCGCGTCACCGGCGACGGCGGCTGGTCCAACGATCCGCGATCACCCGCCGGTTCCGGCATCGTTCGGCCCCTCAGGTCGAGAGCTTCATCACCAGAAGCATCGGCCAGCCGAGGTACTTCGCTGCACGGGGGACCGTCCGCGCGAGGTCCTCATCGACGGCGTGCTCGGAGATGTGCGCGATCCGGAGCCCCGCGCCGAGCGCGGCGGTCACGTAGTCACTGATCGTGTTCGCGACGCTCTGCGGGCGCGTCTCCAGGCCGGTCGCGGGATCGGTGAAGCGCGCCTGCACGCCCTTGAGCATCATGGCGGGGTGCATCACGGTGACCAGCACCGATCCGCCCGCGCGGCAGATTCGGCCGAGCTCGCCAAAGAGGCCGCGCAGGTCGGCGATGTGATCGACGACGAGCGCGCAGATCACGCGGTCGAAGGCGCGGCCGTTCAGCGGCAAGGGGTGGTGGTTGATGTCGTGCTCGATGAAGGTCACTCGCTCAGCACCGGGCTTGGAGCCGGCGCGGCTCAGCATGCCGTGGGAGAAATCCACGCCGGTGACCTTCGCGCCGGCCATCGCGAGGCGCGCGGAATGGCGTCCCGTGCCGCAGCCGATGTCGGCGATCGAAAGACCCCGGACGTCCCCCAGATGATGGGCGACTTCGCGCTCTTCGAGGGTGATGAGCGGGTTGCCCTCGCCGTCGTAGATCTCGGACCAGAGGTCGTATCCCTCGCGCGTCGGGAGCACGCGCGGGCAGTCGATGGGCAGGGGCGTGTTCGACACCGCTATTCCTTCGCGCCGACGGGGAAAGCGACGGGACTCTTGTAGCCGTACTTGTCGTAGGCGCGGACGCCGAAGTGGGCGTCATCGCGCTTTACGTCGAGTGTCGCGGAGGTCACGAGCCCGACGTTCTTGCTGTGCTGCCATGCCGATGCCGCGGCTTCGCGCCAGACGACTTCGTAGCCGGCGACGTCGCGCTCGATGTTTTCAACCCATTGCAGATCGGTGGCCTCGCCGGTGGCGGCCGGGGCGATTCGGACATTCTTCGGAGCAGACGGGGCGTTGCAGAGATGGACGATGACCGCGGCGTTGAGGCGCGCGACATCGGCGATGTACGCGGGGTCCACGGCGTCGGCGGCGTCTGGTGTCGCTTCGGACAGATGAACCGATGGGTAGCCCCCCTCAAGAAACGCGGTGTAGTCGCCCGTCGGCAGGTTCGCGTCGGCCTGGACCACCAGCTTCGGCTGAACGGCGGTCTGCTCGAGGGCGGCGATCTCGACGAAGTACCTCGCGAGCTGGCGGCTGGGTGAATCGTTCTCCGCTTTCAGCTTCGCGCGGATTTCGCGCTGCGAGCTGCTGCCGGACTTGTCCAGCCCAGGCGAGTAGACGCTGACGGCGTTGCGTCCGGCGGGGCCTGGCGCGCCGATGGTGTCGAGGTTGATCACGGCAATGATGTGCTGGTCCTGCGCCATCACTTGCTGGACCCAGTATTTGGCGCCGAGGAGGCCCTGCTCCTCGCCGCTCGACAGGAAAAAAACAACGGTCGCGTCGAGTTGCTTGTTCGCGAGCGCGCGAGCGATTTCGAGCGTCGCCGCGACGCCCGAGGCGTTGTTGTTGGCGCCGGGCGCATCGCCTTCGAAGTCGAAAGGATTGTCGTTGCGCGAGTCGTAGTGTGCGACGACGTAGACGAAGTTGTCCTGGGCGAGCGGGGCGACGCCGCGGAGGCCACCCAAGACACTGGTGAGGTTAGCGCCCTCGGGGAGGAGTTCCTGAGGGGCTTCGGACCAGGACTCGGTCCACGCTTTGATCATGCCGAACTTGGGGGGGTTGGCGCGGTTGGCTTCGTTGAACTGGTTGAGGAGCCACTTCTGGGCGGCGCCGATGCCGCGGACGGGGTTGTTGATCGGGCTGAGCGTGTGACGCGTGCGGAAGGAAACGAGCTTGTCGATGTCGGCTTTGATGCGCTCTGGCGAGACGGCTTTCATCGCTTCGGCGGGGAGCGTCGGCTTCGTTTCAACGGCGGGCGCATCGGCGGCGAACGCGCTGAAAGAACTCGCCAGAAGAACTGCTGAAGCGGCGGTGACCGTGCGTCTGCTCATGGCGTGAATATATCCTGTGAGTTCGCGGCGCAGCCTTGGCTTTGGTGCGTCGTCGAGGCCCCACGCTAGAGTTATTCACCCCCAGGAACCGAGCGCATGAGTTTTCCCGCCACTTCGATGAACAACGCCGCCTCCCCGGGCGCCCGGCTACGCGCGATGATGGACCGGACCTGCGTCGGGCTGCCCGGCGCGTTCAACGGGATGGTCGCGCGACTGGCGGCGCAGGCGGGGTTCGAGGGGCTGTACGTCTCGGGGGCGGCGGTGAGCGCCTCGTTCGGCGTGCCGGATATCGGGCTGGTCACGCTCAATGAGTTCTGCAATGTGGTCGAGCAGGTCTCGCGCGCGAGCGGGCTGCCGGTGCTGGCGGACGCGGACACGGGGTTCGGCGAAGGGGAGATGCTGGTGCGGGTCCTGCACGAATACGCCCGCGCCGGGGCGGCGGGGTTCCACATCGAGGATCAGGTGTTCCCCAAGCGGTGCGGGCATCTGGACGGCAAGTCGCTCGTGCCGGTTGATCACATGCTGGAGAAGGTTTCGCGGGCGGCGGGGGCGCGGGATGCAATTGATGGGAAAGACCCGGCACGGAGTTCCGGGCCACCTGGGCGCGGGTCGTTCGTGGTGTGCGCGCGGACGGACGCGCGGGGGGTTGAGGGGATCGACGCGGTCATCACGCGGGCGAAGGCGTACATCGACGCCGGCGCGGACATGATCTTCCCGGAAGGACTCGCTTCGGAGGAGGAGTTCGGGAAGGTCGCCGAGGCGCTGCGGTCGCACTCGAAGAGCGTTTATTTGCTAGCGAACATGACGGAGTTCGGGAAAACTCCTGTGATTCCGCTTTCGCGGTTCGCAAAGCTCGGGTACCACGCGGTCATCTGGCCGGTGACGACGCTCCGCGCGGCGATGGGGGAAGTGACGCGGATTCTAGGCGACTTGAAGCGGGATGGGGACGTGAGCGCGTTTCTTTCACGCGTGCAGACGCGCGAGGCGCTGTACAGGGCGCTGGGGTACACGCCGGGGGTGGAGTGGACTTGGCCGGGGCGGGGGAGCGGGCACGTATAGGAGGAAGGCGGTTCTTGTGCTGCGAACGATCCCGCGGATTGCGATCTTCCTCGCACTGGGGCTGGTCACAAATCTTGGCGTGGCGTGGGCGATCGCTTGGTGGGGTCGTTCGTCACTGCCAGCGGAGTATGCGACGATTATCGAAGAGGGCCGGGATCAGCGAGCGGAGCTCACGGTCGGGTGCGGAGCGAGTCTTGGGCGGCGTGATTTGTGGTGGGAGTTGAGGCGCACTCGTATCAGTCCCACGGTCGAGTTCGCCGCCGAGGTCTTTCAGGGCGCGGTGCCCGCAGAGCACGTTCCGGCTTGGGCTTCATTTTGGCGAAGGGAACTGCGTGAAGTCCCCATGCCGTTTGGTCTGGTGCATGTTGTCAATCGCATTGATCTGGCCGTCGGGCTGCCGTTCCGAACTTTGACATGCAGCGGTGCGGGTTTTCCTGTCAAGATTCTTGGCGGTCGAAAGTTTCCGACTTATACCGTCGTACGATCGGGGCAAATGTTGCTGCCCGACCACGTGATGCCCTACTGGCCGATCTGGCCTGGCATGGCGGGCAACACCTTGGTTTACGGCACTGTATGGGGAACGCTGTTTCTAGTACCCGGTCAGATTCGGCTGCGACGCCGAATCAATCGGGGTCTCTGCATTGCGTGCGGGTACGATCTTTGTGGCATAGGCGATGCGCCGTGCCCGGAGTGCGGCCGAGGGCGCGCGTAGCGAGAGGTGGTTCTCGTGCGACTGTCGATCCCAAGGATTGCGATCGTGCTGAGCGCAGGATTCTTGACGAATCTGATTGTTGCGTGGTTGATTGGATGGATCATCAGACCGGCCGGACCATTCTCAGTGGCATCCGCGGGCCCGACGCGGATCGGTGGCGACCGTATCGGCGTCGGGATCTATCGCAAGTTCGGGCGCATGGATGTTCAATGGAACATCGGCCAGCTTGTTACGCCGATGGTGCTGCTTGAAGAGGCGCCGAACGACGAGATCGGAGATCGGATACCGGGCTGGTGCGGCGCGTGGGATGCGAACCGGCGGGGGGCTCAGGCGGAAAACCTGTCGGCAATGTTTCCGCGCGATGCGCTCGACACCGCGACAGGATTTCCGTTCTTGTCCTTTCATTGTTCGCCCTACGAGTTGAGCTGGGTTCGCGGCGGCGTGTCGTTCGGCGCGTGGACCATGCCCGGTGGAAGTCTTTCCAAGCTTCCGCTCCTCAACCGGATTGGAAATGTCTACTACGTCGCGCGCCTGCCCGTCGGGCCCGTGCTTCCCATTTGGTCGGGCCTCGCGGCGAATGTGCTGCTCTATTCGGGTCTATGGGTGCTGGTCCTGGCGCTCTTGGCGTATCGGAGAGCGCGACTGCGTTTCCGCGCAGGAATGTGCCCATCGTGCGCGTACGATGCGCGCGGGCTGCCGAGCAGCACATGCCCGGAGTGCGGGGGGGCTGTTGAGCGGCCGCGGCTTTGGGCGTGCGTGCAGAAGCGCCTGGCATGATGCTGCGCGATGCTGTTCGCATTCACCAGTCTCAGGCCATGCGGGTTCGCCTACGAGGCGAAACAAGAGAAGATAGTTGTCGGCTTCGAGTGGCTTGCGGCGTTGCCGCGGCGCCACTCGCGACAATCGTTCGCCCTGCCGGGCGAAGAAGAACAGGTTGAAGGGCTTCGTCCGGAGGCCGCCGCGAAGCGCGGCGGCCTCCGGAAACGATCGCTCGCCCGCCCGGGCGAGGAAAAAACAGTCGTGGGGCAAAAGGCCTACCCGGACAGGATGAGGCCCGTGATTTCACGACACATGGTGGCGTCCAAGAAGACGCTTGTCGGCATGCAAAAACGTGCTTGCTCAAAGCAGCAAGTGGGCCACTCATCAGATGCCTTCTCTGCGAACTCTGCGCCTCTGCAGTGAATCCGACTTCGCGTGACTTACTTGTTCTGCCGCGGCGGGGGGGTGACTTCGATGGGGCCGTAGTTCTGCTCGTACGCGCCGACGGCCTGCTGGAGGCTCATCTGGAGGCGCTTCGCGGCGGTCCAGTTCATCACCACGCGCGAGCCGACGCTGAACTGCATCGTCATCTGCTCGCCGGGGTTGGTGGGGACGGGGAGGTTGAGGCCGAAGTCGAGGATGATCTCGTCCTGACCGGGCACGGTGCGGATGGTGTTGGCGTAGGTGGTGACGGTCTTGGATTCGTCCATCCGGATCTGGATGGGCTGGCCCTGCTGGCCGCGGGTCTGGTCGGTCATTTGGATTCCTTCGGAAGTAAAAAGTGATAAGTGCTGAGTGCTCGGTGGGGCGGGGAGTGAAAAGTTGAAAGTGCTGAGTGCTCGGTGTTGAAGGGAAGGGGGGAAGTCGGAAGGCGGAAGTCCGATCCGATCAAGAGGCGGAACATGGATTGGCCGGAAGCCGGTAGCCGGAAGCGATTGAATGCCGGAGGAGGGAGTCGAACCCACACGCCTTTAAGGGGCGACGGATTTTGAATCCGTTGCGTCTGCCAGTTCCGCCACTCCGGCGTTCCCCGGCGAACGACGCCGAGTTGAAGATTGTAGCAGGCGACCGGCGGGCACTGGGCATTCGGCATTGGGCACTGGTTGGCCGGAAGCCGGAAGCTGGCAGCCGGGAGCGTTGGCCCGCACTCCGCTATCCTGTTCCCCCTTCGCACACGGGCGGGGGATGGGCTTGCCGGTCGGCTCGCCTGTCCTGGTCCCCGGAGTTGTCGTCATGGCCAAGAGCAAATCGGGCAGCAAGTCCGCCGATACCGGAACCGGCGCGGTCGTCGAGGACATCGGCCCCAGCCGCAAGAAGATCACGATCACGATCCCGGGCGACGAGGTGTCGCAGACGCTCGACGCGTCGCTCGCGACGGTGACCGCCGAGGCGGTGCTGCCGGGCTTCCGGCCGGGGCGCGTACCGGCGCGATTGATCGAGAAGCGCTTCGGCGGCGCCGTGAAGGACGAGGCGAAGAAGCAGCTCGTCTCGACGGCCTACTCGCGCGCGGTCGAGGAGCACAAGCTCCGGGTGCTGGGCGAACCCGAGGGGGCCGAGGAGCTCGCGACGCTGGAGCTGCAGCCGGGCAAGGAAGTGAAGTTCACGGTCGAGGTGGAGGTGCCGCCGACGTTCGAGCTTCCGAGCCTCGACGGCATCCCGGTGAACCGGCCCGTCATCGAAGTGCAGGAGAAGGACATCGACGCCTTCATCGACCGGCTCAAGGTGAATGAAGGCAAGCTCGAGCCGCGGGAGCAGGCGGAGGCGGGGGATTACGCGATCGGCAACGGCGTCATGAAGACCTCCGACGGCGAGGTCGTGCACGACATCCAGGGCGCGGTCATCCAGATTCCCCCGGCCGAGGCCAAGGGCGAGGGGGCGATCCTCGGCGTGAAGGTCGACGACTTCGGCAAGCAAGTCGGCCTCCCGAAGGTCGGCGACACCCTGAAGGTCAAGGCCACGGGCCCCGAGCACCACGAAAACGCCAAGATCCG
>DASZQL010000260.1:0-8496 GCA_035549675.1 Phycisphaerales bacterium | reverse complement strand
TCGATCTTGCCGAGCAGGCTGTCCGTCTTGCCGAGCGCCGTCGGGATGTGCTTGCGCGTCAGGATCCAGTACATCGAAGCGCCGAGGTTGTACACGTCCGTCTTCGGCGTGATCGGGCGGCAGTGCACCTGCTCCGGCGCGATGTAGTCCGGCGTGCCCTGGATGCGCTCCTTGACGGTGCCCACGGCGCACGCCTGGCCCAGGTCGATGATCTTCACGAGGCCCTTGCCGTCCACGACGATGTTGTTGGGCTTCATGTCCGCGTGGACGAAGCCCTGCTTGTGCATGTGGTCGAGCGCGAGGGCGACCTGGCGGAAGACCTCGACCGCCTCCTCGAAGGTGCGCGGCGGGGTCCGCTCGATGCTCACGCCGTCGACGTACTCCATCACGAGGAAGAGGTCCTTGGTCGTGACGAGCATCTGGCGCTGGCGGATGAGTCTCTCGATGTGCCGGATCGCCGGGTGGCGGACCTTCTGCGAGATCTCGTACTCGGACTCCGCCTGTTTAAGGAAGCGGTCTTCCTTGGGCTCCTGGCGTTCGACGTGCTTGAGGGCCCAGATTTGCTTTGTCTTGGGGTCCTGCGCGAGGTAAATAATGGATGCGGCCCCGCGCCCGATTTCGGCGAGCACGTCATACCCCGCGAGCTTGGTGCCCGGCTTGGCCGGTTCGTAATGCCTCACGCCGCTTCGATCCCTAATGCAAAACCCACGATACGCACCGGAAATGGCCCCGGCGCTCTCCCCGGACTCGGACCTGCCAGTATCGGCCACACCAGCCGAAACTTCAACGGTGAGTGAAAACTTCACACTCCCGCCGGGGAAAAGCCATACGTCTACGCGGGTTGATTGTTGCACGTCGGCAGCGATCGGACCATCCCAAAAGGGGGGTCGGAATCGCCGGTATCACTGCGCCGCGGCGAGGCGCTCGCGGAGCAGGGCCTCCGGGAAGAGGCGGCCCGGGCTGGTCGTCGGGGCGACATCACGGTGCAGGAAGACTTGCGAATCGTCGATGCCCAGCTCCTTCTGCAGCGTTGAAACGAGCTGGACGAGGCTGTCGAGCTGCTCGCTGGTGAAGGCGTGGCGTTCGCCATCGCCGACGAGACAGATGCCGATCGTCGTGCGGTTGTACTGCTCGCTCTTGGGGCCGGCGGTGTGAGCTCCAGGAAGCTGGTCGGCCCAGCGAGCGCCGACATAAATCTGACCGTTCGGAGCACCCTGGCCGTTTCCGATGACGAAGTGGTAGCCAAGGCCCTTGAGACCCTTGGCGAGCGACTGGGCGTTGAGCGTCTCGGCGGAACCCATCGCGGAAGCGGAGTGGTGGATGACGATCCCAGTCCACCGGTTCTTCTCGATCGGCGACTTGGTCTGGAGGATCGACTCGATACCGGGTGTCGCGGGCCCGAGGGGGGCGATCTCCGCGAGCGGTTTCGCGGACGCAGCGCTCACGCCGCCACCTTGGAGAGTCATCAGCCCGCCGCCCACGACGGTCATCGAGGCGATGAGCGAGCACCACACGACCTGCGCCCGGGTGGGGCGGAAGGACGGCTGGGCAGTGGCGTGTTCGGCGGTGGTGGTCATCGGATCGCGGATTCCGTGCGGATTCGACGGGCTTCAGTATACGGCCCACAAGGGATCGGTCGCCTCGTGCGCCGCACTTGTGAAATTACATTTCCAGAGCGGCCGATGGGGCGAGTTCAACGAATGGGCGCCACAAGTCGCACTTATGGGACCGTCACCGTCTCACTCTTCGGATTGGCCGGTTTTTCCTTTGGGAGCGAGCCGACCGCGGACATTGGGCTGCTTCCGGCCGAACTCGTCCTCGACGTATTGCTGCGCGTATTCCGACCGCACCCGGTCGTACCGGTCGTACTGCGAGCGGGTCTCCTTGTTGGACATCAGGGGCTTGTCGCAGCCGGCGATCGCAACAAGAAGCACCACAGAGACACAGAAACACAGAGAGGAACTCAACTTGAGACGTCGAGACGGTGCGGCCATGGGGTGATGATAGCGGGAAGGGGGATGCCGCCTTGTCGTGGTCACGGTACCAACTGCTCGGCGCGCCAGGTCTGGCCGGTCAGGGCGTCGAGGAGCTCGACGCGGAGCACCACGGTTCCTTCGAGGGGCATGTTGGGCGGGTCGAGAGGGAGGCGGACGGTGTAGTGCGTGCCGAGGGGGCTCGCGCGGTACGCCTCGCGGAGTTGGTTGGGCGAAAGCGTGACGCGACCGAGCTCACGGGGGGGCGGGGGCGGGACGGCCGTGCCCGAGGTTCGCGGGATGAAGGCGGCGGAGGCGGTCAGCGTGCCGGCGACTGGGACGAAGCGCTGCCGGCCATCGAAGGGCTGGACATAGAAATCGATCGCATCGAGACCGGGCGTGCCATCGTCAGCGACGGGGCCGCTGAGGCGGCCGAGGCGGACGCCGGCGCAGCGCGGGAGCGCTTCCCGGGCCTCCTCGGAAAGCCCCCCCGCTGCCGCTGAGGTGCGGGCGGCCTCGGCGAGCTTGGCTTGGAGTTCGTTCCGCTCGGCGGTGGTCGCGGCGAGCTGCGTCTCCAGCTCGGTGACACGGCGGCGGAGAGCGTCGTTCTCATTGTCGAAGTTTTTGGGCTTGGCCTTGCAGCCGGTGAGAACGCCTGCCGCGAGGAAGAGGAGGGTGGTGGTGTGGAGATGACGTTTCATAGGTCCGAGCACCCCTTCGGGGTGCGTGCGATGTGGCGGCATTGTACCGGGCCGGGCGCGCATGAAAACACGACTATTCCCAGGGCGGAATAGTCGTGGCACTCTGTGCGATATTGAACGAGCGGGAGCGAACAGTCAACGATTACTCGACTTCATCGTCCTTCTTGTTGGGACGGGCGAGGCGGGGCATGCTCGTGAGGACCTTGTCGATGAGGCCGTACTCGAGCATCTCCTTGTCGTCGAGCCACTTGTTGCGGTCGCAGTCCTTCTCGATCTGCGCGGTCGGCTTGCCGGTGGCGTCGGCGTACATCTGGTAGATGCGGTCGCGGAGACGGAGCATCTCGCGGGCCTCGATCTCGAGGTCGGTGGCCTGGCCCTCGAGCACGCCGCCCAGGAGCGGCTGGTGCATGAGGTTGCGGGCGTTGGGGAGGGCGAAGCGCTTGCCCTTGGCGCCGGCGCACGCCAGCACCGAGCCCATGCTCGCGGCCTGCCCGACGATGTACGTGCACACATCAGGCTGGATGAACTTCATGGTGTCGAGGATCGCGAGGCCGGCCGTGACGGACCCGCCGGGCGAGTTGATGTACATGGAGATATCAGCATCGGCGTCCTCGTTCGCGAGGAACAGGAGCTGCGCGATGACGAGGTTGGCAATGTCGTCATCGATCCCGGAGCCCACGAAGACGACGCGGTCGCGGAGGAGGCGGCTGTAGATGTCGTACGCGCGCTCGCCACGGCCGGTCTTCTCGATGACGATCGGGACAAGCTGGTTCATGGATGGTTCGCGGCTCATGTGCACTCAGCCCTTCTTCGGCTCGGTGTTTTCGAGGATGATGTCGACCAGGCCGTACTCCTTCGCCTCGCCCGCGGAGAAATACTTGTCGCGCTCGGCGTCGTTCTGCACGGTGGCGACCGGCTGGCCGGTGTGGCGGGCGATGATCTCGTTCATCTGGCGCTTGGCCTTGATGATCTGCTCGGCCTGGATGCGGATATCGGCGGCCTGGCCGTACACGCCGCCATAAGGCTGGTGGATCATCACCTTGGCGTGGGGCAGGATGTGGCGCTTGCCCTTCTCGCCGGCTGCGAGGAGCACCGCGGCGCCGGAGTACGCGCGGCCGATGCAGTACGTCGCGACCTTGGAGTTGAGGAAGCGCATCGTGTCGTAGACCGAGAGCGTGTCGTCGAGCGACCCGCCCGGCGAGTTGATATAGAAGTTGATGTCCTGGCCCTTGCGCTGGTTCTCGAGATACAGCATCTGCATGACCGCGCGGGCGGCGGAGGCCTGGTTGATCTCGCCGAAGAGGAAGACGACGCGGTTCTCGAGGAGGAGCTCGTCGACCGTCATCTCGCGGGTGCGCTGGTAGGTGATGCTCATGGGCTTCTTGTCTCCGACTCCACGTGGCTCGGGCGTCCGGACGTGCGGGTCCGGCGCCGGATCATAGACGGGGCTTCACGGATATCAATGTTTCAACATCGGAAGAAGGCATTGGGCACTGGGCATCGGGCATTGGAAGAAAAGCATTACTTATCCGTCGGCAACTCGTGCGCCGCCGACCGCCATATCGGCAGGTTGACGATGCCGCGTGAGGGTCCGCCTGGGCGTTACCGCACCGGCATCAGCGCATCTGCTGTCATTGACGCTCCGGCGGGGGTTTCCTAGCATCTTGGCCTTCATTTCGCCGCGCGGGCCTGCCCCCCCGCCTGTGCGTGGGGAGCCGTCCGTGCCCACCGCGATCATCAGCGACATCCATAGCAACGCCTCGGCGCTCCGGGCTGTCCTCAAGGACATCGACGCGCGCGGGATCAAGCGCATCGTGTGCCTCGGCGACATCATCGGCTATGGCCCCGACCCGCTCGAGTGCGTCGACCTCGTCGCCGAACGGTGCGAGTGGTCGCTCATGGGCAACCACGACTTCGGCGTGCTGTACGAGCCCACCAACTTCAACCCCGGCGCCGAGTCCGCGGCGTACTGGACCCGCGACCAGTTCGACGGCCAGGGCGACGCCGCCGCGCGGACCCGCCGGTACGACTTCCTCGGTCGATTGCGCGTGCGCGTCGTCGAGACCCCACCGGACGGCACGCGCGCGATCCTCGCGGTGCACGGCTCGCCCCGCCGGCCGATCAACGAGTACATCTTCCCGGACGATGCCCTCTCGGCGCCGGACAAGATGAAGCAGATCTTCACGCTGATCGACGGGATCGCCTTCGTCGGCCACACCCACGTCCCGGGAGTCTTCACGGACGAGCCGGACTTCTGGCCGCCGGATGAACTCGGCCCCGAGCGGTGCTATCGTTTCCGCGAGGGCGAGAAGGCCGTGCTGAACGTCGGGAGCGTCGGGCAGCCGCGCGATCATGATCCCCGAGCGAGTTACGTGATCCTGCACCCGGACCGAGCCGAGTTCCGGCGCGTCGAGTACGACATCGACGTCACGGCGAACAAGATCCGCGCGACACCGGAGCTCTCTGACTGGCTGGCCGACCGTCTATACGAAGGACGGTGAGCGACATGGGCGTGCTGAGGGAAGCGAAACACGTGATGGCGGCGCACTTTCCCGGTGCGCACGTCGCCGCGATGTGGGAAATGCGCCGGCGATTGTTTCCTTCCGCGCGGCAGCGCCTCGAGGCGGAGATCTTCGCCAAGCTCGGCAACCCGTCCACGATCCTCGATGGTCCGTTCACGGGGATGCGTTATCACCGCATCGTCTACGCCGGTTCGACTCTCGCTCGCACACTCGCTGTCTACGAAAAAGAGATCCACTCAGCCGTCGAGCGACTCATCTCGTGGGGGCCGGACGTGGTCGTCGACATCGGCACATCGGACGGCTATTACCTGGTCGGGCTGGCGCGACGACTGCCCACGATCAAGGCGGTCGGGTACGACATGCTGTCGCTGTGCCGGTATCTCACGCGGCGTGTCATCCAGATGAACGGCGTGCAGGATCGCGTCCAAGTCCGCGGGAAATGCGAACCGGCCGATCTGGAGCGCGTTCTTTCGAGCGGCCAGCGCCCGGCGGTGTTTTCCGATTGCGACGGCGGCGAAGACCATCTGCTTCGGCCGGACATCGTGCCGAGCCTGCGCCGCGCGATGATCCTCGTGGAGTTGCACGACGTGTACATCCCTGGGATCTCGGAGGAGATCCGCCGCCGCTTCGAGCCGACGCACACCGTTGAGCTGATCCCGGTGCGAATCCATCAGGCGTCCGATGTGCCCTCGCGATTCGGTCTGACGGAGACGGAAGCGGCGGCGGTGGACGGTTGGCAGCGCCGGATGGACAACTTCTGGTACCTGATGACGCCGCGGACGTGAAGGTGACGGCACAATCGAGAGCCCCACCGCGGTTCGCGTGTCTTCGAACGCCTTCGTGCAGCAGAGCCGGTCTTTTGGCACCGGGGCTCGCGGATTCCCAGTAATCTCCCTGTCGCCTTGGCCCGGATCGTTCTCCGGCAAAGGCGTGATGGAATCTGACGGTACAAGACTCAGGACTCCCGATGCCCGCATCTCCTCCGAACAAGTTGCTCCGGTTGATCGTGCCGCTGATCGTGGCGGCCGTCGCGGGGTATTTCGCGTATTCGATCTTCGTCAATACGAGCAACCAGCCCGCGAAACGGGCGGCGAATCAGCCACCGGCCGCGGCGACCACTCAGACCGCCGCGACGCAGGAGCCTGCGCCTTCATCTGAGACGACGAAGGAAGGCCCGAAGCCCGCCGACCCCCAATCCGAAGCCGGGGCGCAGGCCGCGGATCCGGCCTCGGCATCACCCGCCGGTTCGGTCACCGCACCGAGCACGTCGGCGAGCACACCTTCAGCACAGCCCACGACGGGCAATGGGGTTCTGCGCGCGAAGACCGTCCCCGCACCGTCCGCTGGTTTCACCCCCATCGGTGACGTTGGCGAAGGGTCGCCCAAGCGCTCCCAGCTTCGCTTTGCGCTGACGGGCGCGGGCGTCGAGTCGATCGCGATGGCCGAGGAGTACTCGACCATCGGGGACAAACTCGCGAAGAACCCGAGCGGGCACTATGAGTTGCAGCACCGGGGCGTGATCACGGACGCCGACGGCAAGCCGCTGTACTCGGTCACCTCGCTCGGCGCCCTGCGCGTCGTGATCGACGGCAGGGACGTGAACCTCTACGGCACCTCGGCGAATCCCGTGTGGACGGAGCAGTCGCCCGGCGTCTTTGTCGCGGAAATCGAGAACGAAACGGGCTCGACCGTCGCTCGCATCACCAGGACGTACGAGCAGCCGAACGATTCATTCGAGTTCACCGTCCGCCAGTCGTTCGAGAACCTTACCGACCGGCCCATGGAGATCCGGTGGGTGCAGTACGGCCCGATCGACCTCCACGAAGAGTTCACCGGTTATCGCATCGACGCCCGGCGCGTGCGGTTCGGGTACCTACTCGACCTGCAGCGCGACCCGTCGCAATCGTTCGTCGAGGCGGACACACTGCTTCTGCAACGGCAGAATCTCATCCCCGAGCTTGAGCGGCAGGTCATGGCGGGCGGGAACGCTCACAAGCAGCTCTGGCCCGACCCGGCGAACTTCAAAGGGGCCGGGAAGCTGTCGTGGCTCGCGCAGACCAGCCGCTACTTCACCCTCGCCGTCCACCCGGTCATTCCGGCCGGCGCCGCGACGCCGGATAAATCGCTGAAACTCGCGAGCGAGGTGCACGCGACGATGATCGGTCGCACCGACCCGGCTCATCCCGACGGCGGGACGGCCCGGCTCGCGATGGAGATGCACAGCGAGAAGTTCGCGGTGCCCGCGAGCGGATCGGCGGACCTGAGCTTCGCCGTCTACGCAGGGCCGATGGCGCGGTCGGAGCTGACGAAATCGGTGGACCCGGTCTTCGGCGCGCTGGGCCTCCGCGGCCTCGTCATGTTCAATCTTGGCGGGATGTGCGCCTTCTGCACGTTCCAATGGCTCGCGAACATCCTCTTCGACTACCTGCACCTCTTGCACGATTACCTCGTCTTCGACTGGGCGCTCGCGATCATGCTGCTGGTGCTGACGGTTCGAACGATCCTGCACCCGATCACCAAGCGCTCGCAGATCGCGATGCAGCGCTTCGGCAAGCAGATGCAGGCGCTCGCGCCCAAGCAGAAGAAACTTCAGGAGATGTACAAGAACGACCCGGCCCGTCTCCGCCAGGAGATGGCCCGGCTCATGAAGGAAGAGAACGTCAACTACGCCGGGGCGCTCGGGTGCTTCCCGATGTTCCTGCAGACGCCCGTGTGGATCGCGCTGTACGCGATGCTTTACTTCGCGTTCGAGCTGCGCCACCAGCCGGCGTACTACGGCCTCTTCCAGGCGCTCAGCGCCGGCAAATGGACCTTCCTCGCGGACCTTTCTTCGCCCGACCGGTTCTTCGTGCTGCCGCGGCACTTCAGCGTGCCGCTGATGGGCGACATCTCCTCGATCAACGTGCTGCCGGTGGTGCTCGGGATCGTCTTCTTCATCCAGCAGAAGTACCTGACCCCGCCGCCCAGCGCGTCGATGACGCCCGAGCAGGAGACGCAGCAGAAGATCATGAAGTGGATGATGGTCTTCCTCTTCCCCTTCATGATGTACAACGCGCCGAGCGGCCTGGCGATTTATTTCATCACGAACTCGACGCTGGGCATCCTCGAGAGCCGCTACATCCGGGCGCACATCGACCAGCTCGACAAGAATCCGCCACCGGTGAAAAACGATGGACGCAAGTGGGTCGAGAACCGGGCGGGTCGGAAGTGAGGCAAGGCATTCGCCGCGGAGACGCGGAGAGCGCAGGGATCGGAAAGAGGAAAATGCTCCTTTTTATTGCTCTGCGACCTCTGCGTCTC
>DASZQL010000259.1:0-2975 GCA_035549675.1 Phycisphaerales bacterium | reverse complement strand
CCTTGACGGTCCTCTCCGCGGCATCCGGGGCGGTTCGTTCATGGGCAGCGCCAGCCTGCGGGCCGACAACCGCGGCGACGACGACCCGACGAACGAGATCAACATCATCGGGTTTCGTGTCTCCCAGGTCCCCGGCCCATCGTCGTTTGCGCTGCTGGCGATCGGTGGAGCGACCGCGCTGCGTCGCACGCGAAGCGTCGCTCGGTGAGCGGTCGGACTGCTGAGAACTGATATTCACAGTCCCCGGCCGCCGCCGTGGCGGTGGACGTGTCTACGCCGTCAGTCTGATGCCGGATACGAACGGGTGCGACAGCGATTCGAGGAGCGATCATCGCGGGCGGTGATCCGCCTCGGGTGATCGCGTCATTATCCCGATCAACCGGAGCGCGGACCCGGGGTGAGCAACTCCCCCCCGAGGTGAACTGCACTCCCCTCTATAGGTACTTCAGCAGGAGCGTTTGGGAAGCTCCGCGAAGGATGGGGACGCCTTCGGGGAACCGCCCGACGGTCTGGCAACCCTGGCCGTTTCGTTCGGGCGTATCGGCCAATTTCCGCGGGCTGCGGCTCGAATCCGTCAGGAACAACGCCGACTCGACTGCGATTCCAAATGATCTTGTTTTCATGTGCCGCTGCTAGAGTGCAATGGCCGCGCTTCTGCCCGAGGAAATCGCGCAAGCGGCACTCGCCTGAGGTGTCATGGGACTGGTGTCGGATCATCAGAATCGTGAACCGGGTTGGGGGAAGTTCAATGACGGACTCGCTGATCTCGACAGGCATTCCGGGGCTGGATCACATTCTTCGGGGTGGCCTTCCGACCAACCGGCTGTACCTGCTGCAGGGCGATCCGGGCGTCGGGAAGACGACGCTGGCGCTGCAGTTCCTCCTGGAAGGCGTGAGGCGGGGGGAGCGCGGGCTGTACGTGACCTTCTCGGAAACGCGGGCCGAGGTGGAGGGAATCGCCAGGTCCCACGGCTGGTCGCTCGATGGGCTGGAGTTTTTCGAGTTCGAGGCGCTGCAGAAGGCGCTCGAGGGCGAGCGGGCCGGAACGGTCTTCCATCCGTCGGAAACGGAACTCGCGGCGGTGAGCAAGAGCCTGTGGGAGGCGATGGATCGCGCGAAACCGAAGCGAATGGTCTTCGATTCACTCTCGGAGTTGCGGCTGCTCGCGGGGGACCCGCTGCGGTACCGGCGCCAGTTGCTGGAGATCAAACGCCGCGCCGCCGCCCACGACTGCGCCGCGATCCTGGTGGACGACCGGACGGCGACGCGCGACGACCTGCAACTGCAGAGTCTCGCTCACGGGGTGATCTCATTGCATCGCACGACGTCGGGGTACGGCACGGCAAAGCGACGTCTGGAGGTCGTCAAGCTTCGGGGCGTAGGTTTCCGGAACGGATGGCACGATTTCGCCATCGAAACTGGCGGTGTGGTCGTCTACCCCCGCCTGGTGGCGTCGGAGTACGCGCAGCGCGAAGGCGGCATGCTGAAGAGTGGAGTGGCGGAACTCGACCAGCTGTTGGGCGGGGGCATCGACCTCGGAGCGAGCACGCTCCTGCTCGGGCCTGCGGGAGCGGGAAAGTCCACCGTCGCCATGAAATACGCGGTCGCTGCCGCGGAGCGCGGCGAGAAGTCGCTGATCTTCATGTTCGAGGAGAGCGCCTCGATGCTGCGGGCGAGGGCCAAGGGCGTCGGGCTGGACCTCGCGCCGCACGAAGCAAATGGGAATATTTCGCTACGGACTGTGGACGCGGCGGACGTTTCGCCGGGCCAGTTCGCCTTCAATCTCAGGCGGGCGGTCGAGGAGCAGTCCGCGCGTCTGATCGTCATCGACAGTCTGAATGGTTATCTCAACGCCATGCCGGATGAGAAGCACCTGGCGCTGCACCTCCACGAGCTGCTGGCGTACGCGGCGGCGCGCGGGATCGCCGTGCTCATGGTCATCAGCCAGCAGGGCATGATGGGCCCGTGGATGCAGCAGCCCGTGGATGCCAGCTACCTCGCGGACACGGTGCTGCTCTTCCGGTATTACGAATACGCGGGTGAGATCCGCAAGGCCGTTTCGGTCGCGAAACGCCGGGGCGGTTCGCACGAGCATTCGATCCGATCGCTCACGATCGGCGCTCCCGATGGAATCAAGCTCGGGCCGCCCCTGAGCGAGTTCCGGGGGGTGCTCACGGGCGTTCCGGTGTACA
Source organism: Phycisphaerales bacterium (assembly GCA_035549675.1). GTDB lineage: Bacteria > Planctomycetota > Phycisphaerae > Phycisphaerales > UBA1924 > DASZQL01. The sequence goes on along the minus strand of DASZQL010000259.1, from coordinate 783 downwards.
CGGGCACCAATCCCGAGAAGGTCTGACCGATGCCCGACCCGGCCATGAGTGCTCGGAGCGGCGACACCGAGGGCGTGGGCCGTCGGGTGCTGGTGCTGGCGCCGGCGGAGGGGGACACCGGCGCAATCATGCACGCGCTCCATGATGGGGGCTTTCAATCGCTCCCATGCGCGGACATCTCCGATTTCGGGAACAAGGTCGGGCTCGATGATTTTTCCGGCGCCGGCGTATTCATCGTCGCCCAGGAGGCGCTCCTGCCGATCGGGAGCGAGGAAGCCGAACGCCTCGCCATGATTCTAACCGGGCAACCGGCGTGGTCGGACTTGCCGGTGGTGCTGCTGGCCAGCTCGCTGGGGGGCGAAGATGCGGCGTGGGAGATCGCGCGCGGGCTGAACCCGGTGGGCAACATCACGATTCTGGAACGGCCTCTGCGGCGCACCACGCTGATCAACGCCGTGGCGGTCGCGTTGCGGGCGAGGGACCGCCAATATGAGTTGCGGGCGACGCTCGGCGAACTCGCGGCCCATCGCGAGGGCCTGCAGGAACTGGTGGCGAAAAAGAGCGCCGAGCTCGCTTCGTCCACCGCCAGCCTCGCGCAAGCGGAACGGCTGGCGTCGCTGGGAACATTGGCGGCAGGACTCGGGCACGACATCGCCAACCTGGCGCTCCCGATCCGGACGCGGCTCGATGCGCTGCGCGAGTGTTGCCCGCCGGGCGAAGCGATCGAGGATGTGGAAGCGATCCAGCAGGCGCTCGCCCATCTGAGCCGCCTGGCGGCGGGTA
>DASZQL010000258.1:0-2934 GCA_035549675.1 Phycisphaerales bacterium | reverse complement strand
TGGGGGGATCGCGTGTGCGTGATCGCGATGAGCACGGTCGATCAGGAGAACTCACCATCGAACATCCGCGCGGCGGTTCGGAAACTCGGGAATGGTCTGCGCGTTCGCGTGGCGGTCGATCGCGGGCGGCAGTCGTCGGAGAGGTACCCGGTTGCGGTGCGTGACACGGCTGTGCCGCGATCGTTCATCATTGATGCGCAGGGGCGGCTCGCGTGGTACGGGCACCCGATGGACATGGACCCGGTGCTGGAGTCGGTCGTCGCGGGGACGTGGGACCTTCAACAGGCGCGGGAGTGCTTTGCCAAGTCGAACGCCGCGGGGCGCGAGACGCAGCGGCTGGCGAGCCGGTATTTGGAGGCCTCGGACCGGCGCGACCTTGAAGGAATCCTGGCGGCGGCGGAGGCGGTGTGCGCGTACCCGGTGGACGATGTGCGGGGACTCTCACCCGCGACGTGGGGCTGGTGGGTGAGGGTGCGGACGCTGGCGGAACTGGGCCGCGGGGCTGAGGCGGAGGAAGTTGCGAATCTCGGGATGCAGACGGCGGGCGTCGCGGATGATCCGGGGGCGCTGGCGAACATGGCGGGGGCCCTGAGCTCGTCGCCCAAGGGACTTGAGCTTGCGGAGCGCGCGATCGCGCTGATGCGGGAGGAAGAGGCCAAGCCAGCGAATACTGTGTGGGAGAAGTACCTGCGCGACGGAGACAAGCTCCGCTACGCGGCGATCCGGCATCAGTGCGCCGCGGTTCTGGCGGAGCATGCGCGGAATGGCGAAGCGGCGGAACTGGTGCGCCAGGCGGTCGAGGTGTGGCCGGATGACAAGCGGTTGTTGCCGAGTCGGGCGCAGCTTGTCGCGGATCTGAAGAAGTACGAAGCGGCGGCCCGGTGAACGGAACCTTTCAGACGTTCAGGCCTGCGACCATCAACAGCGCGATGGTTCCAATCAGATCGAACAACAGGCCGAGTATGCCCATGGCCTTTTCGTAGGATTTGGGTCGCGGCGGCCCGATTCGGGCGCGACCGAAATGCGAAGTGAGCCAATAGAGACCAGCGATCTGCGCGATCAGCAATGCAGGAAGGGCGAACAATGTGCCGAGCCCTAGCAGCTCGACGAACTCCGTGAACCGGTGGGAGTCGATGAGTAATGCGCACGCAGTGAAGAGCATGATGCCGGGCAAGAGCCACAGGGCGATGACAGAGGCGAACCTGACGGCTGACTGGACGCGCGTTGCTGGCGGGCGGTAGACCCGCCGCACTCGGGACAACGTTCCGTGGCGATGCCGCGGAGGTCGTATTCGCAGTGGGTGCAACGATGACCCATGCGGTCAAGGTAAACGAACGTTGATATCGAATGCGAATGCCCGGCCGCCGCCGACCCTGCAAGACCACGGTCAGTGGCACGAGAGACCGCTCCCTTACGGTCGCGGCTCCGAAAAGCGATGACGGCTCAACTGCCCAGCTTGTCGCCGAGGAACGTGCTGACCTTGTCGAGCGAAATGCGCTCTTGCGTGCCGGTGTCGCGGTCGCGGACGGTGACGGTCTGGTCCTTCGTCGTGTCGCCGTCGATGGTGAAGCAGAAGGGGCAGCCGGCCTCGTCCATCCGGGCGTAGCGCTTGCCGATCGACTGCTTGGCGTCGGTTTCGATAAACCCGGCGTGGCCGAACTTCTTCGAGAGCTCCTCGTGGAGCTTCTCGGCGATCTCAGGCATGCCGTCCTTATTGACCAGCGGGAAGACCGCCGCCTTGATCGGCGCGAGGCGCGGGTGGAACTTCATGATCTCGGGCGAGGGGCGCGAGGGGTCCTTGGTGTACGACTCGCAGAGGATCGCGAGCACGCCCCGGTCCAGCCCCGCGGCGGGCTCGATGCAGTGCGGGATGTAGCGCTCGCCCTTCTTGGAGCCGTTGGGGAGCAGCTCACCGCGGTCGGTGTCGAAGTAGTCGAGCTTGACCTTGGAGTGCTCCTGGTGCTGGGTGAGGTCGAAGCTGCCGCGGTGGGCGATGCCCTCGAGCTCGCCGAAGCCCGGCGCGGTGAAGGGGAAGCGATACTCGACGTCGCTGGTGCCCTGCGAGTAGTGGGAGAGCTCGTCCTTCTCGTGCTCACGGAGGATGAGATTGTCGCCCGCGAGGCCGATGGACTTCCACCACTCCATGCGGAAGTCGCGCCAGAAGCGGTACCACTCCTGCGATTCGTCGGGATGGCAGAAGAACTCGAGCTCCGCCTGATCGAACTCACGCGAGCGGAACGTGAAGTTCCGCGGCGTGACTTCGTTGCGGAAGCTGGTGCCGGTGTTGCCGATGCCGAAGGGCACGCGCACGCGCGTGGTATCGACGACGTTCTTGAACTGGACGAAGATGCCTTGGGCGGTTTCGGGGCGCAGATAGGCGACATCGTCCTCGGTTGCGGTGGCGCCGATGTAGGTTTTGAACATCAGGTTGAACTGGCGGGGCTCTGTGAGCGTGCCGACCTTTTCCGCGTCGGGGCCCAGCACCCTCGCGAAGTTGGCGACGGGGATGGTCGTCAACGAAACCGAGCGCACAGAACCAAAGGTTTTTTCAGCTTTTTTCCGCTGTTTCGCTTCGCTGGGCGTGTCGCCGACGTAGGCGAAGAGCGGCTTGTCGCCCGGGTCGCCAGACTGGGGAACGAAGACGCTCACATGGTCATAGCGGTACCGCGCTTTGGTTTCGCGGCAGTCCACCATCGGATCATTGAACCCGCCGATGTGTCCGCTCGCCGCCCACACCTTTGGATGCTGGATGATGCGCGTCTCGACCGGCACGCAGCGGACCTTCTCGCCGTTGGGTCCTTTGCGGCCCCAGCAGGGGTTCATGATCATGTCCTGCCACCACGCGTCGCGGAGGTTTTTCTTGAGCTGGGCGCCGAGGGGGCCGTAGTCCCAGAAGCCGTTGATGCCGCCGTAGATCTCGGAGGCCTGGTAGAT
>DASZQL010000257.1:0-5300 GCA_035549675.1 Phycisphaerales bacterium | reverse complement strand
TCGCGCGCCGAGAGCCCGAGCGTCCGCGCGGCGTTGACCTCGTCGCTCAGCGCCCGGACGAGCTGGTCCCAGGAACTCGCGTCGTCCGACACCGCGACGGTCGTGTAGCTCACGATGCCGAAGGCGACGCCCGAACCGGCGATGGCGAAGGGTGCGCCGATGTCGCCGGTGGCGACGCGCCGCGCGAGGCGGCGGCGCAACGATTCGATGGCGAGGTCGCGGACGAGTTGCCGCCGGGCGGCGCTCTCGGTGTTGACGGGTTCGGCCCGGCCGTGGAAAGTGAGCCACTGCGCCGTGTTGGTCCGCACCTCGGGATCGGAGACGACCATCGGGGTGAGCGCGTGCCCCGGCGTCAGACCGGGGTCGGGGTCCGCGAGCCCGATCCGGTCGGAGATGGGCGCGAACGCCAAGCCGAGTTTTTCGACGATCTCGGGCGCCTCCACATCGCCCACGATGAGGAGCATCATCCGGGAGGGCCGGTACCACACGCTGTAGAGCGCCCGGAGTTGCTCGGGGGTGATCCGCGCCGCGTCGCCCGGGTATCCGTCGGGCGGGTGCGAAGCGAGCAGCGACCCCGGCGCGATCTTCGGGAAGGACGCCGCGATAAGCCGCTGGGAAGCGCTGACCCGCGCGCGATCGCCCGCGAGCAGGAGCCGGCGCTCCTTCTCGATCGCCACGTCGTCGAAGACCATCCCGCCGGCGATATCCGCGAGATACTTCAGCCCGAGCTCCACCGCGGCGTCCTCGTTCGATCTCAGATGGAGCGTGAAGCGTGTCGCGTCGAAGTCCGCGCGGGCGCCCGTTTCGCGGTCGAAGTCGATCCCGGCTTCGTCGAACCGGCGAAGCGCCTGGCCCGGCGCGAACCGCGAGGTGACGGTAAAGGGCAAACGGCTCAGCAGACGCGCCACACCGGTCACGCCTTCGGGCTCGTGCATCGAGCCCGCGCGGACGCACAGTTCCATCCGGACGTGCCCCGCCGGTTGAGCGCGCTGGCGGATGATGTACGAGAGCCCGTTCTTGAGCGACCCCTGCACGAAGTCCGTGCTGGTCTTGAGCGCTCGGTCCCTGGGGGGGCACGCCTCGGGCTCGCACCCGTGCGCGTGGCGTATTCCCCAGGCCATAACCAGCACCGCGACAACCAGAGCCACACACGGACGCGGGATGGAACGGATTCGTCTCGGCACGCGGCTTCGCTATTCGCCCCGCAGGTGACGGGACCGCGCCGGGCCTCGGCCCACGAAGCCGACGCCCCGGCCGCGCTCACCATACCCGCTCGGGGTCGCCGGTGGTACCGGTCGAACGCCCGGGCGTTGCCGACGCGGTCTCATTCGCCGCTCGCCTCCCAATCTCCCACAGGCCGGTAAGCTCCGCGCGCGATGAGCCAAGCCCAACAAACCCCGCTCGATCCCGCGGAGCGACCGCCGCAGGTCAGCCTCGGCGCGATGGTCGCCATGTTTCTCTCCCTGACGAGCGTTCTGGGCTGCGGCGTAATCGCCGCCCTCTTTTTCCTGCTCGGGCCCGCATCCGCCGTGGGCATGCTGGTCACGCCGGCTCTCGGCCTGGCGGGGGTCACACTTGGGGGATTGTCGCTCTACCGCATCCGCAAGGCCGCGGTTCAGGGAGTTCTTGTTCGTGGTCAGGGCATGGCGCTGATCGGCATCTTCGTGGGACTGATGAGCGCCGTGGTGCAGGGCGCCGCCGCCGGGGGCGCGCTGGTGGTCTGGCGCAACGCGCGGGAGATGATGACCCCATCCGCCGGTCGGCTCGTGATGGCTTCGGTTCAGGGTGACATCCCCGTCGCGCGCCTGGAGTTGATGCAGTCATCAACCATCTCGGACGAGCGCCTCCGTTCTTTCGGCGAGATGTTCAAGAACCACGTCGGCGAGCCGCGCCGCGCGGACCTGCGACTGAGTGTTTTCGTCCGCGCCTCGCGAGAGCTCCGATCCGCGCCCGGCGCCGCGACCGCGCAGATCACCCAGGACAAGATCGCGCCTTTCCCCGTCGAGATCGAGGCCGACCGTGGCACGCCGCTCTGCTATATCTTCCTCGACACCGATGCGCTCCAGCGCCAACAACAGGTCCGCATCGCCGATGTGCTCGTGCTGCTCCCGGGCCACGAGTGCATCACGCTGGCGACGGACGGCCCCGCGCGAACGACCGGCGATGCGCTGGGCTACCGGGTGGTCGAGAAATGAGTGTGATCCGTTACGTTCGGATACCTGAATAGAGGGCCATCGCGACCGGTAACAGTACGAGCGCCGGGACGAAGACGCCCACAGCGATCGGAAGGCCGGGCACGGAGACCACCGCGCTCATCGCCGACGCCGCGAGCCCCGCGAGCGCGATCGGCGCGGCTTTCAACGAAGGCAGGACCATCGGCCGCGGCTCGCGCAGCAGAAAAAACGGCAACGCCGCGACCAGCGTGATCAGGTTGCTCGCCAGCGCCCCGATCCTGCCCCAGCGCAATCGCTCCAGCCGCTCCTGTTCGCGAGGCTCGATCCCCGGGTCGTTGAGCAGTTCCGCGATCTGGCCCCACGAGAGGTTCTGCCCGAACCCCTGCAGGTAGCGCACCTTGAGTCGCGTGGGGTCGAGCGAGGAATCCACGCGCGCGATGGGCACGGCCTTGGGTCGCTCGGCGCTCCCGTTCGTCTCGGGCGTCGCGAGTCCGCGCGTCAGCACCCAGCCTTTTCCATCCCACACCGCCTCGTCCGCCTCGATCGTGCGCACGACACGCCCGGTGCTGTCGCGCTCGGCGATCCAGACGTTCTTGAGCACGCTCGCGCCGTCCTCATTGCGGGTGTCGAACGCCGAGGCCCGGAACAGCCGCCCCTCCGTGTCGGGCGCGAGCCGGATGGCGAACGCGTTGGCTTCGGCCTTGCCGCTCTCGTTGGGCTGGCGCGCCAGAAGGTGCGCGACCCTCGGGATCACCAGCTCCTGATTGGCGATCTGCAACCCGATGAACAGCGCCGCGACCACGATGAACGGTCTCGCGATGCGGTGCAGGCTCATCCCCCCGGCCATGATCGCGACCAGCTCGCGGTGCCGCACCAGTTGGGCGCAGGTGAACCCCATCGCCGCGACCAGCACCACGCCGATCAGGAAGCCGGCGAGCTGCAGAAGCCGCGGCCACCACAGGTCGATCACCAGTGTTGCCGTCAGCAGGCCATGGTGCAGCGTGCCGAGGATGCCCTGAGGAGCCGCGGCCGACTCCGACATGACCCGGTCCGCCGCGGTGGAAAACCGCCGCAGATTCACGATCACGTCGATGGACACGACGAAGCCCGACAGCAGCACGAGCAGCGTGGCGACATTCACGAGGTAGAGCCTCGCAACGTACCGGCTCAGCGTGCTTTTCATCCCGCACCCCCGCCCGCTCCCATTCTCGATGAGCCCGCGCGGAAGCCGATGACCGACTCGCTCCTGGTGGCGCCGGTGAGGCGGGCAAGAATCCACGCCGCCGCGAGCCCGCACGCCGCCGCCCCGGCCATGTCCGAGAGGTAGTGCGCGCGGTCGAAGAGCCGCGTCGCCGCGCACCCGATGGGGATCGCGAGCCACACGATGCCGGCGCGCGGGTAGAACTTCCAGAGCACAAACGCCGCCGCGAATGCCACCGCCGCGTGGCTGCTGGGCATCGCGAGGTCGGAGGTGCTCCACGGCCGGTCGCTGAACGGGCGAAAGACATACGCGCCCCATTCATCGCCGGGCCGTTCTCGCCGCACGAGCAGCTTGACGCCCTCCGCCAGGAGCCCGCCCAGGATCGCCGCGCCGACGAGGTTGAGCGCCGCGAGCATCGTTCTCGCCGCGCTCGCGCGCCCGCGCGTCGAGAGGACCATGGCCGCCGCGACCACCAGCCACGTGGGCAGGAACCCGGTGATACGGAACATCCTCGCCCAGTCGCGGTGCTCCGCCTCGGGGTAATACAGACTCTCGAACGCCCAGTGGTCCAGCAGCTGCGCCAGAAACACCGCCACGACAGCGAGCGCCAGAAACGCCGCGATCACGCGGATGTCAAACCTCGATCGCCGTCGGGCCGTCTGCATCAGGGAGTGGCCTCGCGCCGGTGCATCATTTCGTCGGCCCCCCGGCCGCGGGACCACCATACCCGACCCCGACGTATACCGCCCGTCCCGCGCCCGCCTCGCGAGCCTCAACCCGCTCGAACCGGAACACCTCGGCCCACTGCTCCGCGCTCGCGCCCACCAGCACCGCCCGACGGCCGATCAGTTCCTTTGCGTGCAGATCGGTGTCGGGAAAGAAGTCGTACGAGCTCTTGCGATCGCCCATATAGGGTCCCGCGCAGAACACCGAAGGTCTTCCCGGCATGTAGAACGCCAGTCGCGCCGTCGCGTCGTACCGCCGGGCGATGACGAACGGCTCGCTCTCGCTCCCGTCCGCGGGCGAGGCTTCAGCAACTTCGTAAACCTTCATCGCCGTGTCCCGCCACCCGCTGAATCGGTGGAGCGGCACGTATTTCCCGACGACCGGCAGGTGCGAGGCGGGCACGATCAGCATGAGGCCGATGCCCGTCGCGAGTCCGTACCCGATCGACCAGTGCCACAGCCCGCGCACCGGATTCTTGAGAGGCCGCGACCGCGCGACGAGAACCGCCGCGGGCGCGATCATCGCCGCGTATCCCGCGATGGGCCAGTTCGCTTCGCCCTCCGCGAAGAAGGTCAGCACGAAATAAAACGCCAGGATCGGCGCGCCGGCCCAGAGCCCGAGCCGAGCAGCGCCGCGGAACACTTCATCTGCTGACCTGGCAAACCCGCGCCGCAGCGCGAGCCCCATGAGCGCCAGCATCGGCCCCACAAACCCGATCTGCGACCCAACGAGCTCGAGCGTCCATTTCGGGTCGTACGACCACTTCTCCGCCGCGAGATCGGGCCGGTCCCCCCCCGCCGCGCCGACGTGCCCCAGCAAATGAGCAACTGTCGGCCATCCCTCGCGCGCGTTCCAGATGATCACGGGCGAAATCACCGCCGCGAAGACCACGGTGCAGCACGCGACTCCAACGGCCGTGGCAAAGAACCCCGAGCGTGAGCGAGGGGCCTCTTCCTTCCGCCGCCGCATCGCCCACGCGAACAGCACCAATCCCGGGATCAGCAGCAGGATGGTGTACTTGAAGAGGAACCCGACCCCCAGCGCCGCCCCCAGCGCCGCGCTCCACCTGATCGCCCCCGCGCTCGAATCGGTTTCCCACCACCGCCACGCGCACAGGCACGCGAGCACCCAGCACGCAACATACGGCCCGTCGATCGTCATCAATAAGCCCGTCGCCTGGTACGCCGGGATGAGCAAAA
>DASZQL010000256.1:0-11271 GCA_035549675.1 Phycisphaerales bacterium | reverse complement strand
GGGGTTCTTCTTCTGCGGCATCAGCGACGAGCCGCTCGTCACTTCGTCGCTCATCTGAACGAACCCGAACTCGGAACTCGACCAGATGATCAGGTCCTCGGCGAGGCGTGAAAGGTGGATCGATGTCAGGGACGCGGCGGCGAGCGTTTCAAGGACGAAGTCGCGGTCGCTGACGGCGTCAAGGCTGTTGGCGGTCGGGGCATCGAAGCCGAGTTCGCGTGCGAGAGCGGCACGGTCGATGGGGTAGGCGGAGCCGGCCAGCGCGCCGGAGCCGAGGGGGCAGATATTCACGCGACGGCGCGCGTCGGTGAACCGCGCGGCGTCGCGGGCGAGCATCTCTTCGTAGGCGAGCGCCCAGTGCGCGAGAAGAATGGGCTGGGCGCGCTGGAGGTGGGTGTAGCCGGGCATCACGGCGGTCTTCTCACGCTCGGCGAGGTCGAGAAGGGCAACGCGCGCGGCCCGCAGCTCGACGAGGCGGGCGTCGATCTCGTCGCGGCACCAGAGGCGGAGGTCGGTGGCGACCTGGTCGTTGCGGGAGCGACCGGTGTGGAGCTTTTTGCCGAGCGAGCCAATCGATTCAACCAATCGGCGCTCGACCCAGGAATGGACATCCTCGTCGGTCTGCTTCGCGAGCGATTCGCCCAGTTGCTCGGCTTCCTGGAGGAGTGTCTTCAGCGCGCCGATCAAGCCGTCGGCTTCGGATTCGTCGAGCACTCCGGCGCGGTGGATGGCGCTCGCCCAGGCGATCGAGCCCAGGATGTCGTGCCGGACCAGACGCCAGTCGAAGGGCAACGAGCTATTCAGCGCCCTGAAGAGGGCGTGCTGGTCGTGCTCGAATCGGCCTGAGTAGAGGGTCATGCGGGTTTCGGAAGACTTCTCGGATTGAACGCAGAGGGATCAAAGAGGCGCGGAGCCGAATCTATCTCCATTATCGCGAAGGTCGCGAAGAGGCGAAGAACGCCAAGAGTTCAAGATCTGCTGATCGGCGCGAATGCGCCTCGACATCGTTCATTCGGTCCCTTCTTTGCGGCCTTCGTCCCTTCGTGATCTTCGCGATAAGTGCCTTGTTCTCCGCCCGTCACAGCCCCCTCTCCATCCATCTTCTACTTCAAGTTTCCGCTTCTCTTCAGCGCCCGGATCTTCATGGGCAGCGCGAGGAGCTTGATGAAGCCGGTCGCGTCGGCGTGGCTGTAGAGCTCGGCCTTCGTCTCGCCGAAGGTGGCGATCGATTCCGTGTAGAGAGAGTTGGGGGAGCGGCGTTTGATGGTGGTGGCGCGGCCTTTGTGAAGGCGGACGACCACTTCGCCGGTCAGCGGCTCGGCGAGTTTCTCGACCGCCGCGACGATCGCCTCCTTCATCGGCGTGAACCACGCGCCATCGTAGATGAGGTACGTGAAACGGTGGGCGACTTCCTGCCGCCACTGGAGGGTGTCGCGGTCGTGCACCAGTTCCTCGAGGCCTCGAAGGGCTTCCATGAGGACCGTGCCGCCGGGCGTCTCATAGCAGCCGCGGGATTTCATGCCGACGCGCCGGTTCTCGACGATATCGACCCGGCCCACGCCGTGACGCCCGGCGAGCTCGTTGAGCTTCGCGATGAGGGTTTCGGGGGCGAGCTTTTCGTCGTTGAGAGTCCGCGGCCGACCGCGCTCGAAGGTGAGCGAGACGTCCTGCGGCTCATTCGGCGCTTCGGCCACGGAGCGCGTGAGCATCCAGACGTCTTCGGGCGGCGCGTTCCAGGGGTCTTCGAGCTCGCCGCCTTCGTGGGAGATGTGCCAGAGGTTGCGGTCGCGGGAGTAGAGCTTCGTCGCGCTCGCAGTCGTCGGGACGTTCTTCGATTTGAGATAGGCGAGCAGCGCCTCGCGGGACTTCAGTTCCCAGTTGGGGAGCCGCCACGGCGCGATGACTTCGAGCTGCGGCGCCAGGGCGGCGTAGGTGGACTCGAAGCGGACCTGGTCGTTGCCCTTTCCGGTACAGCCGTGGGCGACGGCGTCGCAGCCGGTCTTGAGCGCTACATCGACCTGGGCCTTGGCAAGGATGGGGCGGGCGATGGAGGTGCCGAGGAGGTAGCGGCCTTCGTAGACCGCGCCGGAGAGGAGCATGGGGAAGAGGTAGTCCTCGCAGAACTCGCGCTGGAGGTTGACGACGTGGCACTCGGCGGCGCCGGAGTTTTTGGCTTTCTGCTCGACACCGGTGAGCTCGTCGGCGCCCTGGCCGACGTCGCCGACGACGCAGACGACCTGCGAGCCGGGGAAGTGCTCCTTGAGCCAGGGGACGATGGCGGAGGTATCGAGGCCGCCGGAGTAGGCGAGGGCGATTTTTCGAGGCATGGAGTAAAACCCGGAAAAGTAAAAGGTCAGAAAGTGCCTCGGTGGCACAGGGGAGAAGGGACTTAATACTCGGCCCAGGCTTTGACTTGGAGCTCGCGTGAATCCTTGACGCGGGCGAGGGAGTCGGCGAGGCGCTGGGCGATCTGGCGGTTGGTGATGAGCGGGACGTTGTGATCGACGGCGGCGCGGCGGACGATGTATCCGTTGGTGAGTTCCTGGCGCTGGTCGCTGCGAGGGATGTTGATGACGAGATCGACCTTGCCCTGCTTGATGCAGTCGATGGCGGAGAGGCTGCCCGCGCCGCCTTTGCCTTCCTCGCCGGAGTTCATTTCGCTGGGCCAAGCGACGTGGGTGGAGGCGATGCCGTTCTCGCCGAGGAACTTGGCGGTGCCGCCGGTGGCGTAGAAGTTGATGCCGTTGCGGTGGAGGGCGCGGGCGGCGGGGAGGAGCTCGGCCTTGCTCTCGATCGAGCCCGCGGAAATCAGGATGGACTTGACAGGCAGGCGGAAGCCGACGGAGAGGTACGCCTTGAGGAAGGCTTCGCTGAAATCGTCGCCGATGCAACCCACTTCGCCGGTCGAGGCCATCTCGACGCCGAGGATGGGATCCGCCCCGTCGAGGCGGGTGAAACTGAACTGCGGCGCCTTGACGCCGACGTGGTTGAGCTCGAAGACGGTCTTGTCGGGCTTCTCGACGGGCGCGCCGGCGATGACCTTGGTCGCGATGTCGATGAAGTTCTGCTTGAGGATCTTGGAGACGAAGGGGAAGCTGCGCGAGGCCCGGAGGTTGCACTCGATGACCTTGACCTCGTTGTCGCGGGCGATGAACTGGATGTTGAACGGCCCGTTGATGTGGAGCTTGCCGGCGATGCGCCGCCCGATCTTGCGGATCTGGCGGATCGTCTCGAGGTACGTGCGCTGCGGCGGGAAGACGAGCGTCGCGTCACCCGAGTGGACGCCGGCGTTCTCGACGTGCTCGCTGATGGCGTAGACCATGATCTCGCCGTCCCTGGCGACGGCGTCGAACTCGATCTCCTTGGCGTTCTCGAGAAACTTGCTCATCACGATCGGGTGCTCGGGCGAGAGCTCGGTGGCCTTCTGGAGATAGCCCGTGAGCTCGTCGTCGTTGAGCGCGACCGCCATCGCGGCGCCCGAGAGGACGTAGGAAGGGCGCACCAGCACCGGGTACCCCGCCGAGTTCGCGAAGGCGCGGGCCTGGTCGAGCGTCGAGAGCTCCTTCCACTCCGGCTGGTCGATGTCGAGCTCATCGAGGAGTTTCGAGAAGGTGTGGCGGTTCTCCGCGGCGTCGATGCTGGCGGGCGTCGTGCCCATGACCTTGACGCCGGCGCGTTCGAGCGTGAGGGCGAGGTTGTTGGGGATCTGCCCGCCCATGCTGACGATCACGCCGTCGAGGCCCAGGCGTTCGTAGAGCTCGATGACGTTCTCGGCGTTGATCTCGTCGAAGAAGAGCAGGTCCGACTCGTCGTAGTCGGTGCTGACGGTCTCGGGATTGTAGTTGAGCATCACGGTGCGCTTGCCAAGCTTACGCAGCGTGTGGGCGGCGTTGACGCAGCACCAATCGAACTCGACGGAACAGCCGATGCGGTAGGCGCCGGAGCCGAGGATCATGATGCCGCCGCCGACGGCGGACGATCGGGAAGAAGAAGAAGAAGAAGAAGAGAGAGAAGAGCCGTGTAGAGGACGAGAGCCCTCACCCCGACCCTCTCCCAGAGGGAGAGGGAGCGGAGAGGAGGCGCGGGTGTCGATATCGTCTTCGGTGCCGTGGTAGGTGAGGTAGAGGTAGTTGGTCTGCGCCGGGTACTCCGCAGCAAGCGTGTCGATCTGCCGTATGGCGGGCCGGATGCCGTGCTTGATTCGCCCGGCGCGGATGGTTTCAGGCGTGGTGCCGGTGATCGCGGCGATCTGCGGGTCGGAGAACCCTGATCGCTTGGCCTCACGGAGCAGCGCGGGCTGCAGGCACGCGCCCTTCTCGCGCGAGAGACGAGACTCCAGCTCAACGACACTCGCGATTTTTTCGAGAAACCAGCGATCGATGCGCGAGAGGTCATGAATCTTGTCGATGGGCATCCCCTGGCGGATCGCTTCGACCACGGCGAAGAGACGCTGCTCGGTGGGCTCCGAGAGCTCACGCTCGATATCGTCGAAGAGGCGCTCGCCGTTGCCGACGAGCCCCTTCACGCCCACGTCGAGCATGCGGAGGGCCTTCTGGATGGCTTCTTCGAAGGTGCGACCGATGGCCATCACCTCGCCGACGCTTTTCATCGACGAGCCGATGCGGCGGGAGACGCGCCGGAACTTGCGGAGGTCCCATCGCGGCATCTTGACCACGATGTAGTCGAGCGCCGGCTCGAAGAAGGCCTTCGTGACCTTCGTGATCGAGTTCGGAAGCTCGTGCAACCCGTAACCCAGGATCAGTTTCGCGGCGACGAAAGCGAGCGGATAACCCGTCGCCTTGCTCGCGAGAGCCGAGCTGCGCGAGAGGCGGGCGTTGACCTCGATGATGCGGTAGTTGTCGGAGTGCGGGTCGAGGGCGAACTGGATGTTGCACTCGCCGACGATGCCGAGGTGCCGGATGACTCGAATGGAAACTTCGCGGAGGTGGTGGTAGTCGCGGTTGGACAGGGTCTGGCTCGGCGCGACGACGATGCTCTCCCCGGTGTGGATGCCGAGGGGGTCGAAGTTCTCCATGTTGCAGACGGTCAGGCAGTTGTCGAAGCGATCGCGCACGACTTCGTACTCGACTTCCTTCCAGCCGTGGAGGTATTCCTCAACGAGGACCTGCGGGGCGTAGCTGAAGGCCTTCTCGCACTTCGTCCGCAGTTCGTCTTCGGTCCGGCAGACGCCGGAGCCGAGGCCCCCGAGGGCGAAGGCGATGCGGAGCATGACCGGGTAGCCGAGTTCCTTCGCGAACGCGAGAGCATCGGGGACATTGGTCGCGGCCTTGCTGCGCGGCGCATCGGCCTTGACTTCGTTGAGGCGGGCGACGAAGCGCTCGCGGTCTTCGGTATCGATGACGGTCTCGATCGGGGTGCCGAGGATGCGGACGTTGTGGCGTTTGAGGACGCCGGACTTGTGGAGCGCGATGCCACAGTTGAGGGCGGTCTGGCCGCCGAAGCTGATGAGGATGCCGTCGGGCTTTTCCTTTTCGATGACGCGCTCGACGAAGTCGGGGGTGATGGGGAGGAAGTACACGTTGTCGGCGAGGTAGTCGTCGGTCTGGATGGTGGCGATGTTGGGGTTGATGAGGACGGTCTGCACGCCCTCCTCGCGCAGCGCCTTGATGGCCTGGCTGCCCGAGTAGTCGAACTCGCCCGCCTCGCCGATCTTGAGGGCGGACGAGCCGAGGATGATGACTTTCTTGACGCGGTCTCTCATGGATGCTCCGGGGCGGGGACTAGGGCTTTATCGCGAAGAGCGCGAAGACAGGAATGACGCGAAGGGAGGAAAAGTGACGAGAGATTGTGAAATCGGGGGAAGGACTGTGCGGATCAGCAAAAGGGTTTCATCGGGGATGATGTGGATACTTTTTCTGTCCTGTCTTTCCTTTGCGATCTTCCTCTCTTCGCGCTCTTCGCGATAAGAACCTTGGACTTACCTGCCAACCAACGAAACAAAATCATCGAACAGGTGCGAAGCGTCCACCGGCCCCGGCGAGGCCTCCGGGTGGAACTGGACGCTTCGGAAGAGACCGGATTCGTGGATGAGGCCCTCGTTCGTGCCGTCGTTGAGGTTGATGTACCACTCGCGCCAGCCGGCGGGGAGCGACGAGGCGTCCACCGCGAAGCCGTGGTTCTGGCTGGTCATGATGGCGCGGTCGGTGCCGACTTCGAGCGCGGGCTGGTTCTGGCTCCGGTGGCCGAACTTGAGCTTGTAGGTTTTCGCGCCGATGGCGAGACCCAGCATCTGGTTGCCGAGGCACACGCCGAAGGTGGGGATCTTCTGGTCGATCGCCCAGCGGACCTGCTCGAACGTGTCACGGTACAGGGCGGGGTCGCCGGGTCCGTTGGAGAGCATGAGGCCATCGAAGGTTTCGGATTTGAGGTCGTGGTTCCAGGGGACGCGGAGGACCTCGACGCCGCGGGTGATGAGGGAGCGGATGATGTTGTGCTTGGCGCCGGAATCGACGACGACGACGCGCTTCGTGCCCTTCCCGTAGCGCACGGGCCGGTCGATGGAAACCTTCGCAACGAGGTTTTCCTTGTTGGGGTCGTGGAAGTCGATCGGCTGGCCGGTGAACTCGATCTTGCCCAGCATCGTGCCGGCGTGGCGGAGCTTCTTGGTCAGCGCGCGGGTATCGATGCCCGAGAGGCCCGGAATGCCGCCGGTGTAGAGCCAGTCGCCCAGGCTGCGCCTGGCTTCCCAGTGCGAGTAGCGGCGCGAGTAGTCGGCGACGATCAGGCCCGCGATCTGGAGGCGTGTGGATTCGAGGCTGTATTCGAGGTGGTCGCGCTCGTCGGGATCGGGCACGCCGTAGTTGCCGATGAGAGGGTAGGTGCAGACGAGAATCTGGCCGCAGTAGGAAGGGTCGGTGAGGGACTCGGGGTAGCCGACCATGCCGGTGTTGAAGACGACCTCTCCCGCGGCGGAGCGGGTCGCGCCGAAGGAAACGCCCTCGTAGGTGCTGCCGTCCTCGAGGATGAGGCGCGCGGTGACGGCCGTCGGCGCGGAATCGGGCGAACGTTCGACCTTGGGCGGCGTCACCTGCACGGGTTTCATGGTGCTCGTGGTGATCGTCATGCGGACACGCTCCTCTCCGGGGCGAGGGGGGATGCGGGACTCTTGCGGCTTCCGGGCTTGTCGATGGGCTTGCCTTGCCGGCAGAGCGGGCAGGCGCTCGGCTGCCATGTCTGGAAATCGAGCTTGACGAGAGAGAAGAAGGGCTGCGCGGGGCGGAACTTCCCGCCGCTCCGGTCGGCGACCGCAGCGAAGCCGACGACCACCGCGCCCGCCCCTTCGACGAGCGGGACCAGTTCCATCACCGAGCCGCCGGTGGTGACGACGTCCTCGGCGAGGAGGACCCGTTCGCCCGGCGCGAGCGAGAAGCCACGGCGGAGGGCGAACTGGTCGCCGATTGCTGCGCCACGCTCGGCGAAGAGCGAACGAGCGCCGACGGCGCGGGCGAGGTCGTAGCCCCACAGCACGCCGCCCAGCGCCGGGGCGAGAACGGTGTCGGCGCGGAGGTCGGAAGGGAGCTGCGCGGCCATGAGGTGCGCGATCTTCCAGCCGATTTCCGGGCGTTCGAAGAGCGTGGCGCACTGGCAGTACCGGTCGCTGTGCAAACCCGACGAGAGCTGGAAGTGCCCGGTGCGGAGCGCGCCGCAATCGGTGAGGATCTGGATGACCGCGCTGGTGTCGGCGTCAGGCATGCGCGGCCTCCTTCTTCCATCCCATGGCGGCGGCGGTGCGGTCGCGCCACTCGGTGGCCTTGCGGCGGATGACGTCGGCCGGGTCGCCGGAGTCTTCTTTGGAGGGAAGCACGCCACGGGTGACGTGGAAGATCATGCCGGAGAAGTTGGCGGGACTCGGCGGCGCGAGCCGCGCCAAGCGGGCGGTTTCTTCGAGATCACCACCCTGGGCGCCGACGCCCGGGATCAGGAAAGGAAGAGACGGCGCGGCGGCACGGACGTCTTTCACCATCACCGGGCGCGTCGCGCCGACGACGATGCCGGCGTTTTCGCCGGCGGTCCATTCCTGGATGGAACGCGCGATCGAGAGATACAGGTTGTCGGGAATGATGAAGTCGGACGCGCCGGGGTTGGAGGTCAGAGCGAGGAAGAAGGTCAACTTGTCGCGGTACGCGAGAAAGGGCTCGGCGGAGTCGCGGCCCATCAGCGGGTTCACGGTCGCGGAGTCCGCGCCAAGGGAGTCATACAGCGCCGAGGCGTAGCAGCGAGCGGTGGAGCCGATGTCGCCGCGCTTGGCGTCGGCGATGATGAGCACATCGTCGGGAAGGCGCGAGCGGACGCGGTAGAGCATCGCGACGCCGTCGGGGCCGAGCGCTTCGAAGAAGGCGAGGTTGAACTTGTATGCGCACGCGAGCCCGGCGGTGGCGTCGATGATGACCCGCAGGAACGATTCGTAGTTGGCGAGCGACGGGGTGAAACCCGAAGCCAGATAATCGGGGTGCGGCTCAAGGCCGACGGAGACCAGGCTCCGCGTGCGCTGCTGCGCCGAGATGAGCTTGCGGAGTGCACTCATGCGCACCTCCGCGGCTCACGGCCATTAAACAAAAACCCGCTTGAATCAGCGGGTTTCGAATCGTTCAACGGCGTTTCACCGGAAGAGCCGCACGACCGCTGAATGGGATCGCCCGCGTCGGAATCGGGTCGGGGGACAAACGCCCCCCCTCTCAGCGACGGGGTGAAACCGGGTGCGATCGCGCGCGTTGTCATCAAAGCAGGATTGTAGCGGGGCGCGCCGGGTTTGTCAGGTGGGAAATGAGTTTTCCACACGGGAATTTGCAGGGTTCGGTATGATCCGGCGCGTATCCAGGAGCAGCGTGCATGGCCCCTCTCGTCGGCGTGATCATGGGCTCGCGGAGCGATTGGGACACCATGGCCCACGCCGCGGCGATGCTGGAAGAGCTCGGCGTGCCGCACGAGGTGCGGGTGGTTTCGGCCCACCGGACGCCGGACCTGATGTTCCGGTACGCGTCGGAAGCGGAAGAACGGGGGCTGCTCGTCATCATCGCGGGCGCCGGCGGGTCGGCGCACCTGCCGGGGATGGTCGCGGCGAAGACGACTGTGCCCGTGCTGGGCGTGCCGGTGGAGTCGAAAGCCCTGAAGGGGCTGGATTCGCTCCTGTCGATCGTGCAGATGCCCGCGGGGATTCCGGTCGGGACCCTCGCGGTGGGTAAGGCCGGGGCGATCAACGCGGCGCTGCTCGCGGCGGGGATTGTGGCACGGAGCGAGCCGCGGATTGCGGCGCAGTTGAAGGCGTATCGCGAAGCTCGGACGCGCGTGGTGATGGAAGATTCGGATCCACGGAAGCCTGTGAAAGCGGCGCGGAAGCGCGGGGCGAAGGTGAACAAGAAGGCGGGTTCGCAGAGGAGTCGCCGCGGATGAAGGTGGGCGTGCTGGGCGGCGGGCAGCTTGGCCGGATGCTCGCGCTGGCGGGGTACCCGCTGGAGATGCGGTTCCGGTTCCTCGATCACAAGGCGGATGCGCCGGCGGGGCAGGTCGGCGAGCTGATCGTCGGGGAGTTTGACGATGCGACAACCCTCGACCGCTTCGCGGCGGGGCTCGATGTCGTCACGGTCGAGTTCGAGAACGTCCCCTCCTCAGCGCTGAAGCGGATCGAAGATGCGCGCCGTGCGCCCGTGTATCCGCCGGTCAAGGCGCTGGAGACGG
This sequence comes from Phycisphaerales bacterium, assembly GCA_035549675.1. Classification (GTDB taxonomy): domain Bacteria; phylum Planctomycetota; class Phycisphaerae; order Phycisphaerales; family UBA1924; genus DASZQL01. The sequence goes on along the minus strand of DASZQL010000256.1, from coordinate 1,575 downwards.
CGCAGGACCGGCTGCTCGAGAAGCAGCTCTTCGAGCGGATCGGCCTGGCGGTGCCCCCCTACCGAGCGGTTTCGTCGCTGGATGAGCTGCGCGGGGCCCTCGATGCAATCGGACTGCCGGCGATCTTGAAGACGCGCCGCATGGGGTATGACGGGAAGGGACAGATCGTCATTCGGGCCGCGGCGGAGATCGACGCAGCTTGGAAGACGCTCGGCGCGAGCCGCGAGCTCATCGTCGAGCAGATGGTGAAGTTCGACCGCGAGGTGTCGATCCTCGGCGTGCGTGGGCGCGGCGGCGAAAAACGCTTCTACCCGCTCGTCGAGAACGTTCACCGCGAGGGGATTCTTCGCGTGTCTCGGGCGCCGGCCTCCGGAAATATCGCCTCGCTGCAGGCGAGCGCGGAACAAGCGGCGTCGCGCGTGATGGACGAACTCGGTTATGTGGGTGTGCTGGCCATCGAGCTCTTCGACCTTGGCGGGAAGCTTCTGGGAAACGAAATGGCGCCACGGGTTCACAACTCGGGCCACTGGACGATCGAAGGAGCCGCGACCAGCCAGTTCGAGAATCATCTGCGCGCCGTGTGCGGCTTGCCTCTCGGCGATTGCTCGGCGCGCGGGCACGCGGCGATGATCAACCTCATCGGCGAGATGCCCGAGGCGCCGGAGCTCCTGGCGATGAACGGCGCGCACGTGCACCTGTACGGCAAGGCCCCAAAGCCGGGTCGGAAGATCGGGCACGTGACGCTGGTCGATCAGGATGAAAAAAAACTCGCGGCGCGGGTCAACGAAGTGCGGAAGCTCACCCCATCCGAGAGTCCGTCCGCGTAAGCCCGCAAGCCGCCCCCGAGAATCGCGTCCCGCGGGACACGCTCAGGGCCGCATATCCCGGCACCGATGAGCTGTTGAATGGATACAATGCTCGCGTTCGCGGGCGTAACTCAATGGTAGAGTGTCAGCCTTCCAAGCTGAATGTTGCCGGTTCGAGTCCGGTCGCCCGCTTTGACGCATGACGCTGCACAGCGTCGTGCGGAGCCGCAAAAGTCGGTGGATTCGAGTGGTCGGGCTGGTGCAAGCGCGCCGCATCTTCGATGCGCGGCTTTGCACCGGCTCGCTCTTTGTCGCGCCCCAACTGCTGGGGGTATGGCTGGGGTCCGTGAATCCCCGCTCCGGCACCGTCATCCGTTCCAGTGGCGGACGCCGCATCGCGCTGCGTCCCGATGCCCGGAAGTTGATTAATCGCGCCTGCCGTGTCGCTCAACCCGAGAACCGTGTAATGCCGGAGCGTGGTGCGGTAGTCAGAGTGCCGCATCACGCGCTGCGCGACTTGTGGCGCCACGCCCGCTCGGGCGAGCTGGGTGCCGAGCGTCGTACGTAGAGCGTGCAGGTCCACCGTTCTGCCCTCATCGTCCAGCAATGCGATCCTCGCCCGCTGGAAGTCCATCAGCCGCGTCCGATCCGTTACCACGGTAGGGAACACTCGAGCCGTCGGAACCGCTGGGAAGGCTTCAAGCTGGCGACGAAGCGAGTCCGCCAGTTGTGGATGGATCGGGATCACGTCTTCACGCCGGGCCTTGCC
>DASZQL010000255.1:0-5685 GCA_035549675.1 Phycisphaerales bacterium | reverse complement strand
TGACTCGGGTTGTGAAGATCGATCCAGGAACCCGATGTCCCGTTCCAAAGGCTCGCGTGCGCAAGAAAGGCCACGCCGGCATTGCCAACCTGCTGGCCCCCCGACACACCGAGCGCCTGCGAGCTGGTCGCCCCCGCCGGGTGGAGAACGGTCACGGTCCATTGAGCCTGAGCCGATGAGACCACGGCGCTCAAAAGCGATGCGACCACGACAGGACGGATCGCGGCATGGGCCGCCTGGATGCGCACGGATCTCATGTCTCCAGCTCCTGGAACCAACGCCGCCCACCGTCCGCGAACTGCGGATACGTCCCGGGACATCGCGGCCCAAGAAAGCGGAGTGTAGAAACGAGCCGGCGATTCGCGAAGGACAATCTCGGGGAAACACAAATAAATCCGCGGCGCCTAATGTCCTCCGCCGCCGCCCGAAAGGTGCCGCACCAGCTCCCCCACCACCGCTTTCGCGTCGCCAAAGAGCATCCACGTCTTGTCGAGGAAATAGAGCTCGTTGTCGATGCCCGCGAAGCCGGGGTTCTTGCTGCGCTTGACGGCGAAAACGGTCCGCGCGCGATCGGCGTCGATGATCGGCATCCCGTAGATCGGGCTCGACTTCTCGTGCCGGGCCGCTGGATTCACGACGTCGTTCGCGCCCAGCACGAGGCACACGTCGCACTGCCCCATCTCGGAGTTGATCTCTTCCATCTCCACCAGGTCGTCGTACGGGATCTCCGCCTCCGCCAGCAGCACGTTCATGTGCCCCGGCATGCGCCCCGCGACGGGGTGGATCGCGAACTTCACGGTGATGCCGCGCTTGCGGAGCTGGTCGTACAGCTCGCGCACCTTGTGCTGCGCCTGCGCGACCGCGAGGCCGTACCCCGGCACGATGACGACGAAGTTCGCCTGGTCCAGAATCGCCGCGGCATTCTCCGGCGTGTCGGGCTTGTATTCCTTCTGCTCCCCCGCTTCCGCCTTCTGCGTCACCTGCCCGAAGGCGCCGAAGAGCACGTTCGTGAACGAGCGGTTCATCGCCTTGCACATGATGATCGAGAGGATCAGGCCGCTCGATCCGTCCAGCGCGCCCGCCGTGATGAGCAGCTTGTTGTCGAGCACGAACCCCATCGCCACCGCCGCGAGCCCCGCGTACGCGTTCAGAATCGCGATCACCGTCGGCATGTCCGCGCCGCCGATCGGCATCACCAGCATCCACCCGAAGTTCAGCGCGAGCACGATCACCACGCCGAAGACCCACGGCGACCACGCGGCGTCGGGCTTCACGATCAGCAGGGCGCCGAGAATCACCGCCAGCCCGAACGCGATCAGATTCACAAAGTTCTGGCCCTTGTACACCCACGGCCGCTGCGGGATCCATTTCACCTCCTGCAGCTTCGCGGCGGCGATGACGCTCCCCGTGAAGGTGAGATAGCCGAGAATGATCTCGACCACGATCGCGCCGGTGCGGAAAGCCGTGAGCGAACCGGGCTCGTGGTAGAACCAGTAGAAATACTTCGCCGTGCCCACCAGCCCCGCCGCGAGCCCGCCGAAGGCGTGCGACAACGCGGTCCGCTGCGGCACCGCCGTCAGCGGCACATTCGCCAGCCAGATGCCGGGCCCGATCGCGAGCGCAATCGGGATGAGCACCCACAGATGCTGGGTCACGTCCGGCCGCGCCCAGGTCGCGAGCACCGCGATGAGCATCGCGCCCGCGCCCGCGTACACGCCCCGCCGCGCGCTCTTGGGATCGCTCATCCAGTGCAGCGAGAAGATGAAGAGGCCCGTCGCGACGAGATACGCCGCTTCGATCAGCGTCGCGTTCACGCGCGGCCCCCTTCCTTCGCTCCCCCGCCGCCGCCCGAGGTCTTGAACATCTTGAGCATGCGGTCGGTGATCAGGAACCCGCTGATGATGTTCGTCATCGAGGCGAAGAGCGCGATCGCGCCGAGGATGCGGGTCCAAAGGGGGTAGTCGCCGCCCCCCGAGATGATGATCGCCCCGACCACCGCGATCGCCGAGATCGCGTTCGTCAGCGACATCAGCGGCGTGTGCAGCAGCCGCGACACCCGCCGGATCACGCCGATCCCGATGAACGTCGAGAGCATGAAGACGAAGAGCATGGAGACATAGTCGAGGCGCCCGTCGTGGCCCGCCCCCGACTCGGCCCCGATCACCAGCAGGTTCATCGCGTCAGTCATGCGGTTTCAATCCTCTTCGATGGAGCCGGAAAAGAATCGAACACAGAGCTAGACAGAGCAAAACAGAGAAAAAACTATTGACTGAATTCGTTTCTTTCTCTGTTTATCTCCGTCTTCCTCTGTGTTCAAATGGTTTTCAACTCTTCGCCTGCGGGTGCAGGATCTCTCCCTCGTGCGTGATCGTCGCGCCTTTCAGGATGTCATCCGCCAGATCGAACTTGAACTGCTTGTCCTTCCAGAACGCCAGCAGAAAGCTCGTCAGGTTCCGCGACCACAGCGTGCTCGCGTGCGTCGGCATCGTCGCCGGCAGATTGAGCGGGGCGATGATCGTCACGCCGTGCACGACGATCGTCTCGCCGGGCGCCGACAGCTCGCAGTTCCCACCCCCCTCCGCCGCGAGATCCACGATCACCGACCCGGGGCGCATCGCCCTCACCATCTCCGCCGTGATGAGCTTGGGCGCAAAGACACCGCCGATGAGCGCGGTCGTGACCACCACGTCCGCCAGGGCCACCTGCTCCGCGAGGAGTTCCTTCTGGCGACGCTTGTCCTCTTCCGAAAGTTCTTTCGCGTACCCGCCCCCCGCCGCGGCACTCTGTTTCAGCTCGATCCCGACGTATTTCGCGCCGACGCTCTCGATCTGCTCCTTCACTTCCGGCCGCACATCCGTCGCGACGACACTCGCACCGAGCCGTTTCGCCGTCGCGATCGCCTGCAAGCCCGCCACGCCGGCCCCGATGATGAAGTACCGCGCCGGCGGCACCGTCCCCGCCGCGGTCATGAACATCGGTGTGTATTTCCCGAGCTCCGACGCCGCGAGCAGCACGCCCTTGTACCCCGCGATGTTCGCCATCGATGACAGTGTGTCCATCGCCTGCGCCCGCGTCGTGCGCGGGATCGTGTCCGTCGAAAACGCCGTCACCCGGCGCCCTGCCAGCGCCCGCACCACCTCCCCGTGCCGCGCCGGCACGAGCGATGAAAGCACCTTCGAGCCCGGCTGCATCAGCTCGACCTCGTGCCGCTCCAGCGGCGCGCCCAGCGCCGGCGGCCTCAGCTTGAGCACAAAATCCGCATCGCCGAAGAGCGCCTCGTGCCGCTCCTCGATCCGCGCGCCCGCGTTCACATACGCCTCATCCGGGAAGTGCGACGCCGCCCCCGCGCCCTTCTCGACCGTGATGCCGAACCCCGCCCCCGCCAGCTTCTTCACCGATTCCGGCACCAACGCCACTCGGCGCTCGCCCGGCTGAATCTCCCGCGGCACGATCAGCTTCATGGCGTCCCCGCGAATAAGCGGTCCATCCCACGCATTACAGCCGAACGAAGGCGGGGCAATCTACCAGAACGGCCTCCGCACGCCGAACTCACCCCATCTTGTCGCGGTTCTTCATCGAATCCTTACACATCTCTCGCCGTCTCTTGGCGCCGCGTGCCTACTTTCCCCGCCGTGAACGGGCGGGGGGACGTCTGGAGGAGGGCGTCCCCGCCCGTGTGGTCCGAGCGGCCCACGGCCGCGCTACGAGAGGAAAGACACGTCATGCGAAATATCAGCGCGCTCGGCCTCGTCGGCCTCACCTCGCTCGCCATCGCGTCCGCCGCGGGTGCGCAGGTGCGCATTACCGAGTGGATGTACGACGGCTCCAACGGCGAGTTCATCGAACTCACCAACGTCGGCGCCACCAACGTGGATTTCAACGGCTGGTCTTTCGACGACGACTCCGGCGTGCCGGGCTCGTTCAGCCTCACCGGTATCGGCATCGTCGCGCCCGGCCAGTCGGTGATCATCACCGAGGCCACGACCACCGCCGCCCAGTTCCGCACCAACTGGGGCCTGTCCGCGAGCATCGTGGTTCTCGCCGGCAACACTAACAACCTCAGCCGCAACGACACGATCAACATCTACGACAACACCAACGCCCTCGTCGACACCCTCGCCTACGGCGACCAGAACTTCCCCGGCACCATCCGCACCCAGGGCCGCGCCGGCGTCCCGACTTCGCTCGCCGCCCTCGGCGCTAACAACCCCGCCATGTGGGGCTTCGCCGACACCGTCCCCGGCGGCGGCCCGTATGACCTCACGGGCATCGCCGGCCCGAGCGGCTGGCGCACATCCGCCGGCGGCCAGACGGGAAACCCCGGCTACTTCACGGTGCCGACTCCGGGCGCCGCGACCCTGATCGGCGTGGCGGGTATCGCTGCGATCCGTCGCCGCCGCAGCAACTGATCTCCAGGACGCACGATTCCAAGACACCTCTGATTCGTGCCGCCGACCGCCTTCCTGGGCGGTCGGTGTCTTTTGGGACCGCGCCGCGTGCGAGCTGGTTCATCCAGGGCGCGGGTGCCGGAGGACACGGCTGTGAGCGTGCCCCGCATCCGCTTAGAACTCGATCTCCCCGAGCGCCTCGCGCCCGTCCAGACCGGGGAACTGCTCAAGCTGCGACGGCGTGAGAAGGCCCGCGACGCTCTTGCGGTACCGCGGCTCCAGCGCCTCCCGCGCCGCCTTCGCGCTCGTCACCGACGGGGGCTCGTCCTTGTTCTCCTCGCCGCCCTCCGCGTTGACGCTCTTCGACTGCTCCCACGCCACAACGGCCTTGGCCCATACCGCGCCCGTGCGCCGAACCTCGCCCAGGTACTCCTCCCGCAGCGCGTCGATCCGCTCCCGCTGCTTCGCGGTCAGATCATCCAGCCGTTCCACCTCGGCGACAAGCGTCATGAACGAACCCGGCGTGAACATCTCGCCGAAGGCGCGCCCGTTGAACTCGTCTCGGAACTCCGCCGCCCTGGCGGTCGGCAGGGCATCCTCGAGTTCTCCCACGGTCCGCATGTTGACCCGCTGCATCGACTGCGAGATGGTCAGCAGCCGCGAAAGGAACGCCGTGGTCGCGCGCTGCTGCTCGGCCGGATCAGGCGCCGCCGCTGATTTCTTCAGCCGCTCCTCGCGCCGCGCCCATTCACCCTTGACGCGCCGGCCCTCGATCAGCGGCCGGTCGATTGAATCTTCGTACTGATCGATGATCTCGGCGACGCGCGACGCACGGTCTCCGGGCTTCTCGATATGCTCGAAAACAGCCGCGACATCGATCCCCGATCCGTGCAGGCCGCCCCATTCGCCGAGCTCATCCCGCCGCAGCCGGCGCTCGACGAGCGGCCACTTCGCCATCTGCTCCGGCGTGACGAGCTCGTGCAGGTCCTCGATCAGCCGCGTCCGCAGCGCCGCGACGTGCCCATCGAACTTCTCCTTCGCCCGCTCCTTCGCCTTGACCGCTGCATCGTCGCCCGTGGTTTCATGCACCCGGTCCGCGCGGCGATAGAAGTCCGTCAGCTTCCCCCGCGCCAAATCGAACTCCCCCCGGTACGCGCCGTACAGGTCCCGCGCCGAGGCCTTCTGCTCCTCGCTCAGCCCCAGGATTCCCGCGATCCGGTCCACCTGCCCCGGCGAAACGAGCGGATCCTCCGGGACGGAAAAATCCTTGCACCCTCCGACGACGATCACCACCGCC
>DASZQL010000254.1:0-5546 GCA_035549675.1 Phycisphaerales bacterium | reverse complement strand
TCCGCGGCCCGCCGCTCGCCCCCGCCACCACCTCCACCTTTCCCTCCCCATCCAGCACGATCGTCGGCGTCATGCTCGACAACGGCCTCTTCCCCGGCCCCGGCCGGTTCGCCTCCGCCTGCATCAGCCCGAACGCATTCGCCTCACCCGCCCGCGCCTGGAAGTCGTCCATCTCGTTGTTCAGGCAGAAACCAAAGCCCCTCGGCGCCACCCCCGATCCAAACTCGAGGTTGATCGTGAACGTGCATGCCACCGCGTTGCCTCGGTCATCCACGACGCTCAGATGGCTCGTGCCGTGGTCCTCCACGATGGCGGGCGGCGGCCCGCCGCCCGCGCCACGCTCACGCGGCCCCCCGCGCCGTGTGCCTCCCTTCTCGTCCCGCACGCCGCACCGGTTATGTCCCTCGGCCCGCGCCGGATCGATCGCCGCCGCGCGCGCCGCGAGCATCTCCGGATCGAGCAACTTCGATAGCGGTACCTCCGCGAACTCGTCATCCGCCAGCCACCGCGCCCGGTCCGCGAACGCGTGCCGCATCGCCTCGCTCAGCACGAATGAGTACGCCACCTCGCTCGGGTCCTTCGCCTCGCCCGTCTCCGCCCGCTTCTCCATCACCGCCAGGATTTGCAACAGCGCCACGCCCCCGCTCGACGGCGGCGGCATCGTCACCACCCGCCGCCCCAGGAACGCCCCCTCCAAGGGCTTCACTTCCTTCGCCTTGAACGACGCGAGGTCGTCGAGCGTCATCACCCCGCCGCTCTCGCGCGCGGCATCAACGATCGCGCCCGCCATCTCGCCCGAATAAAACCCCGCGTGCCCCTCGCGCGCGATCCGTTCCAGCGCCCCCGCCTGCTCCGGGTTGCGAATCACATCGCCAGCCTTCACCGCCCCGCCCAGCGCCAGCGTGTCCCGCACGAACGGGGCCTTCTCGATATCACCCCCGGCCGCGAACTCCTTCCATGATTCCACCAGGTGGGCATCCGCCGCGAACCCTTCTCTCGCGGCCCGGATGGCCGGCGCGATCACCGTCGCCCGGTCGAGCGTGCCGTACTTCTCCAGCGCGAGCAACAGCCCCGCGACCGTCCCCGGCACCGCGACCGCCGCCCCGCCCCGTGTCGATGCCCCTTCCGGCAGCTTCTCGAACATGTCGGGCGTCGCCCCCGCGGGTGCCCGCTCGCGGAAATCAATCGCCGTCTCCATCGCGCCGCGCGACCCATCCCCGGCAAGATGGATCACCATGAACCCGCCGCCCCCGATCCCGCACGACTCCGGCCGCACCACCGAAAGACAGAACGCCGTCGCGACCGCCGCGTCGACCGCGTTCCCGCCTTTCTTCAGCATCTCGACCCCGGCATCCGACGCGTCGCCAGAATCCGCCGCGACCACGCCGCGCCGCCCCGCCGCCTCCCAGTCCCGCGGCTGTCCCGCCGTCTCAACGGGCTTCGGCGCCCCTTCAGCCGGTGCCCCAGCGCAGAAGAAGACCGTGCTGTTCACCAATGCCGCCCACCACCACCATCGCCGCCGGATGACGTTCATCGCCAAGCCTCCGCGCGTAGACTATGCCTCAACCCATGATCAAGAAACTCTGGGAATGGATCTGCCTCGTGATGGGCGTCACGCCGCCGGGCGAAGAAAAAACGCCCCCCGACAAGTGGGCCAAAATCCGCACCGAGCACAAGGCCTGGGAAAAATCCCACCCGCCCCCGCGCGATACCGATCGACGCTGAGTTCAGCACGTTCTCCAAGCCGCGAACTTTGCCCGGCAGCCAGGCCAGCCTCCGTGCGGATCGTTCCCGTCTGTGTTCGTCTGTGAAATCTGTGGCCGCCCCTTGTTCCGACTCCTCTCCGTCTGCCTCCCTCTACCTCTGTGTTCAATCTGCCTCAAGCCCCACCACCGCGAACTTCTCCACGTCCACCAGCCCCAGGTCCGTCAGCTTCAGTTTCGGGATCACCGGCAACGGCAAGAAGCTCAGCGGCATGAACGGATCGTGATGCGGGCACCCGATCGCCCGGCTCGCCTCCAGCAACTTTTTCTGCTGCTCGATCACCACCGCCGCCGGCTGGTCCGACATCAGCCCCGCGATCGGCAAGGGCAGGAGCGCCAGCACCTCGCCGCCGCGCACCACGCACTGCCCGCCCCCGGCCTTCTCCAACGCCCGCGCCGCGACCAGCATGTCCCGATCGTTCGACCCGACGACCGCGAGGTTGTGCGAGTCGTGCCCGACCGTGCTCGCCAGCGCGCCGCCTTTGAATCCAAATCCCCTGACGAACCCGCGCCCGATGTTCCCCGTCGCCCGGTGCCGCTCGATCACGCACAGCTTGAGCACGTCGCGCCCTGGGTCCGCGACGTACGCGCCGCCTTCCACCCGCGCCTCGACCACCGCCTCGCCCGTCACAATCTGGTGCGGGTCCATGACAATGACGCGGATCTTCTTCGCCCCCGCGCCCTTCACGGGAACACGGAACGACTCCTCATCCAACTCCCGCGGCAACTTCACCGTCTCCCCCAGCCGGATCCCCGCCCACCGATCAACTCGCACCGGCGCTTTCGCTGCGTGCACCAGTTCCCCATCGCGCGCCACCAGCTTTCCGCCCACGAACACCATCTTCGCCCGCGGCTCATTCAACTCATCAAACACCACCAGGTCCGCCTGGTACCCCGGCGCCACCGCCCCGAGCCGCCCGCCCGGCCCCCACAATCTGAAATGTTCCGCCGTGTGCAACGACCCACACGCGATCGCCATCACCGGGTCCATCCCGAGCCGGATCGCCTTCCGCACCACGTGATCGATGTGCCCCTCGTCGCGCAAGTCGCCCGGGTGCCGGTCGTCGGTGCAGAAGCAGAATCGTGTCCTCGTCGCCGGCGTCACGAGCGGCAGCAGCGCCTCGAGATTCCTCGCCGCCGACCCCTCGCGGATGAACACCCGCATTCCGAGCCGCAGCTTCTCGCGCGCCTCCTCGATCGTCGTGCACTCGTGGTCGGATGAGATCCCCGCCGCGACATACGCACCGAGGTTCCGTCCCCGCAGTCCCGGGCTGTGCCCATCCACCATCCGCTTTCGTAATCCGAGATTCACCTTCTCGAGCACGCCCTGATCGCCCATGAACACGCCGGGAAAGTTCATCATCTCCGCCAGTGCCACCACCCGCTCATCATCAAACAGCGGCTCCAGATCCCGCGCCGACAGGCACGCCCCCGCCGTCTCCAGCGGCGAACTCGGCACACACGAGCTCACCGCGAACCGCGCGTTCATCGGCGCGTCCTCCGCGTCCCGCATCAGCCATCGGATCCCCTCGATCCCCAGCACGTTCGCGATCTCGTGCGGGTCGAACACCGCCCCCGTCGTGCCCCGCGGCACCGCCAGCCCCGCAAACCCGCTCACCGGCAGCATCGTCGATTCAACATGCATGTGCGCATCGATGAACCCCGGCCCGACATGCGCCCCGCGCACATCAACCACTTCCCGCGCATCCGTCAGATCGCCCACCCCGATGACCCGCCCGCCAAAGACCGCGATGTTCGCCGGCAGGACCTCGCCCGTGAACACATTCACCACCCGCGCGTTCGACAGGATCAAGTCCGCCGGCGCATCCCCCCGCGCCGCCTTCATCATCTCAGGCGTGATTTCAACTCGCTCCACCCGCCGCTCCTCATCCCGTGCCACCGATCACGGCTCGGCGTGATCGGTGCTCGGCGTCGCCTCAAGGCTTTGCGGCCCCTTCTCTGCCCTTGTTTTCATCCTCTTTCCGCAGCCGAGCCATCTCCGCCTCCGCCGCGATGTATCCGAACGCCGCCCAGTTGTTCTTCCGTTCGAGAATCCCCTCCCACAACTTCCGCGCTTCGTCGTGCTTCCCCTCGATCCACAAGCGCGCCCCCATCCCGTACTCGCGCGTCACCCGATCGACCTCGCCGCCCTTCGCCTCCATCGCATGCTCGTACGACAGCTTCCCCGCGTCGTACATCAGCAGCGCGTGGTACCCATCATTCTCAAAGATCTCCATGTACGGCGACACGGTCTCTTTGATCCATTCCCTCTCCTGCACCACCGGCCCTTCACGCGCCGGGTTGTGGTCCGCCCACCGCGCCCCGGCGAGCATCATCCAGTTCCACGACGCCACGCGCGTGTCGTCGTTCGCTGAGATCCCGTTCGCCGTCCGGAACGCGCTCAGCGCCCGCCCGAAATCACCCTGCAGGTAGTACGCCATCCCCAGGTGGTAATAGATGTTCCCGTGCAGCGTGCTCCGCGGCACGTTCATCGCGTTCGGCTGCCCATCCTCCTCCACGTCATCCGCCAGCTTCCGCTTGACGAACTCCTGCGCCGCGAGCTTGAGGTCCGCGATCGCCTTGTCGAACTCGCGCACCGTGATGTACCGGTGCCCCCGATGCCGCAGCAGCTTCGGGCTCCCCGGATGCTCTTCGAGCCCCTTCGTAAACACCCCGATCGCCTCGCGGTAATGACCCAGATACGCCAGCCGCCGCCCGTACCAGATCGCCGCGTTCTCGCTCCCCGTGTCCTGCTCGTACGCCGCCTTCGCCTCCGCGAGCTGCTGCTCCATCTTCGCCCGTGCATCCGGCGCAATCTCCACCGCCGGCAGCGCCTCGCCCAACAGCGACATCACCGGCGGCTCGGTCGTCTCCGCGCCATACACGGCACCCCCGAGCGCGCCCCACGCCATCACGCTCGAAACAACGATCGCTCGAATGTTCATCCCCCCATCTTATCCCGGCGATTTCCCGCGAACCCGGTCCGCCGCCTTCACGATCGCCCTCGCGCGAGACTCCTCCGGCCCGTTGCTCCACACCCCGCCCTGCTTGATCGCCGACCCCACGATCACCGCGTCCGCGTGCTTGAACAGTTCTCCGACCGTCTCCGCCGTCGCCCCCGACCCCACCAGCACCGGCAACGCCGTTGCCTCGCGCACCGCGCGCAGCTCGTCGATGTTCGCCGGCCGCCCCGTCGCGACCCCCGTCACGATCACCCCGTCCGCCCCGAAGAACTCCGCCGCCCGCGCCGTCTCCGCGATATCGACATCCCCCGTGATCGCGTGCGAGCTGTGCTTCTTCTTGATGTCCGCGAGCACGTGCACGCGCTTCGCGCCCCCTCCGCCCGAAGGCCCTCCATCGGCCCCGATCATCTTCCGATATCGCAACAGCGGACCCGCGTCCGCCCGCTCCAGCAGTCCCTCATCCGCCACCGCCGCGAACACAAACCCCTCCGCGCGCACAAAGTCAAACCCCGCCGCGTGCGCCACCGCCACCGCCGCCGCGTTCGCGCCGCCCAGAATCTGTATCCCCAGCGCCGGCATCGCTCCCGCCGACTTCGCCGCGCCCTTCACCGCGTCCCGCACCGCGATCGCCGCCGCCGTCATCCCCGCCACGATCTCAGGCCCCACCTCTCGCGCCAGATAAGGCGTGTCGTGCATGTTCTCGATCATCACGCCATCAAACCCCGCCCGGACCAGCAGCCCCGCCTCCTCCGCCGCCCGCTCCGCGATCTCCCGCACCAGCGCCCCCCGGCACCGCGGCGTCCCGGGCAACGCCGCCACG
>DASZQL010000253.1:0-6822 GCA_035549675.1 Phycisphaerales bacterium | reverse complement strand
CGCTGCGCGGGTTTGTGGCGAAGTACATGACCGGCGCGGGGCTGGACGTGGGGATGGCGGGGGCGGACGAGGTGTGCCGGACGAAGAAGGGGGACTGCACGGAGTTCGCGGTGCTGCTCGCGGCGATGTTGCGGGCGGCGGATATCCCGAGCCGCGTGGTGTGCGGGGTGGTGTATTGCGATGAGTTCGCGGGGAAGAAGGATGTCTTCGGGCCGCACATGTGGACGCAGGCGCTGGTGGACCACATGGGGGTGAAGGTGTGGGTGGATGTGGATGCGGCGATCGGACCGGGTGAACGGGCGTTTGATGGGGGGCACATCGCGTTCTCGACGAGCGCGCTGAGCGACGATGTGCCGGCGACGGCGTCGTTCTCGGAGTTGTTGCCGTTCCTGGGGAAGGTGACGGTGGAGGTGGAGGGGGAGGAATGAGCGGAAGCGCGGAGGTAGGAAGTCGGAACGCGGAACAGAGCTGAGGAAGCCCGCTCGCTCACGCTCGGGGTTCGTTTTTTTGGTGGTGCTCGCGCCAGTGGCGGAGTCGTTCGGCGATGGGGAGGCCGCGGCGGACACGGTCGGGGGGGACGAAGCGCATGAGGGCGAGGCCGAGCTCGAAGAGGCCGTACATCGCGACGCTCAGCATGATCAGTGTCCAGGGGTCCTGGGAGGGGAAGAGGGCGGCGACGACGACGCAGGCGAAGAGGATGTGGCGTCGGAACTTCGTCAGGTCGGAGGGGACGAGGATGCCGACCCAGGAGAGGAGCATGAGGACGACGGGGACCTGGAAGCAGAGGGCGAAGATGAGGGCGAGGCCGAAGACGAGGCTGATGTACTCGCCGATGCGGTACTGCTGGGCGATGGCGCCGCCTTTGATGAGGGGGACACCGACGATGGCGCCGTCGGCCATGCGGAAGCGGAGCTGGTTCAGGTCGCGGTTGAGCCAATAGCCGCCGGGTGGGATGGATTGCGGGTCGGGGTCGCCGTCGATGATGGGGGCGGCGGGGAAGGTGATGCCGGGGGGGGCGGGGATGGTGTGGATGCCTTCGCTGACGAGGCTGGATCCGAATGTGATGAGGAAGTAGAGGGAGACGGGAAGGACGAGGTAATAGAGGAAGAGCATCGCGACCGCGGTGAGCATCGCGGAGAGTGGGACGAGGAAGTAGACGAAGCGGCGTTCGGCGGCGTGGAGACCGGGCGAGATGAAGAGCCAGAGCTGGTAGAGGATCCAGGGCATCGAGACGAGGATCGTCACGATGGTGGCGACCTTGAGGTAGGCGTTGAAGGGCTCGATGGGGCTGGTGGCGAGGAGGGAGGCGGGCTCGCCGGCGGCGCGGAGCTGCTGGATGAGGGGGGCGGTGAGGAAGGTGAGAAGGGAAGAGCCGTAGACGAGACAGACGATGAAGATGGGGATGGGGCCGAGGATGCAGAAGAGGAGGCGACGACGGAGTTCGTCGAGGTGGTCGCCGAAGGACATGATGGCGGGGTGTTCGCGTCGGGTGGCCATTTGCGGGGGTGGGACGAACAAGTCGGGAAAGCGGGCGTGGGGAGTGCAAGAATAGGGAAATGGTCGGATGGAAGTCGATCTGGGGCCGAGAAACTGGGTCGGGATCAATCGTGAAAAGGGGACAGGGAGGCACGATTGGCGCGTCCTGATGAAGGAATGAAGGTTCTCGAGGAACGCCGATTCGCGGTGGGGGCGATGGCGGGCGACCAGGAGGCCGTGCGTGCGATCTGGCATGCGCACCGTCGCTGGGTCGCGGCGATTCTTTTGGCGCACAAGCCTCGCGAGGCGGACCTCGAGGATCTTCTTCAGGAGGTCGCGATGACGCTCGTGCGTCAGGTGCACACGTTGAACGATCCCGCGGCGGTGCGGCCCTGGCTCCGCGCGGTGGCGCTCAACGCGGCGCGGACGCATGGGCGGCGGCAGAAGCTGACGCGGAAGATGTTCGCGCCGACGGGGATGCAGCCTTCGGAGCGGTCGGAAGCGGCGCGCGAGGTTGATACAGGACGGACGGATGCGCGCGAGGAGGGGCGCCGGGCGCTGCGGATCGCGCGGGGGCTGCCGGCGGAGTACGGCGAGCCGCTGATCCTGAGGGCGGTGCGTGGGCTGAGCTACAAGCAGATCGCGGACATCATGGGCGTGCCGGTGACGACGATCGAGACGAGATTGGCGCGGGCGCGGCGGATGGTGCGCGAAGAAATGCTGCGTGAAGAAGAAGGAACCACCGCGGGCCGGATCGGCCCGCCGGGTGTTCCGGCGACATCGACGGATGACTCGGCGGAGAGCCGGGAGGAACCTCTATGACAAACGGAATGGAACGCAACGGCGGTCTGGCCGCCCCGCAGCGCGAGGACGTGCTGATCGGGCGCGTGACGGACGGCGAGGCGACGCCGGCGGACTGGGCGGAGCTGGAGACGATGGTGCGGGCGGACACCACGCTGTGGCACCGGCTGGCGGAGTGCCAGCGGGCGCACGCGCGGTTCGAGCAGGCGGTCGAGGACGAGATCGCGATCGCGGAGCTCGTTGAAGCGCCGGATGCGCGGGCGCTGGCGAAGGTGACGTTTGTGACCCGCGTGCGCGAGTCGTCGGGATGGCTTGTCGCGGCGGCGATCGGGCTGGCGTGGCTCGGGTTCGCGCGGGCGCCGGGCGGGACGGGGCCGGTGGGGCCGGGTCGCGGCTCGGAAGCGGGGATCGTGCCTTCGATCGCATCGTTGCCGGCGGAGCAGGCGTTCGAGCAGTACAAGCGCGCGGGGCTGGCGTCGGGCCAGGTCGTGGCGGAACTGCCCAAGGTGTTCGTCGAGATCCGCCCGGCGGAAGACGGCGACGGGCAGGACGTGCTGTTCGTGCGGCGCGTGGTGGAGCGGGTCCGCGCGGCGGATGTGAACGTGCTGGACTTCAAGAAAGACGAGCACGGCCAGACGATCGGCGCGGAGTCCAAGCCCCTGACGACGAACGGGGCGATGCCTTTGTGAACGATGGATGACTGATCGTGCCGGAAGGCGCGTCTGATATGGAAGAAGCACGGGACACTTTGTGAGATGAATGCTGAGGTGCGTATGAACAGCAACAACGGGATGACGATGAAGACGAACCGAACGATGATGACGGGCCTGGCGCTGCTGGTCGCGGCGGGATGCGCGGCGACGGCGGTGTGGGCCAAGGAGCCGCAGACGAGGGCACGGACGGCGCAGGCGCCGACCCCGGCGGCGACGGTGAGCGGCGAGAAGAGCGAGCTGCGTGTCGAGAAGCACCGCGGCGAGAACCCGCCGAAGATCAACGCCGAGGACGTGGAGGGCACGTCGTCGAACCTGGTCATGTCGACGGACGGCGCGACGATCCGTGCTCGCCAGATCGACGACGAGATCCGCGTGAGCGTGGGCGGCAAAAAGCTGGCCACCGAGAAGATCACCGATGATTCATGGAGCGAGCTCCGGATCCTGGACAAGGATGACGAGATCGTCGCGACGATCGTGAAGAACGAGAACGGCACGGTGTCGGCGTGCACAGGCGAATGGTCGGAGGAGAAGCAGGAGCAGTTGCTGCATCGGAACCAGCGGCTTGTGGAACGGGCGGCCGAGCGTGCCCAGGTCGAGGCGGAGCGCGGGGCGCGCTGGCGCGGCCTTGCGAACGCCTACGGCGGGCGCGCGGGCGGCGGCCAGGGCGGCGCGGTGGCGGCGTTCTCGGTGCCGCGGGTCATGATGGGCGTGACGATGGACAAGCCGGGCGAGGGCATGGCGAAGCAGCTCGGGGTTGATGCGGACGAAGTGACGCTCATCAGCGGCGTGACCGAAGACCTGCCGGCGGCGAAGGCGGGGCTCCAGAAGTTCGACATCGTGGTCAAGGTGGACGACAAGACGCCCGCCGACGAGCAGACGATCCGGTCGGTCTTGCGGAAGAAGAACCCGGGCGACACGATCGCCTTTGATGTGATCAGGAGCGGCGAGCACAAGACGGTCTCGATCAAGCTCGAGGAATACGACGCGGAGAAGCTGGGGTCGCGCGTGTACGGGAGCGGCACGTGGTCGAGCTCCCCGGGCGCGGAGGCGCAGGCGTTCCGCTTCTTCGGCGATGAGGAGCGCGAGGCGCTCGAGAAGAAGAACCAGGAGCTGGCGAAGCTCGCGCAGAAGCTTTCGGAGCTTTCGGCGCAGCTCGGTCAGCAGAAGGCCGAGGGAGCGCAGAAGGCGGCCAGGGACATGGCGGAGCTGGGCGAGAGGATGAGCGAGCTCGCGGCGGAGCTCGCGGAGCGGTCGGCGGCCCGGACATGGACGTTCGAGGCGGCGCCGATGCCGGCCATGCCGGCGATGCCCCCGATGCCGCAGATGAGCCCTAGTCAGCGATCGCTGCTCGAAGGGTTGGGCGTGTTCCGCGGCCAGCCTGGGATGCGGATCGAGCGGGGTGCGCCAGGCGCGCCGCCCAATGTGCTCGTGATCCCGTCGGATCCGGCGGACCAGTCGATCCCGGGCCAGGTCGGTGAAGACGCTGACACGGATTCGAGCGAACTGAACGACCATGTGAAGAATCTCGATGATCGGATGGGCAAGATCGATGCGCGGCTGGAGCGGCTCGAGGAGCTGCTCAAGCGGATCGATGAGGCCAAGGGCCGGGGCGGGCGATAAGCACACCGAACGCGCCACTAGACACCGGCGCGCAACCTGTCACGACGGCCGATCCTGAGCGGGTCGGCCGTCGGTGTTTTTGGGAAGGCTTTGAAAAGCGGCACGTTTTCTGTGTTCTACGAAATGCGTCGCAGAGGCAGAGGGGCATGCCGCCCCTCTGCAACTCCCCGGCGGAAGACAAGGACAGAGAGTTGAAGAAGTTGTAGAAAAGAAAGCCCTCACCTCGCCGCGGCGAGTCGCCTACGGAGAGCCGGCGCTCTCCCAGAGGGAGAGGGAGCGGAACTCCCTCCGCCGAGCTGCGCACGGCACCTCCCCCGATCGGAATCGGGGGATGGATTCATACATCTGCGGATGATCGTGTCTCATTGGGGAGAACAACGCGCTCCCTGACGGTCGCGTCTCGTCTTTGCGCGGCGGCTAGGCTGTGCCGTCGTGCGCGGTCATTCCGGGAGAGGACGATGCGGATGCGTGATGCAAAGGTGGGGTTGAGATTGGCGGTGGTTGTGTGCGCGGAGCTGGTGGCGGTCGGCGCGATGGGGGCGGGGCCGAAGCTGGCGGAGGAGCCTGTGCCGCCGCGGGTGACGATGTCGTTGTCGGTGGATGCGACGGACATCGGGCGGAACCTGGTGAAGTCGCGGTTGTCGATGCCGGTGAAGCAGGAGATGGCGAAGGACGGCGCGGTGGAGATGCGGTACGTGCTGTGGACGCCGGGGAACCACACGCCGAGCGGGCCTATCGAGAACATCGGGTCGCTGGTGTTCAAGGCGGATGATTCGCCGGCGGCGCTGGAGTGGGAGCGTGACCCGCAGCACATGGAGCTGTTCCGGGTGCGGGTGCCGCCCGGCGTGAAAGTGTTGCGCGCGGAGATGACGTACATCGCGGGCCAGCCGAACGTGAACTCGCGGACGACGGACAGCTACGGCGGGTCGAGCGTGGGGGTGGTGAACTGGAACACGGTTCTGCTGTACCCGGCGGGGTTTTCGTCGTTGGAGATCGACGTGCAGGCGACGCTGGCGCGGCCGACGGGTTGGCGGTTCGGGACGGCGCTGATCGCGGCGCGAGGGGACCAGACACTGACGTATTTCGATTCGGTGCCGCTAGCGGAGCTGGTGGATTGCCCGGTGGTGATAGGCGAGTACGTGCGGACGTATCAACTGACGACGGCGGGAGAGGCGATGCACTACCTGCACGTGGCGGGGCAGGAGGCGGAGCAGACGGAAGTTTCGGAGTCGATTCGCGGGAAGCTGAGCGCGATGGTGGCACAGGCGATGGCGGTGATGCCGATGTACCCCTCGCACGCGAAGGGGATCAACCTGCCTTTTCCGCGCGACCGGTATCACTTCATGCACGCGCTCGGGGTGCCGGGGGGCGGCGGGGGTGTCGAGCATTGCCTGTGCACGCTGTGCTTCGGGGGCGAGCGTGCGTATCTCGACGCGAAGGAATCCGAGATCGAGGGGGGCGGCGGCGGCCTCCTGATCCTGCCGCACGAGTATTTTCATGCGTGGTGCGGGAAGCTGCGGGCACCGGCGGGGCTGGTGCGGGAGGATTTCTCGGCGCCGGCGGATACCGAGCTGTTGTGGGTGTACGAGGGGCTGACGGATTACTACACGGATGTTCTCGGCGCGCGGTCGGGGATGATCACGGAGGAGGAGTTCCGCCAGAACACGGCGGACCTGATGGCGGCGTACGAGCACAGGCCCGGAAGGTTATGGAGAAGCGTCGAGGATTCGGCGCGGGCGGCGCGGCATCTGCGGAACCCGTCGAAGTCGTGGTCGTCGCTCAGGCAGGGGCAGGATTACTACGGGCTCGGGGCGCTGTTCTGGATGGAAGCGGATCTGCTGATCCGTAAGAACAGCGGGGATACGAAGTCGCTGGATGATTTCTGCCGGCTGTTCTTTGATGTCCCGATTCGACAGGTGGGCGCGCCGGCGACGTACGAGCGCGAAGATGTCGTGAAAACGCTCAAGGCGGTTGATGGGGGCACGGACTGGGATGCGTTGATCCACGAGCGGATCGAGCGGCCGGCGGATGAACTGAAGTTTGACTCACTCGCGGCGCTGGCGGGGTGCAGGCTGGAGTATGTGGATGAGGCGACGGAGCTTCAGAAGAAACGGGACGGCCGCGATGGGGAGGCGAAGCTAAGGACGTCGATCGGGCTGGTGGCGAACAAGGAGGGGGAGATCACGGATGTGATCCCCGGTTTCGCGGCGGA
>DASZQL010000252.1:0-3683 GCA_035549675.1 Phycisphaerales bacterium | reverse complement strand
GGGGGGGGGGGGGGGGAGAAAATCGCGATGCGCGGGGTCGGGTTTCGCAGTCGAGTTTCATTCGCCTAAGGGGCGAACAGGTTATCTCGAGTCATCGGATCGAGTGACTTGCGGCCTTGCCGCGGCGCCACTCGCAACGATCGTGCGCCCTTCGGGCGAAGAAATGATTCGTTTCAGGCGGCGGCGCGGCCGGTGTGAACGTCGATGGCGCCGTTGGCGCGGCGGCTCGACGCGGCAGCGAGGGCGAGGGCGTAGGCGCCGAAGAAAGCGGTGTTCCACGCGAGGTCGCCGGCGAGGGTGTTCCAGAAGAAGGGGAGCGCGGCGGCGAAGCATTCGATGAAGCCGTCGACGGTCTTCTTGTAGTGGCCCATCATGGTCCACTCGGCGAGGTTGGTGGTGATGAAGAAGAAGAGCGAGCCGAGGACGGAGGCGCCGGCGGTGCGCCAGGCGCTCAGCTTCGCGCCGGGGAGTTTGCGGAGGAGGGCGGGGAAGGCGAGGGAGGCGTAGACGACGGCCATGAGGCGGAGGTCGTAGAAGCCGCGGAAGAAGAAGACGGTGATGAGCATTGCGCTGAGGGGGACGATGACGCCGAGCCATGAGCGGCGGAAGAGGTACGCGGCGAAGAGGCCGGCGGCGGCGACGGGGGTGAGGTTGGGGGTGTCGCTCGCGAGGCGGCCGAGGGAGGCGATGAGGATGAGGACGAAGAGGGCGGCGAGTTGGAGGAGGAGGGGTTTACGCATGGAACATGGCTCCGGAGACGGGCGGAGAAATCATCGGCGGGGGAGCATCATATAGAGGAGAGATGAACGCAGACGTAAGCGGAGACAGAGGGAGCAACGAGGCGGCCGGGCGGGTGCTTCGCTGCCGCAGAGGGCGTGCCGCCCTCTGCAACTCCCTGCTGAAGGCAAAGGCCGAGAGTTGAGGATGAGTAGAGGAAAGAAGCCCTCACCCCGGCCCTCTCTCCCAGAGGGAGAGGGAGCGGAGACTCACTCGCGCCACTCGTAGGGGCCGAAGTGCCAGAGGATGTCGTCGCCGGGGTTGAGGGTCCAGACGCCGGCGGATTTGTCGGCGAACTTTTTGTTGACGGTGTAGAGCCAGTTCTTTTTGTCGCCCTCGCCGCCCTGGTTGGTGAGGTCGTCGATTTTTTTGACGAATGCGTTCTTGCCGGCGCCGGAGGATTCGTAGGTGATGGGGCGCGGGTGCGCCTTGGCGGCGTCGAGGGCGTCCATGACGGTCATGTTCTCCTTCCAGGGGAGCGCGGTGTAGCGCTTCTGGAAGCCGTCGGAGTAATCGATGGTGAGGGAGATGGTTTTGGGTTTGGGGTCGTCGGCGGTGAGGGCGCGCGCGGGGAGGCTGAGCAACGGGAGGATGAGGAAGAGGGCGGCGGAGAGAGTGAGGAGGATGGAGCGGCGGGACATATAGGTTCGAGTATTTTTCATTTGGGCTTGTTTCCTAAAGAACATGGACAGTCGAGATCCGGCAGTTTAGGTGTAATGGATGGTGGTCGAGACGCGGATGCAGAGGGCGTGCCGCCCCTCTGCAACTCCCTTGCTCGAAAACGGAAACCGACTGCGCAGGCATAAGGTCGTGGTGAGTGATTCGTCCGCCCAAGGGGCGGATGGAAGCCGGATGAAAAGGGAAGTCGGGTCGCCGACGAGGGGCTGAAGCCCCTCGCAACGATCGTTCGCCCTCCGGGCGAAGAAAAAGCAATGGAGGAGAGTAGAGCATCGACCGGAGGCAACCGCGAAGCGCGGTGTGTCTCCGGCAACGATCGATCGTCCTCCGGACGAAGGATCAGTCGGCCAGAGAAGGGCGCGGTCTTCGTGGTCGCAGCTCGTCGCGGCCGCGCCTTCGTGGTCGACGGGAATCCGCGCGCTCGCTGAGGCGTGGTGTCTGGTGCGCGCCTGGGAGAACAGGACTGCGCTCAGAGCAGCAAAGTCGTGGCGCCCACCGATTATTCGAGGCCACGTGCTCGATGGCTCACGCCTCGGCGAAGTCGTGGGCGGCCATGTAGCGGCCGGTGCGTTCTTTGGCGAGCTGCATGAGGACGTCGTTGGTCAGGGTGCTGGCGCCGAAGCGGAAGAGGCGGGGGGTGAGCCAGTCGTCGCCGAGGGTCTCTTTGACCATGACGAGGTAGTGGAGGGCCTGCTTGGCGGTGCGGATGCCGCCGGCGGGTTTCATGCCGATGCGGACGCCAGTGCGGAGGAAGTGGTCGCGGATGGCTTCGAGCATGACGAGGGTGACGGGCATGGTGGCGGCGGGCTGGACCTTGCCGGTGCTGGTCTTGATGAAGTCGCCGTCGGTGAGTCCCGCGGCGATGGCGAGGTCGCTGGCCTGGCGGACGTGGTCGTAGGTTTCGAGCTCGCCGGTTTCGAGGATGACTTTGAGGTGGGCGCGCGCCGCCCCGCCGGCGCTGCTGCTGCCGATCGTTGCGTTCGCGCTGCCTGTTGTTGTTGTGGTTGAGTTACCGACGGGGATGGAGGCGCAGAGTTCTTTGGTGGCGGCGATTTCGTCGAAGACCTTGCCGCGGTCTCCGGCGAGGAAGAGGCCACGCGAGATGACCATGTCGATCTCGTCGGCGCCGGCTTCGATGGCGCGGCGGGTGTCGTCGAGGCGGACGGAGAGGGGGTACTGGCCGCTGGGGAAGCCGGTGGCGACGGAAGCGACGTGGACTCTGGTTGGGCTTGACGCGTTGAAGGCGGCGAGCTCGCGCACGGCGGTCTCGACCATCGCGGGGTAGACGCAGACCGCGGCGACGTGCGGGAGCGAGGGATCGGTGACGTCGGGGCGGATGGCCTTGCGGCAGAGGGAGCGGACTTTCTCGGGTGAGTCCTTGCCCTCGAGGGTGGTGAGGTCGAGCATCGAAAGCGCGAGGCGGAGACCGGAGACCTTGGCGGAAGTCTTGATGGAGCGGCGCGTGAAACTCGCGGCGCGCTCTTCAACCATCACGCGATCGACCGTGGGGGAACGCATGGGGGGAGTTTAGGGGGGAAACACGGAAGTCGGAACGCGGAGGGCGGAAGTTTCGGAGAAGAGAAATGCGGCCACAGATTGGCACGGATGGACACGGATCTTGCGACGCTGCGATGGCTGTGAGCGGCGGAAGGGGCCGAGGAAGGATCGGAGCAGCTTCGGAAGTAGAAGAGGATGCGGCCACAGACTGACACAGACAGACACAGACAGACACAGACTTTGAGACCGTTGTGAGGGGTGCGAAGAGGAGAATGGGGCATGGTCCGGGGGTGCGGCTGTGCCGCACGCCGCGGCTACTGACGATCAGGCCTTCGGCCTGAAGAGGAATGAGCATCGAGACGGCGGCGCGGGGGTGCTGTTGCGATTGGATACTCTTGATTCCATGGCGAAGAAGGGCGCAGCGAAGTCGGGGGATGACGGCGCACGGGCATCTGCCCAGGGCGGCGGGAGCCCGTGGAACGGGAAAGCGGATGCGCTGCGCGTGGTCGCGTTCGTGGGGTCGGATGCGTTTCTGCGCGAGGAGCGGACGCGGGGGTTGATCGCGGGGATTGAGTCGGAGCATGGGCCGGTGCAGGTGATGCGGTTCGATGGGAACACGTGCGCGATCGGTGATGTGCTGGATGAATGCCGCAGTATGGGGTTGCTGGCGGATCGGAAAGTGGTCGTGGTGGATGAGGCGGATGTGTTGTTGAAGAGTTCGGAGGATGGGG
>DASZQL010000251.1:0-17201 GCA_035549675.1 Phycisphaerales bacterium | reverse complement strand
CCCGGCGTACGGCGTGGTCACGGTCGCCGCGAGCGCCGAGCGACTCGACCTCACGATCAACCACGTCGCGTATCCCTTCGAGCACTGGCACTACGATGTCTTTTCGGGCCAGGAGGCCGGGTCAGAAGCACTGGCCAAGGGGATGAAGGCGCAGTTCCTGATGAACGTCCGTGGCGAGATCGATCGCGTGGAACTGCCGCTCGAGCCGGCGGTGAAGCCGGCGGTGTTCACTCGCCGCGCCGACTCGAAGCTGAACGACCCGGCGTTCCTGGCGAAGCTGGCGGGCGAGTACCAGCTGGCGGGACAGGCGCTCCGTGTCTCGGCGGATGCTGGCGGGCTAAGGCTCTTCGTGCCGGGTCAACCCGAGTACGAACTTGTGCCGATGCGCGACAACACGTTCAAGATCAAAATTCTCGATGGGTACCTGATCCGGTTCGTGATGAATGATGACGGAACAGTGAAGGAAATGCAGGCGGATCAACCCAACGGATTGTTCATCGCGAAACCTGCGACGAGGCACTGATCGCCACAGCAGCACGTGCCTTGGCGAATCCCCCGAGCGGGGGCCGCTGGTTCATGGCCTAAAACCCCGTCCGATTGACGAGGTAGGCGTGTTTATGTAGCATCCCCCGTTCTTTCGTCCGGGCGGACGATGTAAGTCGCTGATTGACAGCGACTTGCAGAACTCGGGAGAGATGACGTTGGGTTCCAAAGCCTCCCGCGGACAAACCGGACGCAAGACTGAGAAGGCCAAGGCTCCGAGCGCCAAGAGCGCTCCTCCCCCACCGAAGAAACCGGTCGGCAAGGAGCCGTCGAAGCTCAATACCGACAAGCTGAGTTCCAAGATGACGCCGGTGAAGACCGCGCCGAGCGCCGCCTCGAAGCCGGGCGTCAAGCCGGTGCGCAAGAGCTTCACGATCATCACGAAGAAGCCCGAGCCTCCGAAGAAGTCGGAGCCGAAGGGGCCCATCAAGCTGCGGACTGAAGTCTCCGGCTCCAAGAAGCCGCCGGTCGAGATGAAGACGGCGAAGAGCATGGAGGGAACGAAGCAGAAGTACAGCGTGATGACCGCGCAGGAGCTCGACGCGGTGAAGGCGGCGGCGGCGAAGATCGCCGCGGCGGCGGGGCTCCAGCCCGTCAAGCCCGGAAAAAAGCTGATCGGCCTCGATATCCCCGAAGAAGAGCGCCTCACGAAGAGCCCGTTGCCCAAGAAGGAACTCATGCAGTTCCGCGAGATCCTGCTCGCCAAGCGGCACGAGCTCGTGGGCGATGTGAAATCCATGGAAACCGAGGCCCTGCTCGGCGGCGGCGGTTCGCTCAGCCACCTGCCGCAGCACATGGCGGACCAGGGGACCGACACCTACGATCAGTCGCTCAATCTCGACCTCGCGGCATCGCAGCGCGGCATCGTGCGCGAGATTGACATGGCCCTCGAGCGGATCAACAACAATACCTTTGGTATTTGCGAGTTGACCGGCAAGCCGATCGATAAAGAGCGGCTGATGAACACGCCATGGGCGCGGTACAGCATCGAGGCGGCGCGGCAGATCGAGCGCGTCGGGTTCCCGCAGAGCTAAAAGGGCCGGCCCTTGATGAGCGGGTCAACAGACGAGCAGAAACAGCATGCGGCCTGGGAGCCCGCGCGACGGTGCGCCAGTTCCTGGGTGGTCCTGCTGGTCACGGTGCTGGTGGGGCTCGCCGCGGACTTGGGGAGCAAGTGGTGGGCATTCGAAAAGATTGCGCCGGTGCCGCAGGCGATCGACCGTGAAGCCGTCGTACGCGTGCTCGAGCACGACCCATCGCAGATCATGTCGCTCATCAACCCGCACGAGCCGAGGGTGGTCGTGCCGGGCTTGCTGAACTTCCAGCTCGTGCTCAACGCGGGCGCGGTCTTCGGGACGGGCCAGGGCAAGCGGTGGTTCTTCATCGGCTTCACGGCGGTGGCGCTGTGCTTCGCACTCTGGGTCTTCGCGGCGTGGACTTCGCGGCGCGACCGGCTGGGGCAGATCGCGGTCGGGCTCGTTGTCTCTGGCGGCATCGGCAATCTGTACGACCGTGTTCGTTACGGCTGCGTGCGGGATTTCATTCATCCGCTTCCCGGTGTGAAGCTCCCCTTTGGATGGCACTGGCCGAGCGGCGACGCCGACGTCTGGCCCTATGTGAGCAACGTAGCCGATGCGCTGCTGCTCATCGGGATCGGTGTGCTGATGGTGAAACTGTGGCGGGCGGAAAAGAAGAAGTCGTGAAGTTGTAGCGGCCTGCGAGGGCGCCGGCCGCTACATCAGAAGCCTCTGGCGCGCGGCCGAGCTCACACCGATCGGCTCATCTCGGATTCGGCTCGTTCTCGCAAGGTCGGCAGAAGCTCGCGAACCTCCGTCGCCATGCGCGTGTTGGGGAAGTCGTTGATGATCCGCTCGCCCGCGGCGACGGCGTCCATCCATTGCTTGCGCTCGACCAACAGCTTGAACCGTGTGCCGAGATTTTCACGCTGCTTCGCGATGACATTGCGGGCGAGTTCCTGGAACGGACCCGCCTCCGCCGGGGTCAGATAGGCGTCGAGCTCCTTCAGCACCGACATGGCCTCGTCCACGAGATCCTTGTCGGCTAGATCCTGGAAGCGGCGCTCGAGATCGCGCCGGTACGCGGCCCGCGATAGATCGATCCGCTCGCGCAACCCCTCAACACGGTGCGAATCGGGGAAGAGCCGGATGATCCGCGCGCATTCGGCGTAGGCCTCGGGCCAGTGGTGCCGGCGGATCAGGTCGTCAAGCCCGGCCAGCGCGTGGACGACGTCCTGGTCGAGAGTCTGGGCGCGGGCGCGTTCGATGCGGGTGCGGAACTCCTCCGCGTCGCCGCGGTAGCCGAAACGTTCCGCGAGCTCCTTGACGAGGATCATCGCGGCGTCCCAGTCGGAATCGGTGATGTCCTGCTCGATGGCGCGGCGGAGCAGTTCGCGTTCCTCGCGCCGGTGGAGCACTCGTTTGGCGCCTTCAGAGAGGCCGCCTTCGCGAGTCATCTCGCGGATCGCGCCGGCGAGTTCCTCAAACTGGTGCCGGGCTTGGTCGGACGGACGGCCCACCCGCCACGCGACCGCAAGCGAAATCGGGGCGGAGGCAAAGGTAATCGCGAGCCAAAGCGTGCCGGTGCTCTTATCCGCGATGCCCTCCTTGAGCATCCAGAGCCCGAGCGCCAGCATCAGGAGCAGCCACGCCCCGGCGAGAAAAATGGGCCAGTTATTCCATCCCCGTGTACGACGGCCTCGTTCGGTCGGCATCGTGGGCCTCCGGAGCCAGTGAACTCATCATAGGGGCTTCGCCGCGAATCGGGCGGCGGCGACCAGAGCTCGGAATAACGCGGGGCCGAGCGCATCGTCGGGCGTGCGCTCGGGGTGCCATTGGACGCCGAGGTAGAAGGGGCGAGCGGGATCATCGATCGCTTCGATGACACCGTCGGGGGACTTGGCAATGACGCGCAGTCGGCCGGGATCGGCGACGGCTTGGTGATGCGCGCTGGTCACCGTGCCGGCCGTGATGACCGACGCGGCGCGCGGTTGAGCATCCCTCCCACCCCCCCCACCCCCACCGCTCGCGCCCGCGGTTGGGTTGATGACGTGCTGTGCGTTGTTAAGGTGATCCGAGGCGGTGCCGACCACATCGGGGAGGTGCTGGTGCAGGCGACCTCGGGCATTGAGGGCCATGAGCTGCATGCCGAGGCAAACGCCGAGGACCGGCTTCGGCTTCGCGCGTGATTCGTCTAGCGCTTTGAGCAAGGCTTCTTCAAAGTGCTGGCGGTCCGGGCTCATCGGCTTGGCGCTCGGATGAGTCGGTTCGCCGTGGTGCTCGGTGCGCGGGTCGTCGCCGCCGGTGAAGATGAAGGCGTCGGCGATGGAGAGGTAGCGGGCCACCGCTTCCCGCACCGCGGCCTCATCACCGGACGGCGGCGGCAGCAGGATCGGCACGCCGCCCGCGCGCTCGACGGCCACGGCGTAGTCGCGGCGGACGCGGAGGTCGCGCTCGTCGAGATTGCAGGTGATGGCGACGAGGGGTGAGTGAGACACGGCCAAGGAAGTATCGGCGGTTCGAAAGCCGAGGCGAGAATGGTGGCATTGTCGGTTCTTGACCGGGAGCGCTGATTTTGGCATCATTGCCACATGGAAGACCAGTCAAACCCGCTGCTGGACCCGCAACAATCGAAGATCCTGGCCGAGGCGATCACGTTCGACGACGTGTTGCTCTTGCCGCGCCGCAGTTCGGTCATGCCCGCGCAGGCGGACCTGACCACGCGGCTCACGGGCACCATCGGCTTGCGCATCCCGCTGATCTCGGCCCCGATGGACACCGTCACCGAATCGCGTGTCGCGATCGCGCTCGCGCAGGAGGGCGGGATCGGGATCATCCACCGGAACATGCCGCCGCCGGCGCAGGCGATCGAGGTGCAGAAGGTCAAGCGCTCGGAGAACGGCGTCATCACCGACCCGGTGACGCTCGGGCCCGGGGATTCGGTGGGTCATGCCCGTCGTCTCATGGCCGACTACAACATCTCGGGATTCCCGGTCGTCGAAGACGGCAACAGCGAAGCGACGGGCGGGGCGTTGCGCAAGAAGAGCCGTGTCCTCGGGATCATCACGGCTCGCGACCTCAAGTTCATCGACTCCAACGCGACGCCGGTCAAGGACGTGATGACGGCGAAGAACCTGGTCACCGCGCCCCCGGACACGACGCTGGAGGAAGCGGTTCGCGTGCTCTCGCGGGCGAAGGTCAAGAAGCTGCTGCTCGTTGACGCCAAAGGCAACCTCGACGGGCTGATCACGATGCGCGATCTCGACCAGATGAGCCGTTTCCCCAACGCCTGCAAGGACGAGCGTGGGCGGCTCCGGTGCGGGGCCGCGGTTGGCGTCTTCCAGTACGAGCGGGCTGAGGCGCTGATCGAAGCGGAAGCCGACTTCCTCGTTGTCGATACCTCGCACGGGCACTCCGAAAACGTGCTGAACACGGTCAAGGAACTCAAGAAGCGGTTCAAGATCGAGGTCATCGCGGGCAACGTGGCGACCGCCGAGGCGACGCGGGATCTGATCGAAGTCGGCGCCGACGGCGTGAAAGCGGGCATCGGTCCCGGCTCGATCTGCACGACGCGGGTGGTGACGGGCGTGGGTGTGCCGCAGATCACCGCGGTGATGAATGCGGTCTCGGCGAGCGAGAGGCATTTCAAGAAGACGGGGAAGTTCGTTTCCGTCATCGCCGACGGCGGCATCCGCCAGTCGGGCGATATCGCGAAGGCGATTGCCGCGGGGGCGAGCGCCGTGATGATGGGCGGGCTGTTCGCGGGCCTCGACGAGTCCCCCGGCGAGATCGTCATCAGCGAGGGCCGGCGCTACAAGAGCTACCGCGGCATGGGTTCCGAGGGCGCGATGTTCGCCGGCTCCGCCGACCGGTACCAGCAGCATGACAAGGTCGCGGGCGCGCGGAAGAGCGGCGGCGACGACCTCGCCCGTATCAAGTTTGTTCCCGAAGGCGTCGAAGGCCTGGTCCCCTACCGAGGAGGCCTCTCCGAGTTCGTGTATCAGATGGTCGGTGGCCTGCGGGCATCAATGGGCTACTGCGGCTGCATGACGATCGAAGAGATGCGCCGCGACACCCGGTTCGTGAAGGTGAGCCGCGCGGGTGTCGTCGAGTCGCACCCGCACGACATCCGCATCACGAAGGAGTCGCCGAACTACACGAGCGACTTCGGGCATGGATGAACAGATTCATCACGGAGACGCGGAGATCCGACGAAGCTTCTGATCGTTCAAAGAGCGGAAATTTGAGGATGGCACGGACATGATCGATGGAGTGTCCAATCCGGTGAGCGAGGTTGGCGCGCTACCGGCTGCGCCGCCCACGTACCGAGGCACGGCGCCCAAGCAGGTGCGGCCGCCCGTCTGGCCGACGGTGATCGGCGTCATCTCAATCATCCTGGGCGTCGGCGGAATCCTGAGCGGCATCTGGGCGATCCTGATGTTCAATGTGTTCGGGCAGTTCATGGGGACGATGCCCGGGGGTCAGACGATGACCCATGACTACGGAAAGCTGATGCTATTCACCTCCGTGGTCGCTGTACTGATTGCCGGTTTGCTGCTCTGCGCCGGGATCGCGCTCGTACGCCGCAGGCGAGTGGCCGTGCCGCTGCACATCACGTGGGCGATCATCAAGATCGTTTACGCAATCGGGGCTTCGATTGTGGGCCATTTCGTTCAGCAGGTGCAGTTGGACGCCATGAACAACGATCCGCAGTTTGCCGGCGCTGGAACCCGCGCCGTCGGGCTCGGCTTGGGATGGTTCAGCGTGATCGGGATCATCATCGGAATCGCGTGGTACTCGGTCTATCCCGTTTTCATCCTGATTTGGTTCGGAGCGAAGCGAACAAGCGCTCGCGAGCGGCTGAAGTGAGCTGCCGCTGCTTCGACGCTCGCCGTTGAGCAACGCACATCCGTGCCGCGGCCCGTCAATATAAGCTTGGCCTCGCATGAACTGCCCCGTCTGCGAGTACGCCCTCTGGGATCTCCCGGCGCGAACATGCCCCGAGTGCGGGACCGCGTTCAAGCCTTCGCAGTTCACCTTCGAGCCCGACTCGGTGCGGTTCCTGTGCCCGCACTGCGGCCAGGACTACTACGGCACGGATGCGAGCGGCCATCTGGTGCCGCGGTCCTTCGCGTGCGTGAAATGCGCGCAAGCAATCGACATGGACGAGATGGTCCTCTCGCCCGCGACCGGATTGCGCGAATCGCAGACGCGGCAGGACATGGTTCCCTGGCTGAACAAGAAACGGAAGTACCGTTTTACGGCGACAATCGGGTGGGCGATGTTTCAGCCGGAGCGTCTCGCCCGAGCGTTGCCGGCCGATTCTTCCGTTGCCCAAGCGCTGGGATTTGCCGCGCTGGCGAACACGATCTTTCTCATCCTCGGCATTGGCGTGGTGCTCGCGATCGGGCTCGGCATGGCGTTTCTCGGCGCCGCGACCGGCGGCCGAGCCGGGCCAACGATTGCCGGCATCCTGGTCGGTGGGGTTGCCACGCTGGTCGTCCTGCCGGCGGGTTTCCTGTTGATACTGTTCCTGTGGTCCCTGGTGACGCACGGCCTTCTATCCGTGCTGGGGTCGCCGGTCGGGGGATTGAAGCGGACCGTGGAGAGCCTCGCCTATTCGTCGGGGGCGAACATACTGACCGGGATTCCGTGCCTGGGCGTGTACGCATCGATGGTTTCGTGGATCTGGTGGGTGGTCAGCGGCTCCATCATGGTGTGCAGGCTGCACCGGGTGCGCGGATGGGTCGCCGCGGTCGCGGTGGCGCTCCCGCCTCTGATCGCGATGGGCACGTTCATCGGGCTGATGATCTGG
Source organism: Phycisphaerales bacterium (assembly GCA_035549675.1). Lineage (GTDB taxonomy): Bacteria > Planctomycetota > Phycisphaerae > Phycisphaerales > UBA1924 > DASZQL01. Next base: position 9,827 of record DASZQL010000251.1, on the reverse strand, counting down.
ATGATCGTGGGGCCGATGCGATCTGGGATCGCGGCCAGCGCCGCAATGACGGCGTCCACCCCGATCACAACGGCGATCGATGCGAGTGCAAGAGTGACTTCCCTGAGCGCGGCGATGCCGGGCCCGTCGGCGTCCCGGGCGAAATCGGCTGAGATTCTCCGGCTTGTCGGAACGGGCAAGCTACCTGTAGATCTGCTTGTCTCTTCGGATTCGAAAGGGCAACGAGACGCACTCAGCACCGAGGCGGTATGGCTCAGGAGCCTGGCAAAGATGAATGAGGATGAGCGCGCCGCTGCGATCGAACAGGCCGTGCACGACCTCGGTGACGGGACGATGTGTTTCCGGATGGGCGATTTCGTGATCGTCTGCGATGAAGACGGCGCATGGGAGCATGCGCAGGGCGCGGGCGGCGTTTGGGTGGTCGTTTGCATTCCGAAGCAGCTTCTGGCCGAGGCGCGAGCGGTCTATTCCCAGACGACTGGCGCCAGCGGCAATGCCTCTGTCGGGATGAGCGGTGCGCCCGTGGAATGGGTGGCCTTTGCGGCGGCGACAAGGGCTGGTGGAACGGATTTCCTGACCGGTGCGACACTTCCGGGGCTGCTGACTCTGCAGAACACGACGAGAAAGGGGGTCGGGTTGCCGCCGCTCCCGGATCTGATGACGATTCCAGAAGTGAAGATCCCGCCCGACCTCCCGACCGTGGGCGAGTGATGCCCGCTGGCGCTCGGGCTTGCGGTCACGGCAGATCGATCAGCTCCCACCGGGCCACTTCGACCCGGCCCACGCGCCGCGCGGTCGCCAGCGAGGGCGGGTTGATCGCGCTGATCCGCCCAAAGACGATGGGGTAATCAGCGGCGCGACCGTTGTGGTCGGGCTGCAGCAGGTCGATGAACCGGCGCTGCATCGCCGTGCCGAGTCCCTTGCCGCGGAACTCGTGCGAGAGGATCTCCTCGACCATCCGGTACCCGCGAAGATTGAATGCGTCGTCGCGTACCGCAGCGACAACACCCCCCCACCGCCCGCCCACCAGCACCTCGGCGACCACGCCCTGTTGCATGAAGCTCAAAAGCGTCTGCCGAGTCTCAAGGACGACGAAGCTGCGCAAATCCGGGGCGCGGCGCTGGAACTCAGCGTACGCCTCGGTGTATTTGTCATACCAGGACAGATCGCTCGCCGCCCGAACCTCGACGGAGTCGTATCCCTCAGGAGCCGGAAGTTGTTGCAACTCGCGGACATTCCCGGCGAGGACGAAATAGTCCGGCCGCGCCGGCGGCAAGCCGAGGTGCAGTGGCGCCTCGTGCGCGCCGCGGAAGAAGCGGATGGCACGCGGAACGGAGAGTTCGTACTCGCGCGAGGCGGCTTCGACGATGGCGCGGAGCGCCGCCGGCGAATCGAGGTCGAGATTGTGCGCGAGGACATCGATCACCCAGAAGGGATCGTCGCCGTGGCGGCGGAGGAGCGCCGCGATCGCGCTGCCGCACGAGGTGTTGATCAGCTTGGCAGCGCTCGTGCTGGCGGCGTTGCTGTCGTGGAGCGAGGCTTCGCCATTGGTCGCGGCGTCGGCGACCAGTTGGGCCGCGTGGTCCACGCGCCTCGCCGCGGCGTTCCAGATCTGCTCCGGCGAGAGCCAGGATCGGACGATCGGCGCGGCCGCGTGGGCGGCACGATCGATGAACGACGAGCGCAGCGCGGGCGCAACAGCGGGAACGCCGCCCGGCGCCGAGGCATTGGACTGTTGAGCGCGCGACGGCTGAGCCGACGCCCCACGATCGTTCAAGCTGCAACCCCCGTTGCCAACCTTCCACCTGGTGTCGCTTCGCCACCCGCCACACGGGTGGGTACTCTTGGTTCGTGGCGACTCAAGAATGGTACAGCGCGGGCCTCCGATTCGAATGCACGATGTGCGGCGCGTGCTGCACCGGCCCGACGGGATATGTTCGGTTTTCGATGGAGGAAGCCGAGGGAATTGCGAAAAAACTCGGTATCGGGACGGATGAGTTCATCACCAAATACACACGCCAGACCAGCGGCGGGCGCTCACTGCGCGAGGTCAAAACCAAGTTCGGCTATGACTGCGTCTTCCTCGATCGCGATGCCGTGCCTGGAAAAGCCGTCTGCTCCCTCTACGAGGCGCGTCCCACCCAGTGCCGGACCTTCCCCTTCTGGCCCGAGCACATCAGGAGTAAGTCGTCATGGGAGGCGCTCGGACGGGACTGCGAGGGCGTCGGACGCGGGACGGTCGTGCCGATTGAAGAAATCAGGATCCAGTCGGGTATCCAGCGGGCCGCGAAATCGATCTGACAGTCGGCGTACAATTGCCCCTGATGCACCCTCTGTTCGACAACCGGCGATATCTCATCCCGTTCCGGTCGATCCTGCTCCCGCAGATCTTCACCAATACGCTCGTGATCGGAGGAGGCGCGGCGGGACTCTCATCAGCACTCGCGGCGTCCGAGCACGGCGATGCGATCCTCGTTTCCAAGGGCAAGTTGACCGTCTCCAACACCGCGTGGGCGCAGGGCGGGATCGCAGCGGTGCTGGATTCGGGTGATTCCGTCGAATCGCACGTCCGCGACACGCTCGAAGCCGGTGCGGGCTTGTGCGACGAGGATGTGGTGCGGCGCGTCATCGCCGAGGGACCCGCAGCGATGAAGCGCCTGATCGCGATGGGCTTCGACGCCGACCGCGACGCCGGTGCCGTGCAACTCGGACGCGAAGGCGGCCACTCGTCACGCCGGATTGTCCATTCCCACGGCGACGCGACCGGCCGCGAACTCGCGCGATGCCTGACCGAAGAAGCGAAGCGAACCAGCGGCGTGCGCGTCTTCGAAGACTGCTTCGTCGTCGATCTGCTGACGACCGGCGACGGACCCGGCGCTCTGTGCATGGGCGCAATTACCTGGCACCCTCGCCACCGGCTCCAGATGATCTGGGCGGATGCGACGATCATCGCGGCGGGCGGTTCCGGCGCGCTTTGGCGCGAGACGACTAACCCCCCTTCCGCGACCGCCGACGGCCTGGCGCTGGCGTACCGCGCCGGCGCGACGCTCGCCGACCTCGCGTTCATGCAGTTCCATCCGACGACGCTTTACATCGCCGGCGCCGCGCGCCTGCTCATCTCGGAAGCCGTACGCGGCGAGGGCGCCGTGCTCCTCGATGCCGCGCACCGGCCCTTCATGAAGGACGTTCATCCCCTGGCTGACCTCGCTCCGCGCGACATCGTGACGAGAGCGATTTATCGTCAGGTCGCCGCGCAGGGGCCGGGCGGCGAGCCGCACGTGTGGCTGGACGCGCGACCGGTCAAGGACTTTGCGCGGCGCTTCCCCGGCATCCACGAAACGCTCAGCCGCTTCGACCTCGATCCATCGAAGGACCTGATCCCCGTCAACCCCGCGGCCCATTACATGGTCGGCGGCGTGCGCACGGATATCGAAGGCCGCACCGACGTGCCGGGGTTGTACGCCGTCGGCGAAGCCGCGTGCAGCGGGCTGCACGGCGCGAACCGCCTCGCCAGCAACTCATTGCTCGAGGCGCTCGTACTCGGGCGGGCCGCCGGACTCGCGGCGAAGGAAATGCGTGCGGGATCAAAAAATACCTGGGGCGCGGTCCCGAGAAGCGGGCCGGTACAGGTCATCTCCGACATCCCGATCTCGTCGAGCGGTGAACTCGATTTGACGGATGTCCGTTCGTCATTGCGGTCGGTCATGTGGCGCCACGCCGGCGTCGAGCGATCCGGCGACATGCTCGGCGACGTCTCGGAGATGTTCGACTTCTGGGCGCGGTACACGCTCGACAAGATCTTCGACGACCCCTTCGGCTGGGAAACGCAGAACATGCTCTTGACCGGTGCCCTCGTGGCGCGCTCCGCGGCATGGCGCCGCGAGACCCGCGGCTGCCACGCCCGCCGCGATTTTCCGGAACCCAGCGCCGAGTTCATCGTCCATGATGGATGGCGCCGAGCCGAAAACAGCGCCCGGACGGAGCCCGTTCGCGGCGGCGTGGAGTCGAAGGCGTGAGCCGATCCGGCGGCGTGATCATCATCATTCACATAGTCATGCTCGCCCTCCTGAGCACAGTTTTCGCGTGCACCGAATCACGCGTCGTCGCCGGCGGCGGTGGGCTAAAGTCGCTCCCCGGTGCCAAGGGCGGCGTCTGGCGCCCGGGCGAGACGAACGTTGAGGGCGAATCGTGGGAATCTCTCCTTGAAAAGCAGGAGAAGTACCGCCAGCAGCAGATTGCGAAATCCGGTGACGACAAAAGCGCGCCGAAAACCCTGTCCAACCTGCGGATCCAAAATCCGGACGGCTCGGTCACGTTGGTCAGCCGCGCCCCCTCGCACGCGCTCCAGCATCTCGTGAACACGTTGCAGAACGGCGAATACGACCTGCTGTACCACCAGGTGCTGAGCGACGCGACGAAGCGCGCCTACGCCCGTGAAGGCAAGGATTCGTGGGAAGCCGTGGACGAGCTCATCGCCCGGTTCGATGACATCCGAGATCTGTATTCAACCGTGCCGCTGGGCGAACGCACCCCCGGCGTCTACCTCGAGAACATCGGCCCCAGCCAGTTCCGCCTCCGCTCCGGCCAGGCCGATGCGCTCGGGCTCAAGCTGAAGGCCTTCGACTTCATCGTCGAGGACGGAAAGTTCCGCATCCTCGCCGTTCGATGAGCGAAGACCGCTCGCGAGCCTTACGCGTAGCTGTGCAAGCCCGTGATGATGAAGTTGATCACGATCCAGTTGAAGAGCATCACGCCGCACCCGACGACAGCGAGGGCGGCGGTCCACAGGCCCTTATCGCGCACGACCAGCCGCACATGCACCAGGATCAGGAAGATCAGGAACGTGCACAGCGCGAAGACTTCCTTGGGGTCCCAGCCCCACGGCCGGCCCCACGAGTGATCCGCCCAGATCGCGCCCATCACGAGCCCCGACCAAAGCATGACAAAGGAAAGCTCCATGAGAATCATCGTGGCGCCGTCGAAGACCTCGCCCGCCGACACGCGGCGAACCTTCCCGCCTGAATCGAGCAGCGACGCCGCCCCGCCGGCGCGGGCGAAGTCCGCCGACCCGCCAAAGGCGCGGCGGACGAGATACAGCAGCGCGGTGACCGAAGCCATGAAGATCAGGGCGTAGCTGGCGATGATCACATTCGTGTGGATGTAGAGCCACAGATCGTGCAGGACCGGCATCATGTTGTTGATGTTGGGCGAGAGCTCGGGGATGTACCGCGCCGCCATCAGCGCGCACATCGACGCCGTCGCCGCGGTGAGCGCAAAGAGATTCCGCATCGGCGTGCGCCGGGCGATCACTTCGAGGACGAGCGCCAGGCAGGCGCCCATCCAGACGCTCGTCGTCACCGCCTCAAACATATTCGAGTTCGGCCAGCGTCCCGAGACGTACCAGCGCAGCCCCAGGGCGAAGGTATGCATCGCGAAGGCGCCCAGAAACACCGTCAGCCCCAGGACGCGAGCGGTCTTCCACCGGTACGCCACCGACATCAGCAGGAAGACGATCGAGACGAGGTACACCAGCCAGATCCACGTCAGGTTGCCCGAGTTGAAGTACCACGTCTCCCATTTCAGGCGCATCTGGTCCGGGTACACGGTCGGATTGAACTGCGGCAGCAGCTCCGCGAGCTTCACGAGCGACGCGTTGACGACCGAGGCGTCCTCGTCGCGCCAGGCAAGGACCAACCGTTGCCACTCCTCCCGGAGCGCCCCGACGAGCTTGGGATCCGGCTTGATCGGCGACGTGGGATCGCTCATCGTCAGCGGCCCGCCCGCAAACACGGCGTCCACCGGGTACCAAGGCGTTTTCTCATCGCCCCCCGGCGGCGGCACGAGGCAGAGCGTCCGCGACATTGTCTCGACGTCGCGCGCGTTCACCGCGGACTGGAGCTGATCCACAAACTTCGCCGTGCTGATGAGGTCGGCGCGCCAGCGATCGAAGAGCGGCGCGATGTCCGGCGTCCGGAGCAGGACTTCGGAAATCCGCCCGCTCTTCTTGAACGCCGCGAGCCGTTCGGGGGCCACGGCCTGGGGCCCGGTGAGCTTGGCGAGCTCCTCGGCGAGCCGCTGCCGCATCACCTGCGGCTTGACGTAGATGATGTCGGCGTCGTCGTAGCGGTGCGGGTTGATCAGCAGGTCGAAGTAGAAGAACTCGTCGCTCATCCCGGGCATCGGCCGCGGCCCGGAGATCGCGCCGATCCACTCGCGCGCGAACGAGCGGAACGACTTGAAGCGCCCGAGGTGGTGCACCGCGACGCGCGAGAGCGGCGACATGTCAACCGACTTGAGGAACTCGTCAGACGGCTTCTCGCTGACAGCCGGCTCGGGCGGAGTCGGCACGAGTTCCTGCCGGGCCAATGCGGGAGCGGCAAAGGCCAGCACAAGAGTCAAAAGACGAACGACGAGGTTCATCGACGCACCTCCGTCGAAGAGGCAAGTATGTCATCATTGTCGGCCGGCGTTGGCACGCCTCCGAGCAGAACGTCCCGTTCCGTCACCGCACGCTGCGCGGCAACGGTCGCATGCACCGCCGCGATTCGGCGGCGGCGGATAATCGGCTTCACGTAGAACGCGTAAATCATCCCGGCGACTGCGGTCGCGCAGCCCGCGAGCTGCGTGTACACGCCTTCACGGTTGCCGATTCCGAGACCGGTATACCGGAGCCCGTTTGGATCCCAAGTCTTCTGGAAGAACCAGTACCCAAGATGCTCCGCAGGGTTGTTCGAGCTCACCCTTGACGGTTCTGAAAGCTGGTCGCCGTCGCGAAACCGAATCACGCTGGTCCAGTCGCGGATCGACGATGTGATGCCGGTGTAGCCGCCCACCTGGCTGGTGAGGATGAAGTCATCCAGAATCACAGGCGCCGGCAACCGTCGCGACTCGCGCGAGAACATCAGCTCAACGCGCCGCCCCGAAGCGAGCGTGATTTCCGTGGGCGAGTACCGCCCCATATTGGCCGCCGCGAGGGCGTCGGATTCGACGGCATAGGCGTGGAACGGGAGCCAGAGGCGGCGGGACTCGCCGCGGTCCGTGATCTCGATCTGCACAAGGTTCCCGAGCTGGGCCGTGTCGATGTCCCGGTCGCGGCGCTCGCGCGGAACGATGAACGGCTTTGTGACGCGCTGCGCGTCCGGCACGTAGCTCTTCAGGGTGAGCGTGAGTCCCGGCCGTACCTCGGTGGGGGCGCCGGCCGCCAGATCAAAGCGGTGCGGATCACCCAGGTCGTCGAGCGCGAACGCCGCGAGGCGGCCCGTGTCCCGCGCCGCGATCAGCAGCACGGTCGGCTGGGGCTTCGGCTCGAACACCGTGACAAGCCGCGCATCGGGCTCGCGCGTCGTGTGCGGGTCGTTCGGCTTCTCCTCCGTCGCGATGGGCATGTCGCGGTTCCGCGTCGGGTCCTCGAATATCCAGCGCTGGAACGTGGTCCAGTCTTCCGTGCCGGGTTCTTGGTACCGGAACTCGACGATGGCGACCGTCGGCGCCTGGCCCTCGCTGAGCTGCAGCCGGTCAACGACCTGACGCACACGGAACTCGAAAGGCGATCCGGGAATCGGGGCGAACGGGACGCCCGCCCGCATCAGGCTCGGCGTATCGCCGGCAAACTCCGGCGGCGGCGGGCTTTGTTGCGAACGGATCAGGTCCGCGCGCGTGAAGGACGCCGTGACCTCGCCGCCTGGGTACTCGTCGCTCAACCGCGGCACGCGGATCGTCAGCTTGTGCGGCTGGGGCGTGCCCGCGGCCTGCACATCGCTCTCGCGATCAACCAACCGCAGCTCAAGCTCGCCCTTGAGCGCCGACTTTTCCTTTTCATCGAGCGCGAGGAGTCGGAAATCAGCGGTGGTGCCCCCACCCGTCAGTGTCACCTCAGCCATCGGATTGAACGAGCCGCCCGGCGCAAACGACGATCGCGCTTCCGCGTACCGGAGAAATCCGATCACGCGGACCTGTGCCTCCCCGAGCGGGTCCGCCTTCTCTTCTTTCCCCGTCGCGGCGCCCAGCGGAATATTCAGCGGCAGCACCGGCAACGGTTCGTCCGACCAGGCGTCGCCGGGTGACGAAAGGTAGTCGTTGTACCGCGGCAGGCCGCGGATCGGGCGCTCGGTCCATTCCGAAGTGCCCGTGTCCCGGACGCACAACGCAGCCGAGTTCATCACCCAGAAACGATCTTGCGGAAACGGCGCGAGGCCCAGCGTGAACGAGTCGTCAACAATCGGCACGCCGATGTCCGGCTGCTTCACAGCGCGGCCCATGCCAGGGATGATGTCCTCCGTGTACTGCGGGAACCCGTCGAGGAGTTGCCGGATGAACTGCCGCTTCGGTGAGCGAATGAAGACGGAAACGCTGTACGCCTTTTTGCCCTTATCTGGCTCCGACATCAGGGGCCAGTCGGGTTGGACCTGCGACACTTGGAAGAAGTACGCCCCCGCGTCGGTGCGGACCTCCGCGCTCGCGCCGGGCATCGCCGCGATCGTGACCGGAGGGTGATCTGGGAAGTTGATCGTGACGGCGCGGCGGATCACGGGCGCATCGCCCTCGACCTTGGTTCCAAAGTAAATGACGCTCCCGATGCACAGGATGATGATCCCCGCATGGATCGTCCACACGCCGATTGACAGCACCGTGAGCGGGATGCGCCGGATGGTGGTAATGAAGATGTTCGCCGCGATGAGCCCGATGAGCGCCGTGAAAAACGGCGTGTGGAACCACTCGAACTCCGTCATTTCGAAGGCACGCCAGGTTCGGACGAACTCGTGCCGCCAGTTCTCGGTGTCGAAAATATTCCACGCGACGGGATAAAGAATGCCCGCCGATCCGATGGTGCAGTAGATGAACAGGATGAAGAGAAGGATGATGCCGAGGCGCACCGAACTGAAGAGTTCGAGAATCGCGCGAACCGGATTCCATGAGCGTCGCGGCGTGGCGGGAGAGGATGCACCGGGGGAATGGGCGGGGTCGTTCATGCAGAATCAACGTGAATGCGAAGGCGAGAATGCACGCCCGGCCTTGCGCCGGCGGGCTGAATGGACACACCGCACGGATGGTAGGCGGAACCGCCTCGGATCGCACCGGGGCGGATCAGCCGTGCCCGGGGTGCAGCCCCTGCTCGCCTGAATACGCCTCTTGAATATCCTCGATCGCCTCACGCGAGGCGATAAAGGCGTCCACGACCTGCGGGTCGAAGTGGATCCCTCGCCCCGCTTGGATGATCGAAAACGCCTTCTCGTTGGGCATGGACGGCTTGTAGACCCGCTTGGACGTCAGCGCATCATAGACATCCGCCACCGCCGTGATCCGCCCTTCGATGGGGATCTCGAGCGCCCGGAGGCCGCTGGGGTAGCCCGAGCCATCCCACTTCTCGTGGTGGGACATCGCGATCCGCTCGGCCATCTGAAGCACTTCGTTCTCCGAGCCCTTGAGGATGGCCGCCCCGATCGTGGTGTGGCCCATCATGATCTTCCGCTCTTCATCCGTGAGCGGGCCGGGCTTGTTCAGCACCGCGTCGGCCACGCCCAGCTTCCCCACGTCGTGCATCGGAGCCGCAAAGAGGAGCTGCTGGCACCATTCCGTCGGCATCCCGAGCTGGCGCGCGATCGTCTCGCAATACAGGCTCACGCGCTGGATGTGAGCGCCCGTGTCGCTGTCACGAAACTCCGCCGCGTTGGCGAGCCGGAAGATGGTGTCGAGGTGGAGCCGGTGTACCTCCGCCTGGAGCTGCGCGTTCCGCACCACCATCGCGGCCATCGAGGCCAGCGCCATCGCGATGTGCTGGTCGTTCTCACCAAACGGCCCGATTCCTCCCCCCCCCCCCCCCCCCCCCC
>DASZQL010000250.1:0-3617 GCA_035549675.1 Phycisphaerales bacterium | reverse complement strand
TCGCCGAGCTTCCGCGAGCGGATCGCCATGAACGTCTCGTCCGCTCGCATCTGCGACAGACTCGAGAAATCCTCCCGCAACTGCCGCTCGACCGCCCGCGCGAGCTGGTCGAGCTCCGCCACCGCCGACCCGCTCCCCACGACCCGGCTGACGCTCGCGAACACCTGCGCGATCCCGATCATCAGCAGCGCCGTCGCCCCGATCGCCACGATCAGCTCCGTGAGCGTAAAGCCCCGGCGCGTCGCGCGTCCCGCGTCCATCCGACCCGAAATGGTGCATGTCGTCGTCATGAGCATCAGTTGTTCAGTTGGATCACCTGGATGTCGAGCGGCCGCAGCCGCCACCGGTCCGCGTCGCCGCACGTGCCGCACGCGCTCTCCACGCTGTCCCGCACCGCCCACACCGACACCGTGACCGGCGTGCTGGTCCGTGACCGAAGGTACGACCTGAAGTTCGCCCGCGGCGAGTCGTCCAGATACGCCCGGATCGTCCCGCTCGGCATGGGCGGCGTGAGGTCGGTCCGCGGGCCGGTGATCGAACGAACCACGCGCACCGCATGATCCGAGCCGATCTGCCCGCCGCCCCCGGCGGGGTCCGGCCCCGACTGCACCAGCAGGAGCTGCCCCTGCTCGATGGCCCACGCCGCGGCGCTGTTCGTCGTCTGGAGGTAGTAGCTCTCTTCCGTCGTATCCCACCCCAGCGTCATGTTCACGAATCCGAGCGGCGCGACGCGCGAATCGCTCGAGGGTGTCAACCCGTCGTAGATATTCGTCCGCCGCTCCGGCGGCACATACGGCCTCGCCACCGTCGCCGGCGTCATCGTGTAGCTCACCACCGCGAGCTGCGACGCCGTCGCCGTCCGCCGGTACAGCAGCGAGAACGCGATCTCCGGCCTCTGCCCCGGCCCGTACGGCGCCGGGTCCGGCCACGTCGGTCCCCCGACCGCCGGATCCTCCCGCATGATCAGCCGGTCCCGCAACGACAAGAGCGTCGTGCTCCGCCACAGGAACGAGCCCACGTCGATCCGCTCCAGCACCGTGGTGGTCGGATCGGTGGTCACCGCGAGGCACATCCCGCGCAGCGCCGCCAGCGGGATCCCTTCCGGCGGATCTTCCTGGATGTCCACCACGATGTAGTTCGGCGGCGCCACCGACGCATCCCCATCAGGGAAATACGCGATGAAGTTCGGCGGCTGCGAGATCCCGTCCAGCGTCGGGTCCGTGGCCCGGCGATACGTGACCTGCGTCTCCGTTCCGCCCGCCGGCGACGCGAACACCGCCGTGAGCACCACCGAATCCGGCTCGAGCCGGCGGAATCCGAAATCCACCGCGCTGTTCATCACCGGCGGGAGCGAGCCGGGCCCGCACGGGAACGTCGAGATCGTCGTCGTGTCGGTGCCCCGCGAATACAGCGTCAGCGGCTCGGCCTGCACCTGCGAATAAATGTCCCGCGCCCCCGATCCCGTCCCCGCGAGGATGATCTGATCGCCGAACGCCTCGCCGTTGCTCTTCGCCGCGTACCACACGCCATCATCGAACTGCGTGCCCACCGCCTCGGGCGTGATGGACCCGAACCGCATCTCCATCCGCGCCAGCGCGTTCTGCGTCGCCTGCATCACGCTCGACTGCTGCCCGGCAAGCTGCTGCTGACGCGCCGCCCCGGCAAAGAGAGCCAGAAGCCCCAGCACGCCCAGACCGATGATGACCACCGCCATCATCACCTCAACCATCGTGAATCCGCGGCGGAGACTCATTGCGCCCCCCTCCTCACCACGCTCCCGCTGTACCGGTTGAACGTCAGCAACTCCCCGTTCAGCTCCACCCACCGCGAGATCTTGCGGATCTGCTCGTCGCTCTCCGTCACCCACGCCGGGATCGGCGCCCGCACCCGCGGACCCGTGATTCCCGTGTTGACCGCGCGCACCGCCCAGGGCCGGCGAACACCCGTCTCCGATGCCAGCGCCACCATGTCCACGATCGCGAGCTGCGACACGGACCGGAGCACCACCTCCGGGTTCGGCGCATAGTGGCTGGGCCCCGACGTCGAGCGAACCTCCGGGTCGAACACCGCCGGCTCGTCATAAGGCTCCGGGTCCGCGCCGGTAGCCTGCGGGTCGATCGGTGCGCTCGTCCACTCGATGTACATGTTCAGGCACGGCGCCCCGCCCACGATCGGCGCCGTCACGATGCCCCCCGTCGCGCCGAAGACGATGCAGAACGAGTTCGCGTGACGCACCGCGAGCTGCGCCGAAGTCGCCGCCGCCCCGCCCCCGCGGATCGCCTCCCACGGGTTCCGCCCGATCCGATCGTCCGGACGCACGGTGGAGTCGTAATCGCTGTCGCCCGACTCCGGCGCCTCCGTGAACAGCCGCCCGTCGTTGAACGGGAGCACCCACGTGTTCTCCTCCGGCTCGGCGCCGCCCGTCGTCAAAGGTCGCACCACGTTGCCCGTGTACCAGTGAGCCGTCTCCGGCACCCCGCCGATCGCGCGGTTGATCCCCTGTGTCCACTCCGGGTTCGCCAGCCCGCTCGCCAGCCGCGGACGGACAGGCACCGAGGGCAACCCGTACACGCCGATCCCCGGCGGCAGCTCGATCGGCACCTCCCCCGTCGCCGGGTGCATCGCCGCGCAGTACGTGTGCTCGCCAGGGCGGCCTTCCGACGCCAGCGTCGCCCGGTTCTGATCCAGTTCCAGCACCACCACCGTCGTGACCTGCGTGCGCACGTCGAACAGGAACGCGACCCCCGTCTCCCGTCCGTTCTGCACCGCCAGCGCCCGAGCGTTCGCCAGCGCCGCCGACACCGTGTTCACCGCCGCCGAGAAGTTCGCCGAGCGCATCAGCGATCCGATCGCCGGGATCACCAGCGCCGTCACGATGATGATGATCGAGACCGCGACGAGCATCTCGATCACGGTGAACCCGCGCCGGGCCCCCCGCGCCGCCGCGCGCCGACCGATCGCCGGGATGGTCGAGCCGGTGATCATCATTGCCACAATGTCCCTAGGAGAGTGGGGTCCACGTCGAACTCGACGTCCACCGGGTACGAGTAAATGTTGTTCTTCCGCGTCGCCTTGAGCACGGCCTGCTTTTCTTCGTTCGTCGCCGCGTTCAGCCCGAGGGCCGACGCCGTGACCGACCCGTCGCGCGGGTTGCCGTGAAAGAGGTCGTGACCGGCGGAGACGAAGTAAGGCCGGCGGTTCACGCACTTGCCGTACAGCGCCTGTGCCAGCTTGTTGTCGGGGTGCACGTAGTACACCATCTGCTGAGGCGGGATCGGTTCCGCGATCCGCCGCACCACCCGCCACTGGTTCGCCGCCGCGGCCCCCGCGCCGTCCGCCCAATCGTCCCGGCCCCACGCGTCAATGATCGACGGATCGTCCACCGCCGGGCTCGCCCCGACGGTCTTGGTGATCCGTACGAACTGCGACGGAAGGCCCGCGATGATCGCGTCGCACTCCCCCACGCCCCGCGACTGGTGGATGAACACCGACGCGTCGGGGTACATCGGGTACTCGCCGCTGGCGTAGCTCGACCACGCCGAGCCCGACCGGTCGTTGTCCAGCCCGGGGGTCCCGTCGTACAGGCACGTCCCCGCGCCAGATGGATCGCAACCGTA
>DASZQL010000249.1:0-11355 GCA_035549675.1 Phycisphaerales bacterium | reverse complement strand
GTGTGCTGGCGGAAGGCGGGGCGGGGTTGGTGGGGCGGCTGCTCGGCGCGGACCTGATCGACGAGGCGCTGGTCTTCACGGCGGGGATGATGCTGGGGGATGAGCGGGCGCTGCCGCCGGCGAAGGGGAACGAGGTGGTGTCGCTCGCGGCGGCGCGGCGGTTCGAGCTGATGGACACGCGGCGGGTGGGCGGGGATGTGATGACGCAGTGGAGAAGGAAATAAACCACTCACCGCAGAGACGCGGAGCACGCAGAGGAAGAAGAGAAGCGAATGAGCAAAGTTGAAAAGCAGCCACGGATGAACACAGAGGAACACAGATCGAGCACGGTGAGAATCAGAACATCTGATTCAGCGATCTGGGTCCATCTGGGACATCTGTGGCTGCGCTCTAAATGAGCGACGGACGGCCTGCGGGACGCGGGCCGTTCACACGAGTCATTTCACCGGCGCAGGGCCGGCGGTGGAGTGCGGGGTGGGAAGATTCGGCGCGGGCGGGAGTGATCCGAAGTCGGGGAGTTCGAGGAGCGCCGGGGGCGCGGCCTTGGGGTACAGGATGAGGACGCCCTCGGAGCGGACGGCGAGGGTGCCGTCGAAGCTGTAGCCGATGTGGATGATGTCGAGTGGGTCGCCGTCGGAGTTGGAAAGCTCGATCCGCGCGAGAGCGCGCATGGGTTCGGTCGCGGCGCCCGGCGAACTCTCGGGCGCGCCGGCGGTGCGGTTGATGATCGGCTCGGGCTCGCCTTGGCGGGTGCAGAGGAAGTCGAGGAGCTCGGTCATCTTGTCGGCGTCGATGGGCAGACGCTGCGCGCCGATCGCAGCACCGCCACCGGTGAGGGGGAGCCATTGGTTGAGCTGGCGCCGGAAGCCGCGGTCGAAGGGCTGCGGGTCGGTGTGGCGGATGAGGATGGTGGAGATGCTGGGCGGGGCGACGCTGGTCGCGGTGGGGGAGATGTACTGGCGCGGCGTGGTGGAGATCGCGGAAAGGTCCGCGGCGTTGACGACGAAGACGATCGAGCCCTGCTGGTTCGGCGAGGCGTACAGGAGCGTGCCGATGGGGTCGGCCGGCGCGCCGACGTAGAGCTCGGCGGCGCGGGACGCATCGGCGGGGGTGCCCCCATCCGACGGATTGGCGGAAGTCGCGCGGACGTCGGATTCGGTGCGGATCACGAGCCGGGGCTTGTCGAGGCCGAGCGCGGATGGATCGGGCTTGGCGTCATCGACGAAGCGGACGATGGTGCGGTCGGCGATGTCGCCGAGGAGGCGGGCGACGACGGATTCCGCAGCACGAGCGGCGACGGGGCGCTGGAGGGACCAGCGGCCTTCCGCGCGGGCGAGCGCGATGTTGTCGGAGGGTGTGGTGATGGAGACGCGCGAGGCATCGCGCGCGCCGGGGATGGCCGAGGTGAGCCGCCACGAGGCGGGGCCAGGGTCGAGGAAGGGTTCGACGAGGGCGGTGTCCACCAGGACCGGCGGCTGATCTCCGACGCGGATGAGCGTGCGGCCGCCGAGCGTGTCGCGGGAGACGGTGATGAGGTATGTGGACGCACCAGTTCCAATTTGAATCGTGGGTGAACCAACGGGAATCTTGGCGCTCTGGGCGGGAACTGCTTTGAGGTCGGCCAGAAGCGACAGGGCGCTGGTGACTTCGCCGGGGATGGACGCGGGCCATGGGTTTCCGAGGATCACGGTATCGCCAAAGGGATGGGCGGGAAGAATGGTGCAACTCCAGCGGCCGGAGGCCGCCCGAGTGACGGTTTCCATGCGACCGTTTTCGCGGCCAACACAGATGCTGGTGACCTGCGCTGGATCGAAGTGAAGGACCGTTGAGGCAGTGGACGGCGCGCCGTCGGGTGTGCCCGAGGTGGGGCGGTTTTTTTTGTTGAGGAGGAGGGTTAGACCCAGAAGGCCGACAGCGATGAGGATGATGGCGAAAAGGGCTTTATTGGACATGGATGGGCTTCCGGCTTTCGGCTTCCAGCGTCCGGCATGAAGTTGGACGCGCGAAGAAGCAATTATTGTCGGCTTGCGCGGAGTTGGAGGGAGAAGAGATTGAAAAGTGAGTTCGCTGACGCAGAGGGGCGTGCCGCCCCTCTGCAACTCCCTGGCTCGATACAGGAAGACATCAGAAGGCCTGCGGGGGAGAAACTGTTACCGGCGAAGGAGGCGGAGGAGCACGCCGAGGGTGAGGATGCTGAGCGGCAGGCCGGCGATGATGGCCCAGCGCCAGGCCTTGAGCTGGCGGTCGTTCAGAGGAGCGATGCGGCTGATCTCGGCGGCGCGGGGGCCGGTGGCGATCGTGTCGTCAAGGCCGGCGAGCCAGTAGATGGAGGCTTCGAAGAGCTCGGCGTTGCCGGGGAAGACTTTGACCGTGCGGGCGTCCACGGTGTCCGCGGCCTGGGTGTAGAAGTCGTCGAACCATGAGGGGGCGCTGACGACGACGAGGCGCTGCGTGCGCGACGCCGACGGTGCGCTGCTGGGCGCGCGCTGTTCAAGGGCGGCGGCGACGGTCCACGGGCCGGCGATGCTGTCGCGCGCCGCGTCAGGCTTGGGCGGGTCGGAGAGCGCGAGAGGCGCGGCGGGGTTCTGGGCCGCGTAGCGGAACGAGAGCCATTGTGACTCGCCCCAGGTGTTGTTGGTCGCGGGGATGGTGAGCAAGGGTGTGATGCGGACCGAATCCGAGGAGGGCGCGCACTCGATGGGCGTCGGCCATGGGAGCGCAACCGTGAGGCCCGTGATCGCGCGGGCGATCGGGTGGTCGAGCGTGGGCGGCACGCTGGTCGTCTGCAGCGTCCAGACGACCGGGCCGGAGGGGCGGACTTCGGCGTGAACGATGGGGCGAGTGGAATCGACGCGCAGGCCGAGCGGCGCGAGCGGCGCGACGATCGGGTCCGGCTCGCCGACGGAGGGGAGGTCGGAGGGATCGACGGAGAGAAGAACGGACTCGCCGCTGGTGATGAGCGAAGCCACGGCTTCGCCGAGCTTGCCGAGGCGCGCGGAGCGGTCGGCGGTCGCGGCGGGGTTTCGCGGGTCCAGGGCGGCACGGCTCGGAGCGGGGAAGACCACCCAGACGACGGGGCGGTTCGAGGAGCCGCGGAGGCTGGCGGGGTCGGGGCGCTGGCGGTCGCGCGCGACGGCCCACTCGGCGACGTCGATCCGGCGGAGTGCGAGGCGATCAAAGAGATGCGCGAGGGCGCGGCGGGCGGCGGGGGAGGGCGAGCCGGTGGGCGTGAGCAGCGCGGCGTTCTCGGCGTGGACGAAGACGATCACCGGAGATTGATTGGAAGCGAGGGACGCGAGCGCGGCGGTGATGAGCTCCTCGCCGGCGAAGCGGGTGTCGGCCGAGGCGGATTCGCCCGCGCCGCTTGTGCCGCCGGGAAAGAGCGCGTCGAAATGAATCGCGGTGATGCCCGAGGGTGAGACGACAAGGACGGCGTCCTGCGCCTGGAGCAGCCGCGCGACCGTGAGCGTGCGGGAGGGCGGCAGGCGCGCGACGGAATCGAGCGCGGTCGCGGCGCGGTCTCGGATCGACTTGCTGAGAGAAGTGATCTCGACGTTGAGCGCGTCGGCGGGGGAAGGGAGCGATGGGTCGGGGACGGGTGTCGCCTGCGCGAGGGCCTCGGCGGCGCGGGCGGTGTCGGAGAGGGGTGAGAGCAGCTTGTCGAGTGCCGCGGAGGCGTCGGGGATCGCGACGCCGCCGATTGTGTTCCCGGCGGATTGGCGTGCGGCGGTTTCGGCGGCGGGGAACTGCGAAGCGAGGGTGCGCAGGACCGCGGCGTTCTGCTCGGTTCCCGTCTTGCGGGGGTCGAAGGCTTCGATCGTCTCGGCGAGTTTCTTGAGACGGTCGGAGAGAGCCTGGAGCTCATCGGGGAGCGCGTGCGCGGCGTCGGCGGCGGATTTCAGTGCCGCGGCGTGGCGGTCGAGCAGCTCCCGCTCGCGGTCGGCAAGCTGCGCGAGCGTGCCGGCGAAGGCGGAGCGACCGGCATCGGTGGATGTGTCGATCCAACTCGACGAGACATGCGGTGACGCGGCGGCGTACTCGTCGAGGAGATCGGCGACGCGGCGCTGGGCGCGACGGTCGAGGCGCGAAAGGTCGGCGCTGACGATCACCGCGACCGGTTCTTCGAGGCGTGAGAGAACCGTCCGCGTGCGCGGCGAGAGTTCATTCGTCCGTGTCGCGGTGAGGTCGTAGCGGCTCGCGTGGCGAGTCGCGAGAACGATTGCCGTGGCCGCGGCGATGGTGGCGCACACGACGAGGATGGCGGTGCGGATGGTGTAGCGCGTGCGCCGTGCTGTTGCGGAAGCGGATGCCGGTGTCATCGCCACCTCCGCGATTCGAGGCGGACGACAGCGAGGATGAGGAACCACGCGGAGAGGACGGTGAAGAAGACGAGGTGCGAGGTATCGACCACGCCTCGGGCGAAGTCCTCGACGCGGCGTGACAGCGAGAGTGAGAAAAGCGGCCGGTCCCAGGGCGGGCCGAGCATGACCGCGACCTGAGTCGCGATGACCTCCATACCGATGAAGAAGAAGAGAGTGAGCAGGAGTGCAACGACTTGGTTCTGTGTGAGAGACGAAGCGAGGGTGCCGACGGCGAGGTAGAGCGCGCCGGTGAGAAGGAGGGCGAGGTAGCCGCAGAGGATGGGGCCGTAGTCGGGGTTCGCGAGGTGCTCGAGGAGCGCGACGTAGAGCAGGGTGGGCGCGAGCATGGCGAGGAGGAAGGCGAAGGCGCCGAGGTACTTGCCGAAGACGACGGCCCACTCGGAGACGGGCGCGGCGGCGAGGGGCTCGATGGTGCCGGCGCGGAACTCATCGGCAAGGAGCTTCATCGAAATGGCGGGCGCGACCACGAGGAGGAGCCATCGCGACACGCTGAAGAAGGCGCGCATGGAGGCGGGGTCGTTCGGCTTCAGCGTGACGAACGCGACATAAAAACCCGACAGCAGCAGATACAGCGCGATGATGACCCAGCCCGTCGAGGAGCGGAAGAACGAAGCGAACTCGCGGCGGGCGATGGCGAAGAGGGGTGTCACGCGGCGGCCTCCTCGCCGTCGGCGCGCTCGACGAGGCGGATATACAGCTCCTCAAGCGAGGCGGTCTCGGCGCGGAGCTCGCGGAGGGGCCAGTTCGAGCGTGCGCAGACTTCGGCGAGCAGGGGGCGCGGATCGGCGGCACCCGAGCTGAAGCTGACGAGCGCCCGGCGCCAGCCGCTCGGCTCTTCCGAAATGATGTCGACCATCTGCGCGTCGGGCACCGTGACGAGGGCTCCGCGGAAGGCCTGGGCGTCCGGCGCGCGGGCTTCGATGAGGAAGCGGGGGGAGCCTGACGCCCCCGCAAGAAGATCGTGGGTGGTGCCGTCGGCTCGGATCTTGCCGCGGGCAAGGATGACGATGCGGTCGCAGGTTTTTTCGACTTCGGGAAGAACGTGAGAGACGAGGATCATGGAGCGGCGGCCGGCGAGGTCGCGGATGAGCTTGCGAGTCTCGGCAACCTGGGCCGGGTCGAGTCCTGAAGTGGGCTCATCCAAGATGAGCAGGGGCGGGTCGTGGAGCAGTGCCGCGGCCAAGCCCACGCGCTGCCGATAACCCTTGCTGAGCTCGCCGATGACTCGAGAACGAGCCTCTCGGAGGCGGCAGAGGTCGATCGCACGGTTGACTGCATCCGTCCGAACGCGGCCGCGAAGGGAATACAGAGCGGCGCGGTAGCGGAGATAGTCGACGACGCGCATCTCGCGGTAGAGAGGGGCGGATTCAGGGAGATACCCGATTTTTTTCCGAACCTGAATGGAATGGTCGATGGTGTCCAAGCCCTCGATCGAGGCATTTCCCCGGCTCGGAGGCAGAACGCCGGTTATGATTCGGATGGAAGTTGTTTTTCCGGCTCCGTTCGGGCCGAGAAGGCCCAGAATCTGGCCGGAAGGCACATCCAGGGTTAGACCTCGGATCGCATGGATGGATCCGAAGTGCTTGTGGACGTTGTTGAGGGAGAGGATCGTCTTCACAGGGCGTGGTGTGTGCGGGCCGATTCATCCTACGGGCGGCGTCCGGAACGTGCCGGATGACGAACCCAGGATTGGTTGTTGCGTCGGAAAGAGGCAGGAAGAACGGAAGGCGGGAGTCGGAAGTGTTCGATGTCGGTAGAGGGGTGAAGTGGGTGTGACGGCTCCGTGTTGAGCCGGTTCGGGAAAGCGAATCCGATGGCGGGTGAACTGGATAGATCGGGGCAGGGGCAGCCGGAGATCGGCTCGTTGAACGAGTCGGGGCTGATGAACGCGCTGGGCGAGGCGGCGTGCGTGTGCGATGCGCAGGGCACCGTCGCGTGGTCCAACGAGTTGTTCCGGCACTACGGCACGGGGGTCGCGGAGAAGGTCCGCGAGTTCTGCCGCGAGGCGGCGGTGGAGTTCGCGCAGCTCTGGGGTGATCACGATGGTGAGAACCCGCAGAAGCGTCGGACCTACCGGTTCGTGACGGACAGCGACCATCGTCATTTCAAGGTGAAGATCGCGCCGCTGAGCGCGGGGCCCGGGATGCGGGTCGCGGCGGTGGTGGTGGAGGTCACCAAGCACGAGCGGCTCAAGCAGAAGATCTCGTCGATCAACCGCGCCGGGCGCGAGCTGGTGCACATCGAGACCGAAGAGGTTCGTGGCCTGCACGCCGCGGAGCGGCTCCGGGTCCTCGAGACGAAGGTCACGCGGTTCGCGCACGAACTCCTGAGCTTCGACCACTACGCGGTGCGGCTCATGAGCCCCGAGACGCGCAAGCTCGATCTGGCGATGTCCGCGGGATTGACGCCGGAAGCGACGCAGGTCGAGCTGTACGCCGAGGGAGAGAACAACGGCATCAGCGGGTACGTCGCGGCGACAGGCAAAAGCTACGTGTGTCGAGACGTGACGAAGGATCGGCGATATGTGGTTGGGATGGCGCACGCGGGATCGTCTTTGACGGTCCCGCTTCGTTTGTTTGACCGGGTGATCGGTGTCTTCAACGTCGAGAGCGACCGGGTCAACGCCTTCAACGCGATGGACCAGCAGTTCGCGGAAATGTTCGCGAGTCACCTGGCCATGGCGCTGCACATCCTGAACCTGCTCGTGACCGAGCGGTGCGCGACGAGCGAGCTCGCGACCGGCACGATGCAGGGCGAGTTGAACGAGCCGCTGAATGATCTCGCCGTCGAGGCGGAATGGCTCCGGGAGCAGGCGGCGGCGGACCCCGAGGCGACGCGCCACATCGACCGGATCGTGCGCGACGTCGATTCGATCCGGCGGCGGATGCAGAACCTCGCGAAGGGTCCGGGCACCTTGCTGGGTGTCGATGAAGCGATCCGGCAGGGCCGGCTCGATCCCGCGCTCAGCGGCGGGCGAATCCTCGTCGCGGACAACGACGAGCACGTCGTGCAGACGATCCGCGACGTGCTGGCCTCGCGCGGGTGCGAGGTCATCGCCTACGACACCGGCCAGGCTGCGATCGACCGGCTCGAAGCCGCGGCGCACACGGGCGAGCGGTTCCACCTGGTGCTGTCGGACATCAACCTGGGCGACCGGACCGGGTACGAGGTCTTCTCGGCGGCGCGGAAGTTGGGCGGCGATGTGCCGGTGATCCTGATGACCGGCTTCGGCTACGACCCGCACCACTCGATCGTCCGCGCGAGCCAGGAAGGCCTGCAGTGCGTGCTCTTCAAGCCCTTCCAGGCGGAGAAGCTGGTGGACGAGGCGCGTGTGGCGGTGGTGAAGATGAAGATGGCGCGGGTGGGGTGCTAGTTCGTCCGCCCAATGGGCGGCGGAGAGAAGGCAACAAAAAGGAAAGATGATGCACGTGTTCGAGTGGCTGGTCGCTGCGCGGCTGCGCCACCCGCAGCGGTTGTGCGCCCTGCGGGCGAGGAACACGGCGATTCCCAGAGTGAATCGCCGTGGCGCCAGAGCGCACGGAGGCTGCGGCATCTACCCGGCGCGGTGGGCGATCAGCACGCGCGGGAGGCCTTCGAAATCCGGGAGAATCGCCGCGCCGGTGAGTAACGGTTGCGCGCGGGCGAGGGCGAGCACGGCATCGGCGGTGCTCGTGGCGACCTCCACCATGAGTGTCCCGCCGGGGCGGAGCAGCATGGGCGCGTCGTTGATGAGAGGTGTGATGAAGCGAAGGCCGTCGGGCCCGCCGCG
This sequence comes from Phycisphaerales bacterium, assembly GCA_035549675.1. Lineage (GTDB taxonomy): Bacteria > Planctomycetota > Phycisphaerae > Phycisphaerales > UBA1924 > DASZQL01. The sequence continues at coordinate 3,204 of DASZQL010000249.1, read as the reverse complement.
GAGGGCGATTTCGGGCTCGCGGCCTTTGACGTTGCGGCCGACCATGCCGGGGGCCTCCCACTCGTGGTCGGGGATATAAGGCGGGTTGCTGAGAACGACATCGAACGAACTGTTGGGGGAAGAGATGAGCGGCGCGAGAAGATCGCCTTGCCGGAAATCGATTCTCGCATCGACCTCGTGGCGCGCGGCGTTGGCGCGAGCGACATCAAGGGCATCTTGTGAGATGTCGGTCGCGATCGCGCGGGCGTTGGGAAGATTGACGAGCAGCGACACCGCGACGCAGCCGGAGCCGGTGCAGATGTCGGCGATGAGCGGGCCTTCCTCGCCATAGCGCGGGTCGTGCTTGGCGGCGCGGATGACGTGCTCGACGATCGTTTCGGTCGAGGGGCGTGGGATCAGCACGCGCGCATCGACCGAGAAGGGCAGGGAGAAAAACCACGACTCGCCGACGAGGTACTGGACGGGCTCGTGCGCGAGCGCCCTCGAGACGAGCGTGCGCAGCCGTTCGCGCTCGCCGGGCGATGCGGGCCGGTCGGCGTGCATGTACAGGTGCAGCCGGTCGCAGCCCAGGACGTGGGAGATGAGCAACTCGGCGCAGATGCGCGGGGAATCGATGCGGCGTTCCGCGAGGGCTTTGACAATCCACGCGAGGAGTTGTCGCGTGGTCCACGTTTCGCCCGCGGCGTGCGGCATCGATCGGAGTGTACGGAACAGCGTCACGGGTGCGCATCGCTCCGGCGGCGTGGGGACGCCCGATGCGGTCCGAAGAGGGGCTGGCTATTATGGTGCCCCCTTCGGGCGGGTGGGGAACGCCCGGACGGGTCTGTGGAGCTAGCACGATGGCGTCGAATCACGCCGGCGGGTCGCCGGAGTTTGTGGAGTTGTTACGGTCGGCGGCGGAGGGCGCGCGCCGATCGGGCCTGTTCGCGCGCGTCGAGCAAAATGGTTCAACGGTCGAGTGCGTGCCGGAGGGCGTCGAGAATGCGGCGTACCGCGTCGAGGTGGACGGCGGGCGCGTCTTCGTGGGCTGGGCGTCCCCGGATCGGTGGATGAGCCAGTCGATCGAGGCGGAGCTCAACTGGACAGGGGATGACCTGCAGGAACTGCTGGCGGACGAGTGCCGCAGTCATGGGTACGAAGGAGCCCCGATCGGTCAGTTCGAGCACTTTCGGAGTGAAGCGAAGGAGTTCGTTTTCCGAAATGAAGTGCCGGTTGGGAAGGGGGGACCGGGGGGTGCACGGGACGCGGAGCGGGTCGTTCAGTGCCTTTTGGGGTACGAGGCGACCTTCCGTGAACTCGGGGACATGCGGCGGGCGGCGTCGGAAGAAGAATAAGATTGGTCGTGGGTGAGGGGCAGTAGGTCGAATCGGGCCGGAGCGGTCACGGAGCAGCCATGCGGATTCTCATGTTGGGATGGGAGTTCCCGCCGTTCATCAGCGGCGGCCTGGGCACGGCGTGCTACGGACTCACACGGGCGCTCGACCGTCTCGGGCATGACGTCGTCTTTGTGCTCCCGAAGTCGGTCGACCAGGAAACCGCGTCGCACGTGACGCTCGTGAGCCCCTCCGCCGGTTCGACGCTCTCGCTTGGTTCGGCGGGCGGGAATGGCCGATCGGTGCGTGCCGGCGTCGCTGGGATCGGCGCCGGTGGGGCCGTTGCCGCGCTCGGGGCGCATTACACCGTGCCCGGGTTCAGTTCGCACGTGCAGTTCATGGGCGTGCCCGCGACGAGGCGCAGCCCGTACCCCGGCGGCGAATCGGGCGTTGTGGGGATGACGAACGACGGCCGCCGTATCTACCGAGTGAAGGCGGGAGCGGGTCGCCCAGCAGGGACCGTGGCGCTCAACCCGCGCTCGCCGGCTGGCGCGCTCGCGGCGGCGGGAGTCGAAGATTGGGAAGAGTGGATCGAGTTCGACGAGAGCGGCGCGGAGATCACGCCGCAGAAGCCCGCGGCGTCGTCGGACTACGGCGGGGACATCGTGGGCGACTCGCAACGGTACGCGAAGATGGTCCTCGCGCTGTGCCGGTACGAGTCGTTCGACGTGATCCACGCGCACGACTGGATGACCTACCCGGCGGGGATCGCCATGGCGCAGCTCAGCGGCCGGCCGCTCGTCGTGCACGTGCACTCGACGGAGTTCGACCGCTCGGGCGAGCACGTGAACCAGCGGGTTTACGACATCGAGCGGCGCGGGATGCACGCCGCGATCCGCGTCATCACCGTCAGCGGGTACACGAAGTCCATCTGCGTCCAGCGGTACGCGGTGGACCCCGCGAAGATCGACGTGGTCTACAACGGCATCGAGACGGAGGACCAGAAGCCGGGCGTCGAGGAGATTTCCAGCAAGGACAAGATCGTCCTGTTCCTGGGCCGCATCACGATGCAGAAGGGGCCGGAGTATTTCGTGGCCGCGGCGCAGCGGGTGCTCCAGAAGCTCGACAACGTGAAGTTCCTCATCGCGGGGTCGGGGGACATGGAGCGGCGGGTGATCGAGCTCGCGGCCCAGATGGGGATCGGGCACAAGGTGCTCTTCACGGGGTTCCTGCGCGGGCGCGACGTCGCGCGGGTGTATTCCATGGCCGACTGCTACGTGATGCCGAGCGTGAGCGAGCCCTTCGGCATCGCGCCGCTGGAGGCGATCAGCCATGACGTGCCGGTGATCATCTCGAAACAGTCCGGGGTGTCGGAAGTGCTGACGCACGCGCTGAAGGTGGACTTCTGGGATGTGGACGAGATGGCGAACAAGATCGTGGCCGTACTGAAGTACCCGCCCTTGAGCCAGACGCTGCGCGAGCACGGGCACATCGAGCTGCGCAAGCTGACCTGGGAGGGGGCAGCGGAGGGGTGCGTGGACGTGTACGAGAAGGCGGCGAGCGCGGTCGAGGATCTGGTCGGGATCGGGGTGTAAAACGCGGAAGCGGGATGTCGGAAGGCGAAAATGAATGCCGAACGCGTGCAGCGGCCTGCGTCCTGCACGCCGACGAGGTCTCCACGGCCGACGAGACGTCGGCCGCTACAGTGAGCCTCCGTGGAACTGTTGTCGTTTCATGATCTGGGGCGGATGGAATACGCAAAGGCGTACGAGGAGCAGGTGCGCCATGTTGGCGAGGTCCTCGCGGCGCGGGAGGGGCGCGGGCCCGGCGGGGGGGAAGCGGGCCGCGTGCTGTTCGTCGAGCACGACCCGCCGGTGATCACGGTAAGCCG
>DASZQL010000248.1:0-13953 GCA_035549675.1 Phycisphaerales bacterium | reverse complement strand
CTCGAACCAGTGACCTCCACAGTGTCATTGTGGCGCGCTAGCCAACTGCGCCAATCGCCCGTCAGGTCCCCAGTATAGCCGGTGATGGGCATCCCGTCTCGCCGGCGCCCTTGGCGAACCGCGACCGTGAAGGAGCGCTCTTCTTGGATCCAGGGGAGTTGCCGATGCGCGACCTGAGTAGTCGCGTCCTAATCCGCCTCCTACTCGTCAAGCTCTTCCCCCCGCCCGCCGCGTCGTGTGCAAAACCCCCATCGCATCAAAGTATGGCCGGATGATCGGCGAGTCCGATTTCTCGAACATCCCGTAGGCGCCGTCGAAGAACACCTTCCCTTCGCTCAGCATCACGACCCGCGGCCGGAGCCGCCGGAGCAAGTCCTTGTCGTGCGTGACGATCACCGTTGTCTGCATCGCGCCGCCCTCGTGCGGCCGCTCGTGGGTGGCGCAGATCAACTCGTGGATCTGAGCCGCGCTCGTCGGGTCGAGTCCGGTCGTCGGCTCATCGTAGAACAAGATCAGCGGGTCCATCGCCAGCGCCCGCGCGATCGCGACACGTTTCGCCATACCGCCCGAGAGGGCGTCGCGGTCGCGATCGATGACCGTCTCCTCGCCGCGGAACCCGACGGAGGCGAGGGCCTTCTCGGCGATGGGTTTGATCTGGGCGTCGGTGAGGCCCTTGTTCTCACGGAGCCACAGGGCGATGTTGTCGTACACCGTGCCGCTGAAGAGCGCGTTCCGCTGGAAGACCACGGCCCAGTGCATTCGGATGCGGTCCATGGCGTCCTGGTCGAGGGTTGCGATATCCACCAGCGGCGCCTCCGCGTGGTCGTGATCGGCGATCAGGACCCGCCCCTTGTCGGGCTTCATGTTGCCGATCATGTGGTCGAGGAGGACCGTCTTGCCGGAGCCCGAGCCGCCGACGATGGCGAGGATGTCGCCGCGGTGCACGTCGAGGCTCACGCCCTTGAGGACGTGGTTGTCGCCAAAGGACTTGTAGACATCCTCGATGCGAACTTCCACCGAAGCGCCTAGGATGCACCCGTCCGCGGCTGCTCCCGCGCCTGTGGCCTTCGCCGGCGCAGGCTTTCCGTCGCTCGTCTGGCCGGACTCCCCCATTACTTCTTCCCCGCCGTGTCCTTGAGGTGCTCGCGGATCATCTCCGTCACCTTCGGCATGAGGTCGTTCGGCACGGGCACGAGCAGGTTGTACTGGGCGATTTTCCAGTCGCCGCCGCCCGCGCCCGTCTTCACCAGCACTCCGCTGCCGCGGCATTCGCCGTACTTGGCGTTCTCCAGCGCTTCATCGAACCAGGCGGTATCGCCGGCGTCGTTGAAATAGATGTGGCGCGACTTCGCGGAGTAGGTCCATCCCGTCCCCGTGTCGAAGCGCTTCTGCGCGTAGGCGCGGAACTCGGTGATGGTCCACCGCTCCGTGGCATCGGTGCCGAGGAAGATCGCGTCGTCCGTATAGAGGGAGAAGTATCGCTTTCCGTCGGCCTTCGACGCGGCCTCATGGAGTTCGTCGAGGACGTGCGAGACCGCGGCGTCGTCGGCCTTGCGCTGGGCGGGCGCGGGCGCAGCGACGGCGAGCGCCCCCACCACGACCATCCAGACCGCCAGCATCGCGGCCAGCGATTTCAGCCCAGTACCAATCCGAAGGGCGTTCATGCGAGTTCTCCTATGCGCGGGGTCACGCGCTGGCGACAGCCTTGCACCGCTCGACGACCGCGCCGAGTTTCACCAGCTCGCCCTTACCCTGAGCGTCCTTGCGGTGCTTGAACTCCGCCGCCCCCTCGGCGAGGGCCTTGTCGCCGAGCGTGAGACGGATGGGGATGCCGATGAGGTCGGCGTCCTTGAACTTCACGCCCGGCCGCTCGTCGCGGTCGTCGATGAGCACGTCGAAGCCCGCCTTGGAAAGCTCGCCCGACAGCTCGCACGCCGCCTTCATCGCCTCGCTCGTCGGCTCGACCTTCAGCGGCACGATCAGCACGTGGTACGGCGCGATCGCCAGAGGCCACACAATCCCGTTCTCATCGTGGCTCATCTCCACGCACGCGGCCATCGTCCGCGACACGCCGATGCCGTAGCACCCCATGATGACCGACTGGCGTTCCTGCTTCTCGTTGAGAATCGCGAAGCCCATGGCGTCGGAATACTTCGTGCCGAGCTTGAAGATGTGCCCGACCTCGATGCCGCGCTTGGCTTCGAGTTTCGCGCCCGCCGCACGGGGCGACGGATCGCCGGGCATCGCGTTGCGGACATCCGCGACACGGACCTTGCTCGAATCGCCGCGCGCCGCCCCTACGTCGCGCTTCCAGTTGAAATACTTCACATGGTGGTCGTACTTGTCCGACCCCGTCGCCCAGAAGACCGCCTTTTCCGCCTTCGGCGCCGCATCCGGATCGACGAGCAGCAGCACGCCAGGGATCGTGCTGACGACCCGCGGCGACACGTAGCCGATCGCAAACCCCGCCGCTTTGGCTTCCTTCTCATCCGCGAGGGCGACGGTGTAGCCGCTGGCGGCCTTGACCTTGCCCTCGTTGACGTCGTGATCGCCGCGGACGGTCGCGAGCACCCACTTGGCGGTCGGGGTGCCCGCAACGCCGGGCTTCATGCCCGTCACCTTGAAGACGATCGTCTTGAGCATGTTCGCCGGCTTCACCTTCATGAACTTGCCGACTTCGGTGATGCCGGGCAGGCCCGGCGTGTGGACCTCCTGCAACTCGCCGGCGGGCGGGTTGTCGAGGTCGCTGGCGCGCTCCCCGATCTCGCACTTCTCGACGTTCGCGGCGTAGCCGCTGACGGGGCAGATGAGAATCGTGTCCTCGCCGCTCGCGCAGTTCACCATGAACTCGTGGGAGGCGCTGCCGCCGATGGGGCCGCTCTCGGCCTCGACGACGGTGAAATCCAGCCCGCACCGCGTGAAAATGTTGACGTACGCACGGTGCATCGCGTCGTACTGCTCGTTGAGACCCCCCGGCCCCTCCACGTGCATCGTGAAGGTATACGCGTCCTTCATCAGGAACTCGCGGCATCGCAGCAGCCCTGACCGCGGCCGCGCCTCATCGCGGAACTTCGTCTGGATCTGGTACAGGTTCAGCGGCAACTGCTTGTAGCTTGTCACCGTGCCGCGCATCAGCTCCGTGATCGCCTCTTCGTGAGTCGGGCCGAGTGCGTATTTCGTTCCCTTGCGGTCCTCGAGGCGGAACAGCAGCTCGCCGTAATCCACATCCCGCTTCGTCTCGGCGTACAGATCCATCGGCAGGAGCACCGGGAAGGTCATCTCCGCCGCCCCCGCGGCGTGCATCTCCTCGCGCACGATCGCGCTGACCTTGCGGATCACCCGGTGCGCCAGCGGCAGGTAGTCGTAGACACCCGCGCCGAGCTTGCGGATGTACCCGCCCCTGCTCAACAGCACGTGCGAGGGCCCTTCCGCATCGGAGGGCGCCTCTCGTGCGGTCGGGATGAGCGTCTTGCTCCAGAGCTGGATCTCGCCTTGCCGTTCCGTCGAAATCGGATGTGTTGTGGTCGTCGCCATGTGAACCCGGAGTGTAGCCGCACGGTACACCCCCGAACTCAATCGCACCCCGAAACCACGGTTACACTCCGCCCATGAATCAACTCGACCGACTTCAGCGCAACAGCCGGTTCCGTTTCTTCGCCGTCGGCGCGGCCACCATCGCCCTCGCCGCGTCTCTGGCGCTCGCCCAGAACAACGGCAACGGCGCCGCCGAGCCAGCGCCCGAACCCGCCGGCATGGTCCGCATCACCAACCTGTTCCTCGAATCGTTCGACGTCTTTACGATCCTGCTCATCATCGCCTCGCTCGTCGGCTGGACCGTTTTTTTCCTCTGCCTCTACGAGATCCGTCGCGGCCGCATTGTCTCTTCCCTCATCGAAGAAGCCGCCCGCGAATGCGCCGCCAAGGGTTCCTGGCAGGAACTCCGCACGCTCGTGGACGAAGACAACACCTTCCTCAGCAACGTCCTCCGCAAGTGCATGTCCCACCCCGGCGACGGCCGCGACTCCCTCCGCAACGCCGGCGAGCTCGCCGCCTCCGAAGAGTGCGCCCGTATCTTCCGCCTCGTCGAACCCATGAACGTCGTCGGCAACCTCGGCCCCCTTCTAGGCCTCGCGGGTACCGTCTGGGGCATGGTCATCGCCTTCGCCGCCCTCGGCCAGACCGGCGGCGAGGCGACTCCCGCCAACCTCTCCGTCGGTATCTCCAAGGCCCTCTTCCATACCCTCCTCGGCCTTTTGGTCGCCCTCCCGGCTCTCGCCGGTTTCGGTTTCTTCCGCGCCCGTGCCGATCGCCTGTGCAACCGCGCGATGATCGTCGCCAGCGAGCTCGTCGATCTCCTCCCCGACATCGCCGCCGTCCGCCGCGGCCCCAAGTCCCGCCCGGGCGCCGCGCAGCCCTCTGCGTCCGCCCGCCCGTAACGCACCCGCATGTTCCGACGCTTTCGAACACCCGCCCACGAGTTCCACGGCATCAACGTCACCCCCATGATCGACGTGGTGATGTGCCTCATCATTTTCTTCCTCGTCGTCGGCAACCTCGCCACCACCGAGCGCGCCAAGATCCGCCTCCCCCGCAGCGCCGAGGGCGAGGAGATCAAGGCCGAGGACCGCATCGTCATCAACGTCTTCCGGCCGACGGGCGCCCCCGCGCAGTCTCAGCCGAGCCAGCCCTGGCCCGCGCGCGTCACGAGCGATGATCGTGAGTTCTCGACCGCGCAGGACCTCGAATCCTTCGTCCGCACCCGCATCGCCGCGAACCCCGAGTGCGCGGTCGAGATCCGCGCCGACCGCTTCCTCCCCTACGGCTGGGTCCAGCCCACCATCATCGCCGTCGCCCGCGCCGGCGCGACCACCGCACGCCTCGCCACGGAGCGCGCCCGCTGATGACCCGCCGCGCGGCACATTCCGGCGGATTCACACGGCGCGACGCGCTCCACACCCACAGCCTGCACTTCGGCCCCAACATGACGCCCATGGTCGACGTCGTCATGGTCATCCTCGTCTTCTTCATGGCCAGCGCCGCCTTCATCGGCAGCGACTGGTACCTCCGCGCGGCCCTCGTGCCCGACGCCCAGAAGCGCGCCGCCACCACGACGACCACCCCCGCGCCCGATCCCCTCGCCCAGCGCATCGAAATCCTGCTCGATGTGAACGAGGCCGGTGATACTGTCGTCACAGGCATGGACTTCCAGCGCGCCCCGCTCGTCGATTTCCTGGAACGCATGCGCAACCTCCCCAAGGGAGACGCCACATCCAAGCTCCAGGTGGTGATCCGCCCGGCGTTTGCCGTGCCCTACGAAGATGCCGTCAAGGCGCACGAAGCGTGCAGGTCTGGCGGGATCTGGAAAGTCGGCCTCGGCACGCGGGACGAAGTGAAATAGCTGAGGCCTATCCGACGCTGAGCACTCAGCACTTTCCACTTTCGACGACTTCAGACTTCCGCCGCCGTCTTATTCCGGTCCCGATCCGCCCGGTCCGCCTTCTTCCGCTCGCTCTCATTGAGCAGCCGCTTCCGCATCCGGACGCTCGTGGGCGTGATCTCCACGAGTTCATCTTCCTCGATGTACTCGAGGCACGCCTCGAGGCTCAGCTTCCGTGCCGCCTTGAGCCGCACGAAGGCCTCCTTCGTCGCTTCGCGGAAGTTCGTGAGCTGCTTCAGCCGCGTGATGTTGACCGTCAGGTCGTTCTCGCGGTTGTGCTCGCCGACGATCTGGCCCATGTACACCTTGTCCTGGGGCACGACGAACATCACGCCCCGGTCGCTCAGCGCTTCCAGCGCGTACGCCGTCACCGAGCCGGTTTCGAGCGAGAGCAGCACGCCCTGCCCGCGCCCGGGCAACTCGCCGACGACCGGCGCGTACCTCTCGAAGGCGTGGTGCATGATGCCTTCGCCGGCCGTCGCGGTCATCACGCGTGAGCGGAGGCCGATGAGCCCGCGCGAGGCGATCTCGAACTCGATGTACGTCCGCGTATCACCCCGCGGCTCCATCGTCTCGACGATGCCCCCCCGCTGCCCCACGAGCTCCATGACGGCACCCATTGACTCATTGGGACATTCGACGACGAGAATCTCGATCGGCTCGTGCAGCTTGCCGTGGATCTCCTTCGTGATGACCCGGGGCTTGCCCACCGCCAGTTCGAACCCCTCGCGGCGCATGTTCTCGATGAGAATGCCGAGGTGCAGGAGGCCTCGCCCCGAGACGACGAACTCGTCGCCCGCGCCGAACTCGACGCGGAGCGCCACGTTGTGCTCGCATTCCTTGAGCAATCGCTCTCGGATCTGGCGGCTCGTGACGTACTCGCCTTCCTGGCCGGCGAAGGGCGAATCGTTCACGCGGAAAACCATCGTCAGCGTCGGTTCGTCCACCTTCACCGGCGGTAGAGGCACCGGCTTCTCGAAGTCCGCCAGCGTGTCGCCGATATCGATCTTCTCGATGCCGACGACCGCGCAGAGGTCCCCCGCCGCGACCTCTTCGACTTCCACGCGCGCCAAGCCGGAGAAGGCCATCAGCTTCGTGACCCTGGCGTTCCGGCGCTCACCCCCGCGGTCGAGCACCGCGATCGGCTGCCCGCGCTTCAGGACGCCGTTGAAGACGCGTCCGATCCCGATGCGCCCGACGTACTCGCTGTAATCGAGCATCGTGACCAGCATCTGCAGCGGGGCGTTGCGGTCGCCCTTCGCGGCGGGCACGCGCTCGATGATCGTCTCGAACAGGTCGCGAAGATTCTCGGTCTTGACCTTGATGTCGCGCGACGCCCAGCCGTCGCGCCCCGCGGCGTAGACGATCGGGAAATCCAGCGCATCCTCCTCCGCCCCCAGCTCGACGAGCAGGTCGAAGACCTCGTTGATCACTTCCTGCGGCCTGCCGTCCGGGCGGTCGCATTTGTTGATCACCACCACCGGGCGCAGGCCGGCCTCGATCGCCTTGCTAAGCACGAACCGCGTCTGCGGCATGGGGCCTTCCGCGGCGTCCACCAGCAGGAGGCATCCGTCGGCCATGCGGAGCACGCGCTCGACCTCGCCGCCGAAGTCCGCGTGACCGGGAGTATCGACGATGTTGATCCGGATGTGCTCGCCCTCGGGCGTCGTGTACGCGATCGAGCAGTTCTTCGAGAGGATCGTGATGCCCCGCTCGCGCTCGATGGGGTTGGAGTCCATGATCAGCCCGTGCTGACCGCCCGCGAGTTTGTCGAGCTCGCCCTCGCGGAACATGCCCGATTGCTTGAGCATCTGGTCGACGAGCGTGGTCTTGCCGTGGTCGACGTGCGCGATGATGGCGACATTGCGGAGCTGTTCGCTCATGGCCGGTGTCCGTCAGGAAGTAAGGGAAAAATCAACCCCGCGACGCCGTACCCGTGCCCGACGCCCGGACCGGAGTATAGCCGATTTTGCTCGCCCCCTCCATGAGACATGGATCCGCGCTCCATCAGTGCCGCGACCGTCAGGGAGCCGCATCCACCCGATACACGGAGCGCTTCCGCTCGCCGTTTACTTCTTCTTTACATCAACGAACCGTACTTCGCCAAAGCCCAGCACTCCCCGCTCCCCACCCGGCAGCGCCTGCCAACTGATTTCCTCGACCCCGTGCAGCGCCTCAACAGTCTGAACCAGCGCCGGCGGGATCGGCACGCCCTGCTTCTCGATCGCTTCGACAAACGCCGACGGCCGGGCCACGCCGAGGCTCAGCCACGGCAACCCCGCGTCCTCCTTGCGCTCCTTCCCGACCCCCGCGCGATGCTCGCGAGTCAGCGCCGCCGTCACCGCCTCGACGTTCTTCACGCCGATCCCGATCACACCCCACCCGCTCTGCTCGCCTTCCACGATCGACCCGCCACGCCGACATGTCCACGCCAACACCGTGCCCCGCGGCACAAGGCCCGCCAGCACCGGGGGCAAGTGGTCCGCCACGTCCGCCGTGCGCACCGCGTCAGGGAACATCCCCGCAAAATCATTCGGCTCAGCAATCTTCGCGCCCCCCGTCTCCACCGTTGGCTTCGAGTCCGTTGCGGCGCCGGCAAACATTCGATCCACCCAGGCCAGTCCGGCGCCGACCTGCCGATCCGCGACCGCCGTGAGCTTCGTCGCATTCACCGTCTCCACCGCGTACACGGGCGATGGGAGCATCCCAGCCGATTGACGCACCACCAGCGCCCGACGCGGCCCGGCCAGTCCCCCCGCGCCGCCGATTCGGCCCGCCTCGCCCACAATCTCCCGCGGCAGCGCGGGCACCAAGTCCTTCAGCGCTCGAAGCGGCCCCTGCGCCGCATCGAAGCTCGTCGCCCAGCTCATCACCGTGAAGTAGCTGTCCCTGGACAGCTCATCGAAGGCGCGTCGCGACCACCGCATCCGCTCCGTCGGCGGCGCATCCGCCGCCTCCAGCCTCGCCATGAACCCGATATGGAGCGTGTCGTCGTGAGGCCGGAGGGCGCACGCGAGCCAACCGGAGTCTCTCGGATGTTCCCCGCCGTCCGGCAAACCAGTCAGCCGCAAGAAGAAAAACCCCGTTGCTTGGCCGTCGAGCGCCCGAATGTCCTTGAAATAGGGCTCATCCGCCAGCGTCACGGCGTGCTCGTTGTCCGGCTGTCCAGCGCCGCTCGCCGTCAGCATTTCATCGAACAGCCCCGGCGCCGTTCCCGGTCCGAGGATGATCGCCGTGTTCTCGCCGGTCGCCCGGAGCGCGAGCCAGAACGCGCCGTCCTCGATCGAGAGGACGACCGTTCCCTTCTCCATCTTGCGCGGCGCCGGTTTGAGCCGTGCCCGCAGGAACTCATCCGTCGTCCGGTCCACCACGCTCCGGATCGCCCACGACGAATCGCCCTTGATCGACCACCGTTGCACGAGCGCAAACCGCTTCCCGAGAAGCCGGTCGAACGCCTCTTCCTGCGAAAGGTCGAGCTGCTTCGCGAACTTCTTCCAGGACTCCCCGGTGCGGTCCAGATCCAACGCGGCTGCCAGGATCGCCGAAAGCCCTTGACCAACCATGCCGCGCCGCATCCCCGCCGCGTCATCCACCGCGATCACGAAATCCGCGTCCGCAGGCGCGAGCTTTCCAGCGTCGTACACGCTCCGCGATTGCCCGTGAGCGGACGCCGCAATCGACACGGTCAGCACAGCTATCGAAGCGTGCAAACCTGCACGCCTCTTGCCGGAAGCTGGAAGCCGGAAGCCGGAAGCTAAAAACCTCATCACCCCGAGACTACCGCCCCGGGAGCACGAGGATGACATCCTGTGCCGCATTCGGCGCGCTGTCGGTCTGGCGCCCCGACGGCATCCGCGAGGCCAAGGATGACCCCGCGTCATTCAGACTCGACGCGCCGTGAGCGGATTCGACCGGCCGCGAGCTGACCGAACTCAGCCAGAGCCTCGCATCCGCAGCGGTGTCCCCGCTCGAGGCCCGGTCACGCAACAGGGTGACGGACCTGGAGTTTCGTTGCCCTTCCATCCCGCCGCCCCGGAGCGCTTCCATCGCCCGTTCGAGGGGAGAAAGAATCCCCGCCGTTTCGCGAGAAACCGACGCCGCGAGATCGCTGACCGGCGCCGGCCGGTCGGCGAGCGTGATCGCCGCGGGGGCGATGCGCTGGGTGACATAGCCACCGGCCACGATCGCCAGAAGGCCGACTGTCGCCGCGATCCGCATGATCGACACGCGCCGCAACCCGCCCGGGGCGAGCCACCGGCGATGATGATCGACCTGCGCGAGCACTCGTTTGGTGAAGTCGGGGCAATCGACCGGGCGGCGGAGCGCTTCGAGCGCCCGCTCCGTCTCGGCGACATCGCGCGCCTCATGAGGCCGGCCCGCGAGCGAACGAAAGAGTCGCTGGCTCTCCGCGCGCGAAATATCGTCGTCAAGGATCGCGTCCGTCAGTTCGTCGGGAATGCGGGCGCCGGTCTCGGGATCAACCAGCGGATCCCGCTCCGAGTCGAACGCATCGCCGAACTGGTACGGATTCCGCGTCATTACGAGTCCAACTCCACCGAGGCGCCGCGTTCCTTCGCGTACTGCTCGTAGAGCTTGCGCAGCCGCTGGCGGCCGCGGTGCAGGTGGCTCTTGACCGTGCCTTCCGGCATCGTCATGTACTCGGCGATGCGCGTGATCGGCCAGTCTTGCTGATGGAAGAGCAGGATGATCTGCCGCTGCTCGTCGCTCAGTTCGAGCAAGGCGCGGCCGATGTCGTCCCGCGCGTGGCCGCGGAACTCCGATTCCATCGCCGGACGCGAGGGCGAATCATCGCCGTCCGATTCCCAGGCGCCGACGGACTCGCTGTCGTAGACCGGCTTGTGCTTCTGGCAGGCGTTGACATACAACCGCTTCGCGATCGTGAAGAGCCACGTCGAGAAGCGGAAGCGCGGGTCGAAGCGATCGAGGTTCATCAGCACACGCACGAACGCGTCCTGCACGATGTCCTCCGCCGTCTCGGGCCGCCCCGACACGCGAAGCATGTACGCGTACAGAGACGCCTGGTGCGCGCGGATCAGAAGCTCCGCGGCCGCCTTCTCGCCCGCCGCGGCCCTCTCGATCAGCGACATTTCTTCCACGCGGTCCATGTCTGCTCCAATCTACCCCGCATCGCCGCCCGAGTTGCCCCGAAACGGCGCGTCCGGCTCATTCTGTCCGACAGGCGGGTGACTCCGGTTCCAAACAACCTCCTGACAAACACTAGGACGCGCGAAGCGGTCCGATCAGTTTCGAGTTTACTGATCGAATTACTTTATAGACGGGTATTGTTTGGGTTGTCTCTCAAAGCTGGAAGAGCTCGGTGGGCTGATCCGGGCGCGAAACCACAACCCCGTAGGGGGCGTTCGCGTGGTAGGACGCGGCGAGTTCGGGGTGATTGCACTCGCGCGACAGGTGGAGCAGGACGACGCGGCTCTTTGGAGCGATCTCGCGGACGGCGTCGCGGCACTGTTCGTTACTCAGATGCCCCGCGCCGCCCATGATGCGTCGCTTGAGGTATTCGGGGCGCGTGCTCGCGAGCTGCATCTTGGGGCAGTAGTTGCTCTCGATCGCGAGGGTGTCCACGCCGCGGAGCGCGTCGTGGAGGCGCTGGCCGGCGCGGCCGAGGTCGGTCGCGTAGCCGAGCGAGCCGCCGGTCGGCGCGTCGAAGCGGAACGCGATGACGCCGTCCTCGTCGTGGGATTGGAGGATCGTCGTGACACGGAGCCCGCCGCGGAGCTCGAAGTCGCCTTCGAAGAAGTTGGTGCGGTCGGCGGGGAGGTCGAACCAGCGGGCGCGCGAGCGGTGGCGCGCGTGCGCGTGGATGCGCGTGTGGCGCGGGAACTTGCCGCCCCAGCCGTTGTAGCAGTGGTCGGTGTCGAAATGCGTGAAGAGCACATCGTCAACGAGTTCGATGGAGAGGCCGACCTGCGCGAGGAAATAGCGTGTGCGCCGCGGCGAGAGACCGGCGTCGATCAGCGTGATGCGTTTGAGCTTGCCCTCGCCGTGGACGAGGGCGGAGCAGTTACCGCCGGAACTGCTGGCGAGGACGCAGAAGCCGCGGAGCGTGGTGAGCTCGGGAACGGGGTCGGCGAACAGCTCCGCCTGGAACGCGCGCTCCTTCACCTCGATGGCCGATCCTTGGCGGGACATGGAGGGAAAGAATAAGCGGGAACGGCGCAGGGCGGAAACGAGAAATATCCCCCTCCGTCACGCTGCGCATGACACCTCCCCGATAGGAATCGGGGGAGGGAAATGAGAGGAGAAGACCGCTCCGTTACGGTCGCGGCTCTGATGGAGCGGCGGCTTGGTGAGCCGTGGGAGGGTGAGTGGCGGGAGGTTGAGTCGTGTGCGGCGGCGCGATCGGTTTGCGGGCGGCCGGGCGTTTCTGCTCCCTCAGACGGGTGATGGCCATCTGGCGCATGCGCTCGACGGAGTCCATTTCGTCGTTGATCTCGACGCCCAGGAGCGCCTCGATGACGTCTTCGAGCGTGACGATGCCTTCGGTGCCGCCGTACTCGTTGACGACGAGGAACATGTGCTCGTGTCGCTTGATGAACTCGTCGAGCAGGCTGGCGAGTGACTTGAACTCGGGGACAACGTGGATCGAAGACTTCAGTCGGTCGAGACGGACGGAGCCCTCGCCGCGGAGGCAGGCTTCCAGGATCTGCGAGCGCAGGACGATGCCCACGATGTTGTCGGGGTTCTTGCCGTAGAGCGGGATGCGGGAGTGGCGGAGCGACGGGTGCTTGGTCACCACCTCGGCGGCGGTCATGTCCTTCTGCAGCACGAAGACCTCGACGCGAGGCGTGAGGACGTCGCGCGTGCGGATCAGGTTCAGCCGGAGCAGATTCGCGATGACTTCGGTTTCGCGGTGGGCAATGGACCCGCTACGGCGGCCCATCTCGCTCATGACGAGCATGTCGTCGCGCGTGACGGCGGCGGCGTGCTTGCCTCGCGCGAATACCCGGGCGATCAGGTCGAGCGCCAGCACCAGCGGGTAGAGCACGATGATGAGCACATGCAGGATGTAGGCGGTGGGCGCCGCCAGCGCTCGTGTGTACGTCGCACCAATGGTCTTGGGAATCACCTCACCGAAGATCAGGATGAGGACCGTGAAGATGCCGGCGACGACGGCGATGGTGCTCTCATTCGGGAGGCCGGCCCTGGCGGCCCACTCCGAGGTAGCGGCGCCGGAGGCCGTGCCGCCCACGGTGTTCGCGATCGTGTTCATCGCGAGGATCGCGGCGAGCGGGCGGCCGAGGTGGGCGCGCATGCCTTTGAGCATGCGGCCCGCCTTGCTCCCCTGCTTCACCATGCCCTCGATGTGCGCGGGCGAGATCGAGAGCAGCACCGCCTCGATCGTCGAGCATGTCAGCGAGACGAGAACAGAGACGATCAGAATGATGAACAGTGTGGTGGGGAACACCCGGTGACTCGTCCTGTGCGCCGCTTCTGGCTACGCGGCGACTCTGAATGATCGGATTGCGGCGAGGCGGGGTGATGATAACCCTTCCAAACACCGATGATCTTGGGAGTTCGAATGCGTCCATCGCGGGCCGCGCGGGTACACTTCATGCCGCGTGGCCATCGCGCGTCTTCGGTGTGTCCAAAGCCGGAATCGGGAGGTTTTCATGAATCGTCTGGGTCGCATGGTGGCGTGGGCGGGGATCGCTTCGGTGGCGTTTGCATCGGTGACGCCGGGTGAGCCCAACGCCGCGACCGACCAGCCCGCCGAGAACGCCGCGCCCAAGATGGAGTTCAAGCGCGAATGGTGCTTCCGCGCGCCGGAGCAGCAGTACCAACTGATCGAGCGGTCGCTGAACAAGCCCGCGCCGAAACTCAGCATCGCCAACTGGGTTGGTGAAGCGCAGGACCTCGCCAAGCTCAAGGGCCAGATCGTCGTGATCGATTTCTGGGCGACGTGGTGCCGGCCCTGCATCGGCGCGATCCCGCATACGAACGAAATCGCGGAGTCGTACAAAGACAAGGGTGTCAAAGTCTTCGGCGTATGCAACACGCGCGGCTCGGGCACCATGCAGGACGTGGTGCGCTCGACCGGGATGAAATACCCCACCGGAGCGGACTCGGGCGATCAGTCCGCGACCGCTTACCAGGTTCAATGGTGGCCGTATTACGTGGTGATCGATCGGAAGGGCGATGTCCGTGCCGCGGGCATCCGATCCGACACGCTGGATGATGCGCTCGACGCGCTGCTCGCGGAACAGCCGGCGCCGGCCGGCGAGAAGGGGCAGAAGCAGGCATCGACCGATGGTGCGAACCCCGCCGAGAAGGTGGACGTCGCGGCGGGTCAGTCGTCGCCTTCGGCTCCGACTTCCCCAGCGAATGCGACCCCTCCCGCGAAGGACACGTCCAAGAAGGATTCACCAGCGCCGGGCAAGCCGCGTGTGTATGACCTCAACAAGCACAAGGCGGCGCCGGACCCGAGCGCCCCGACTGCGAAGCCGACGGAAACCGACAAGGACGCCGCGCCGAATCCT
>DASZQL010000247.1:0-11474 GCA_035549675.1 Phycisphaerales bacterium | reverse complement strand
CAGGGGATCGGTTGCGTCGAGGGACTGCGCGTGGGATTCGGAGGGGTCGAACGGATGGGACATGGAGGGCAGATTAGCGGGAAGCCTGGGAGGAGAAATAGATTGCTGATGCAGACGGCGTGCCGATTACCCCCTGCATTGTTTGCAGGGCTGTGAAGATCGCTGACGCAGAGGGCGTGCCGCCCTCTGCAACTCCTCGCTTGAAGCGGAGAGGAGTAGCCCGCCCACCCGGTGTAGGGAGGGTAGATGGGGTAGAAGTGGTAGCCCCTTGTAGAAAAGCAGGAGGAGAAGAAGACAATCATTTTGCTGCACCGGAGGCAGCCGCGAAGCGCGGCACGCCTCCGGCAACGATCAACCGCCCTCCGGGCGAAGAATGTGCATCCTTTCATTTTGATGTGCGATTGAAGAGAATGGCGACGCACGGCGCGTCGGGGCACACAAACTGTTATGAGGCATGCTCATGCCCGATCCACTTCAGTCATCGAGACCAGTTGGGCTGCTTCGAAGGCTCGTCAGCGCGGGGTTTCAGTACCTCTTCACGGCGGCGGCTTTCTGCATCCTGTTGCCTCCGCTCGAGTCGGAGGCTGGCCCTCGCGTTCGATTGACTGTTATTGCATTGGTGTGGAGCTGGGTTTTTTATTTGTTTGGTGTCGTATTCGCCCTATTCGGGCGCCGATTCAGGTGGAGTGACACCATCGGGCTTGCGATGGCGCTTGCTCTCTTTCAGTTCGCCTTCAGGGCATGGTTCAGGGTCGCTGTTGAGCGCTAGCTCAGACCGAGGAACTCGCGCGCCGTCTCGCCGAGGAGCATGCGTCGGGTGTGGGTGTCGAGGTCGTTCATGGATTCGATGAGCTCGCCGGGGTGGTCTTCGCCGAGGGGGAAGGGGTAATCGGAGCCGAGGGCAATGCGCTCGGGGCCGAAGTGATGAAGAATCGTACGGAGCGCGTTGGCGTCGTGGACGAGGGAGTCGACGTAGAAGCGCGCGGGGCGGTTGGTGGAATCGTCGCGGAGGTAGGCGCGAGGTTCGATCTTATTGTCGGTGGCGCAGAGGTCGGGGCGGGCGTGGAAGCCGTGGTTGATGCGGCCGATGGTGCCGGGGAACGAGCCGCCGCCGTGGGCGAAGCAGATGCGGAGGTTGGGGAGTCGCTCGAGCACGCCCGCGAAAATGACGGAGCAGATGGCGCGGCAGGTTTCGGCGGGCATGCCGACGAGCCAGGGGAGCCAGTACTTCGGCATGTCATCGCGGCCCATCATGTCCCACGGGTGGACGAAGATCGCGGCGCCGAGTTTCGCGGCGGCTTCGAAGACGGGGAAGATTTCGGGGGCGTCGAGGTTCCAGCGGTTGACGTGTGAGCCGATCTGGATGCCGCGGAAGTTGAGCTGCTGCATGCAGCGCTCGAGCTCGCGGACGGCGAGGTCGGGTGACTGCATGGGGATGGTGGCGAGGCCCACGAAGCGGTCGGGGAAGGCGTGGCAGACGCCGGCGATGTGGTCATTGAGGAGCTTGGAGAGGTCGAGGGCGTCGGCGGGCTTGGCCCAGTAGCTGAACATGACGGGGACGGTGGAGAGGGCCTGCAGGTGCACGCCGTGGGCGTCGCACTCCTTCATGCGGATGCGCGGGTCCCAGCAGTTGGATTGGATTTCGCGGAAGAGCTTGCCGTCTTTCCAGAGGCGGGCGCAGCAGGGCTTGACCTGCTCGATGTTGACCCAGCCCGGATAGCCGTACTTCGCGGTGAGGTCGGGCCAGGACTCGGGGAGGATGTGGGTGTGGAGGTCGAGCTTCATGAAGAGAGGATTCACCGCAGAGGCGCAGAGGACGCAGAGGAGAAAGAGATAGAGCCGGAAAAAGAGGAAGAGAGAAGAAAAACCGGGAAAGGACAGGACAAACGGATCTATTTCTTTTTGGAACTGGCGCGGGGCTGGCCGCGGCCTTTGGCGCCGCGGGCGGGGGTGCGGGCGCTGGGGTCGTTGCGCGAGGCGGGGCGGGGCTGGGCTTCGCGACCAGGTTGCTTGTCGCGGAGGTCGTGCTTCTTGGGGCTGACGGCTTTGGCGGGGGTGACTTTGCTGCGCATGATCTTGATGGCTCCTGCTCGCTGGACGATGTGGCCGCAGTTGCGGCATGTGCGTCTCTTTTCTGGTCCGTCCCAGAAATCGTGCATGAGGATTCTCAGATCCTCGTCGATCTTCTTGAGTCGCCACTTGGCTTCGTAGACGAGTTCGTCGCATTCGGGGCAATACCAGCGGAGGGCGTCGAGCTCGCCCTTGGGACGTGGGAATTCGACGATGAGGCCGACGGTGTTCGCGGGGCGCTGGGGGCGGTGCGGGAGCCAGCGCGGGAGGAGGTACATCTCGCCCTCGCGGATCACGACGTCGCGCGGCTTCGAACCGTCGAGGGGACGGATGCGGACGGCGATGTCGCCCTTCAGTTGATAGAAGAGCTCTTCGGTGGGATTGACGTGGAAGTCGTTGCGGGTGTTGGGGCCGCCGGAGACGAAGATGATGGCGTCGTTCGCTTCGGTGCAGAGCTGCTTGTTGCTGACGGGAGGCTTGAGGTTGTGCTTGTTCTTCTTGATCCAGGACCAGAGGTTGAAGGGCATTGGTGCTGCGGCGGCGGGCATGGATGACTCCGGCGAAACAGGCTTGAGAATTAGCTTTGACGATTGAGCGAGGAAAAGAACTGAGGAGAGCGGAGAAGAAGTAGCCCTCACCCCGGCCCTCTCCCAGAGGGAGAGGGAGCGGAGGGGGGCGCGGGGACGTCGCGGATTTCTGTGCGGACGTCCCAGATTTCCGGGAAGAGGCGCGTCTCGACAACGGCCTTGAGGAAGGAGACGCCGGAGCTGCCGCCGGTGCCGCGCTTGTGGCCGATGATGCGCTCGACGGTCTTCATGTGGCGGAAGCGCCAGAGAGAGAAGGACTGGTCGATGTCGATGAGCTTCTCGCACATCTCGTAGGCGTCCCAGGCTTTGTCGGGGCGCTCGTAGATTTCCTTGAAGACGGCGATGAGGGCCGTGCTTTCCTCGTAGGGCTTGGACCAGTCGCGCTCGACGCGGTCCTTGGGGACGGCGAAGCCGCGGCGGTGGAGGTAGCGGAGGAACTCGTCGTAGAGGCTCGGGGCCTGGAGAGCCGCGGAGAGTTCGGCGTGGAGCGAGGGGATGTGCTTGAAGACGGCGATGGTGGCGCCGTCCTTGTTGCCGAAGAGGAACTCGATGAGGCGGTACTGGTGCGACTGGAAGCCGCTGGCGGGGCCGAGGACGGCGCGGAACTGGGCGTACTCGGTGGGGGTGAGCGTTTCGAGGACGGCCCACTGGTTGAAGAGCTGCGACTGGATGTGCTTGACGCGGGCGAGGATCTTGAAGCACGGCTCGAGGCGGTCGTGCTTGACGGAGTCGATCGCGGCGCGGAGTTCGTGGATGACGAGCTTCATCCAGAGCTCGGAGGTCTGGTGCTGGATGATGAAGAGCATCTCGTCGTGATGCTCGGGGCGCGAGAGGGGCTTCTGGGCGGTGAGAATCTGGTCGAGGGCGAGGTACGAGCCGTAGGTGAGCTTGCCGGCGAGGTCGGTGGTGATGCCGGGCTCCATCTCGCGGTGGGTCATGGAGGAAGCATATCGAGGGCCATCGCCGCCGTGCACAAGAGTAGAGCGAAGCAGCCACAGATGACACAGATGAACACAGACAGAAGTTCAAGATGAGTCTGGGCGCGCGGCGCGACGATCAACGGCGATCGGACGTCGCGTCGATCACTTCGGCGAGGCCGATGGGCGGCTCGTTGGCGCGCGGCTCGCGTGGGTCGAGCGTCGTGGTGGCGCCGGCGATCACGGGCGTCGTCGGTGCTGTGCGCTCGGGGGTGTACTCGAGCTCGGCGCGACGCGAGGGATACGTGCCGCAGGCGCCGAGTGCGGAGACCGTGGCGATCATCGCGGTCGCGAGGAGTCCCTTGATCGGGGTGAGTTGCTTCGCTGGCCTGTGCACTGATTCATTATCGACCGACGGAGGGTGGTGAAGTTTCGTGATAACCACTTCGGGCGTGCAAGCTGGCGGACACGAACCGAACACACGCGTCGATTGCGCGGTGAAACGGCGTCTGTTCGCGCTGATGAATCGGTGAAGATGTGATTCGTATACTCGGCGGCAAGCTTCGGGAGATTGCCGCATGCGCACGTTCATGGGTCGATTGGCGGTTGGATTGTCGGTGGTTGTGCTCGCGGGATCGAGCGCGGCGCTGGGGCAGGCGACCCCGACAAAGAAGAAGAGTGATGAGCCGAAGCGGCCGCTCGTGTTCGGGAGCGTGCAGGCCAAGCCGCGGACGCCCGGAACGATCCGGCTGGCGGCGTACAACGCGGAGAACCTCTTCGACAATAAGGACGATCCGAGCCTCAGCGGCGAAGAGGACGACATGAGCTCGGTGAAGCCCGAGCCTGCGTTGCGGGGGCTCGCGAACACGATCCGCAAGATCGACGCGGACATCATCGGGCTGGAGGAGATCGAGTCGTACGATGCGCTGATCGCGTTCCGCGAGCGGTATCTCAAAGGTCAGGGGTACGACCACGTGGTTTCGATCGATGTCGGGGCGGAGCGCGGGATCGAGCAGTCGGTGATGTCGCGGTTCCCGATCGTCGAGGCGCAGGTGTGGCCGACGCTGCCGCTGGAGGGAACACAGCCGGCGCTCTTCAATGGAAAGGCGAACAAACTGGCGGGGAAACCGCTGGAATGCCGGCGGTCGCCGCTGCGCGTAACGGTGGAGGTGCCGGCAAAGAAGGATGACGCGACGTCGAAACCGTACCGGATCACGCTCTTCGTCGTGCACCAGAAGGCGGGGAAGGGGAACGAGTATTGGCGCGAGGCGGAGTCGGTCAGGTTCGTGCAACTCGTTCACGAGTACGAGTCGCAGCACCCCGGCGCGAATGTCGCGATCATGGGCGACTTCAACGACGGGCCCGAGGCGAAGAGCGTGCGGACGTATGTTGACGCCGGGCTGACGGACCTGTTTGCGAGCCGGTCGCCGGGCGATCCGGCGATGCTGACGCATGCGAGCGGGCGGACGATCGACTTCATCTTCTATAACAAGGCGCTGGCGCCGGAGATCGTGACGGAGTCGGCGTTCATTCTCTCGACGCCTCAGTTGGACCCGGATGCGGACTGGCGTACAGCGCCGAAACCGGAGGGGTACGCGAGCGATCATGAGCCGGTGGTGGTGGATGTCAAACCAAGAGATGAGTAGATAGTTGAAAGTGCTTGGTTGAAAGTGGCCGCCACGCGCGGGGACAAAGGTCGCAGGACCGGTGCGTGTGCGATCCCTATGATTTCGGCCAATGTCGAGCGGCTGTGACCAGTTTGATGTGATCGTGATCGGCGGCGGGCACGCGGGGATTGAAGCCGCGTGGGCGGCGGCGAACATGGGCGCGCGCGTGGCGCTAGTGACGCTCGATCCCTCGAAGATCGGCGTGATGTCGTGCAACCCGGCGATCGGCGGGCTCGCGAAGGGGCAGATGGTCCGCGAGATCGATGCGCTGGGCGGGCTGATGGGGCTCGCGACGGACGCGACGGGGATCATGTTCAAGGTGCTGAACAGCTCGAAGGGGCCGGCGGTGCGGTCGCCGCGGGCGCAGTGCGATAAGCACGCGTACGCGCGCGAGGCGCAGCGGCTGATCGCGTCGCGGGGGAATATCGAGGTGATCGGGGGGGCGGTGGAGGAGCTGGTTGTTGAAGAGGGATTGAACACAGACCATCCACTGAACACAGAGGTAGACAGAGGTAGACAGAGTGATTTCGGGCGTGCGATCTGCGGTGTTGTTGTTCGGTGTGAAGGTGATGCGCGCCGGCTGCGCGCGCGGGCGGTGGTGCTGACGACGGGCACGTTCATGCGCGGGCTGATGCATACGGGGGAATCGAAGACCGTCGGCGGGCGAGTTGGTGAAGCGGCGGCGGTTGGGATTTCCGACATGCTGGTGCGGCTGGGGTTTGAGTTGGGACGGCTCAAGACGGGGACGCCACCGCGGCTGAAGCGGGGGACGATTGATTGGGAGGCGCTGGAGCCACAGTGGGGAGATGAGCCGCCGAGTCCGTTCAGTGAGATGAACGCATTGTCGTGGCGGCCGCCTCTGGTGCAGGTGGATTGCCGCGTGACGCGGACGACGGCGGAGATTCACGAGATCATCCGGGGGAACCTGCACCGGGCGCCGATGTATTCGGGACAGATCGAGTCGGCCGGGCCTCGGTATTGCCCGTCGATCGAGGACAAGGTGGTGCGGTTCGAGGAGCGCGAGACGCACCATGTGTTTCTCGAGCCGGAGTCGCACGAGTCGGATTGGGTGTACTGCAACGGGATTTCGACGAGCCTGCCCCGCGATGTGCAGGACGAGGTAGTGCGGCGGCTGCCGGGGTGCTCGCGCGCGGAGATTCTGCAGTACGGGTACGCCGTCGAGTACGACATGGTGCGGCCTCACCAGATCCAGGCGACGTGCGAGACGAAGCTGGTCGCGGGGTTATTCCTTGCGGGTCAGATCAACGGCACGAGCGGGTATGAGGAGGCGGCGGGACAAGGATTGATCGCGGGGGTGAACGCGGTGCGGCTGGCGCGCGGCGAGGCGCTGGTCACGCTGGGGCGCGATGAGGCGTACATCGGCGTGATGATGGATGATCTCGTGACGAAGACGCCCCGCGAGCCGTACCGGATGTTCACGAGCCGGGCGGAGCATCGGTTGCTGCTGCGATCCGACAACGCGGCGGATCGGTTGACGGCGCGGGGAAGGGAATGGGGAACGGTGGACGAGGCGCGGTGGGCAGCGTTCGAGGCGCGGCGGGCAGTGATCGCGACGTTGGATCAGTTGATTGATGCGGCGAGGGTGGGCGGGGAGCGGTTGGCGGAGCGGGTGAGGCGGCCGCGGTATTCTGCGGAGGATCTGGTGCGGGACCTGGGGTTGGACGCCCAGGAACGGTTCGCTGCGGCGATTCCGACGGTGCTCGCGGAGCGGCAGTACGACGGGTACATCGCGCGGCAGCACGTGGAGGTTCGGCGGCACGCGGAGATGGAGCATCGGACGATTCCGGCGTCGTTGAAATACGACGCCGTGCCGGGATTGCGCAACGAGGCGAGGCAGGCGCTAATGAAGTTTCGGCCAGACACATTCGGACGCGCGGCGCGGCTCGAAGGGGTCAGCCCGGCGGATATGACGATTCTGCTGGTGGCGGCGGGGAGGCGGTGATGGCGATGGGTGTCCGAAGCATGGCGATTTTTGAGGGCCGTTCCTGAACTTCCCGCACCCCTCCGGGGTGCCGTTGCTTGCGGCTGAATACCAGGAGTCTGCGCCCCCGACTTCATCGGGGCTTCGACCCCCGGCTACAACCCTGCGGCCCTCCGGGCCGGAGTCCCGGCGTTGCAAGAGGCCATGGTTAGCGGGGCGGTTTCTCTAGAGCGCCGCGATGACCTTCAACTCGACGTTGATCTGCGTCGGCAGGGCGCCCACTTCGACGGTCGTTCGTGTGGGGCGGACCTTGCCGAAGTATTCGTCGTAGACCTTGTTGTACACGGCGAAGTCGCGCTTCATGTCGGTGAGGAACGACGTGACGTCGACGATGTCCTCCCACTTTGCGCCGGCGTCTTCGAGGATGACGCGGATGTTGTCGAAGCAGGAGCGGCACTGGGCATCGATGTCGTAGCTGGTCACGTTGCCGCCAGCGTCGCGCGTGACGCCGGGGATGTCCTTCTCGCCTCGCTTGCGCGGGCCGATGCCGGAGACGAAGAGGAGGTTGCCGACGCGGCGGGCGTGGGGATAGGGGCCGACGGGCTCGGGGCCGCGGGGGGAGATGAAGGGGGTGGAGGTGGGCATGGGCTATTCCTTGAAGATTCACCGCAGACGCAGAGGACGCAGAGAAAAGAAGAGCAGAGAAAAAGCAGCCACAGATGACACAGATGGACACAGACAAAGGCACTGATGCAAAGAGCCTTTGGGAATCAGAATGCTCGGATTGTTGTTCTAGATTCCACCCAGTTCGTTCCTTGTCGCCTCATTCCTGCTCTGCGAACTCTGCGTCTCTGCGGTGAGTCCTATTCCTGGTTCTTGATGCAGATGGTCTTGGCTTCGGTGAAAAATCGGAGGGCTTCTTCGCCGCCTTCACGACCGACGCCGCTTTGCTTGACGCCGCCGAAGGGGACGCGGAGATCACGGAGGAGCCAGCAGTTGATCCATACGGTTCCGGCTTCGAGACGCTCGGCGATGCGGTTCGCGCGCTGCTCGTCTCGGGTCCAGATGGAGGCGCTGAGGCCGTAGGGAGTGCAGTTGGCGTGCTCGATCGCCTGATCGTCGGTGTCGAAGGGGGTGACGGTGACGACGGGGCCGAAGATTTCTTCCTGCTGGACGCGGCAGCGCGGGCCCAAGTTGGTGATGACGGTGGGTTGGAAAAAGAAGCCGGGGCGGTTGGGTTGCGTCCCGCCGCACTCGATGTGGCCGCCTTCCGTCCTGGCGAGTTCGACGTAGGAACGGACTTTCTCGCGGTGCGCGGCGGAGATCAGCGCGCCTTGCTGGGTCTGCGGGTCGGTGGGATCGCCCTGGCGGAGAGCCTTGACTTGCTCGACGAACTTCGGAAGGAAATCGTTGTAGAGCGTGCGGTGGATGAAGATGCGTGAGCCGCAGAGGCAGACCTGGCCTTGGTTAGTAAAGGCGGAACGGACGATCTGCGGGATGATTTCATCGAGGTCGGCGTCGTCGAGGATGAGGGTGGGGTTCTTGCCGCCGAGCTCGAGGGAGAGTTTCTTGAACATCGGGGCGGCGACAGCGCTGATGGCTCGGCCGGTGGTGGTGCCGCCGGTGAAACTGATGGCTTTGACGTTGGGGTGCGCGACGAGAGGCGCGCCGGCGCGAGGGCCCGTGCCGTGGACGATGTTGACAACGCCCGGCGGGAGGCCGGCTTCGATGATCAGTTCGGCGAGCAGGCTCGCGGTGACAGGCGTGAGTTCGCTCGGCTTGCAGACGCAGGTGTTGCCCGCGGCGATGGCGGGGGCGATTTTCCAGGAGAGGAGGTAGAGCGGGAGATTCCAGGGGGAGATCAGGCCGACGACGCCGAGAGGTTGGCGAAGGATGTGGTTGGTGGCGAGGGGAGAAGAAGAGGAAGAGGAGAAAGACGGGGAGAAAGACAGGGAGCCCTCACCCTGCCCTCTCCCAGAGGGAGAGGGAGCGGAAGAGTTGCCAAGGGGGCGAGCCGCCCCCTCCGTCACGACTGCGTCGTGACGTCTCCCCCGATCGGAATCGGGGGAGGGAATGGTGGCGCCCGCCGGGGCGGGGTTGAGGGTTTCGTAGCGTTCGGTTTTCCAGTTGCGGATGGCGTCGGCGAAGAAGCGGAAGTTCGCGGCGGAGCGCGGGGCGTCCATTGTGCGCGCGAGCGTGATGGGCTTGCCGGTGTCGCGGCTTTCGGCTTGCGCGATCTTGTCGAGGTCGCGTTCGATCAACTCGGCGATGCGGACGAGATATTCCGCGCGGCGATCGATGGGGGTTTGTGACCACGCGGGGAACGCGGCTTTCGCGGCTTCGATGGCGGCGTTGATGTCGCGCTCGTCGGAGTCGGCGAGGAGCGCCCACGGTTGACCAGTTGCGGGCTCGATGCTGGGGAGGGTGCCGCCGCCGATGGCGTCGCACATCCGGCCCGCGATGAAGTTCCGCGCGGCGAGCATGGTCAGAGCGTAGGCGTCCGGCCGCCGTCGACGGGGAGGTTGATGCCGCTGATGTAGGAGGCGGCGGGCGAGGCGAGGAAGGCGACGGCGTTGGCGATTTCCGTCGCGGTGCCGAAGCGGCCCATGGGGATGGTCTTGCGGAAGTCCTCGGCGACGGCGGCGGAGGTGGTCTTGCCGGCGTCGGCGCGTTTGTCGATCAGGGACTTCAGGCGGTCGGTGTCGGTGTAGCCCGGGAGTACGTTGTTGACGGTGATGCCGAGCGGGCCGAGCTCGTTGGCGAGGGTCTTGGCCCAACTCGCGACAGCGCCGCGGATGGTGTTGCTGACGCCGAGGCCCGGGATCGGCGCCTTCACGCTGGTCGAGATGATGTTGATGATGCGGCCGTAGTTGCCGGCCTTCATGCCGGGGACGAGAGCCTGGGCGAGGATCTGGTTGCAGACGAGGTGGGCGCGGAAGGCGGCGAGGAACTCGTCCGGGTTGGCGTCGATGGCTCGGCCGCCGGGCGGGCCGCCGGTGTTGTTGATGAGGATGTGGTACGCGGCGCCGGAGGCGATCTTCGCGGTGACGGCGCGGCGGACGGATTCGGGGTCGGAGAAGTCGGCGACGACGGAGTCATGAGACTGGTTCGCGGGGCGGCCGAGCGATGACTGCACCGTGGCGAGCGCCTCGGCATTGCGGGCCATGAGGGTGACACTCGCGCCGAGTTCGGCGAGAGATTCGGCGCAGGCGCGGCCGATGCCCTGGGTTGAGCCGCAGACGAGGGCGTGTTTGCCGCGGAGGTCGATGTTCATGGGGGCGAGGCTATCCGAGGGGCGGGGGGCGTCAAGGGGACTTCGTGATGAGACACACGGCTCCCCAAAGCGGAAAGCCGTGGCACTTTCGGAAGACCAAGGTAGGGATCACGCCGCCGGCAGTGTGATGAGGAACTCGGTGCCTTTGTCCAGTTCGGAGTTGACCGTGATGCGGCCGCCGTGGGCTTCGATGAGGCGGCGCGCGGTTGGGAGACCGAGGCCACTGCCGCCGGACTTGGTGGTGAAGTACGGGGTGAAGATGCTCGCGAGTGTTTCGGGGGGGATGCCCGGACCGGTGTCGATGACGCGGAGCTCGGCCATGGGGCCGCGGGGGCTCTTGACGATCGAGGTGCGGACGATGATTTCCTTGCCGGTTCGCGTGGGCGGGCGCGGGTCGGCGATCGGTGTTGGGGCGCCCATGCTCCCCATCCCGTTTTCCCCGCTGCTCTGGCGGAGCTGTTCCTCGATCGCCTGCGCGGCGTTGATGAGCAGGTTCAGGATCGCTTGCTTGAAGTGCGGGGCGTCGAGGTTCACGCGGACGGCGCCGGGCGCGAGATCCGAGCGGAGCGTGATGCCCATCTGGTGCGCCTGGGGCGCGTAGAAATCGACCAGCTCCTCGACGACGGTGTTGAGGTCGGTGACGTGCGGCTCGATGCGCACTTCGCCGGCGTAGCGGAGGAAGTCCTGGAGAATGTCGCGGAGGCGCTCGGCTTCGCGACGGAGGGCCTCGACGCGGCGGGTGAGGCGCGATTTTTCGGTTGAGTCGACGGGAAGCTCGGCCACGCCTTCGGCGAGGAGCTGGGCGTTGAGGCCGATGGTCGAGAGCGGGTTCTTGATTTCGTGGGCGAGGCCGCCGGTCATCGAGCCGATCTCGGCGAGGCGCTCGGCGGCGTGGGCGCGGCGTTCGGCGTCGCGGGCGCGGCGGGTCTGGCGCTTGACCTCCCACGCGGCGAGCGGGAGGCCGATCGCCGCGCCGATGCCGAGGCCCAGGAATACGCCAGTCCAGTCCATCGCGGC
>DASZQL010000246.1:0-15913 GCA_035549675.1 Phycisphaerales bacterium | reverse complement strand
TCGCGTTACATCGCCGAAGGCATCCCCATGATCCGCCGCCACGCGCTCACCTGCCCGAGGTGCATCTGCATGTGCCCCGTGAGATAGAACGTCAGCCGCGGCGCCTGCGTCGGGAAGAACTCCCTCGACCGCTCGTTGGGGTTGGGCGTCCAGAGCACCTCGTCCTTCACGGAAGGCAGCTTCTCCATGAGCGCCGCGTGCCGCTCCCGGAACCGCGCCACGATCTCGGCCATCGGTGGGTAGATCGATCCCGAGGGATCGTCTTTGCACTCCTTGCCCGCGTCGAAGAGGTCGAGATATTTCTGATCCGGC
Source organism: Phycisphaerales bacterium (assembly GCA_035549675.1). Taxonomy (GTDB): domain Bacteria; phylum Planctomycetota; class Phycisphaerae; order Phycisphaerales; family UBA1924; genus DASZQL01. Next base: position 15,601 of record DASZQL010000246.1, on the reverse strand, counting down.
TTCGCGATCGCCCCCAGCCCGATGTCCGGCATGATCTTGTCCGGGTACACGCTCAGATGCCCGAAAACGAACGCCGGGTGGTTCGTCTGGATGCCCTTCGGCAGCCGGGCGAAATCCCTGGCGTTGATGTCCTTCAGCAACCGGTCCGCGTACCGAAGCCCCATGTTCGCGGCCGGAATAATCGCCTCAACAACCTGCGGCACAAGAACCTCCTCAGCCCACACCCGGAAAAAACGACCTCGACCGTGCGCACCGCGTGCGCAGTGCATTGTAGGAGCCGATCGCGTTCTCTTTTCCTCCCCCGATCCTGGTCAGCGAAGGCGTCGCACGGAGCATGATGGAGGAGGGAGTCTCTCTCTTCGCCGCCCGGAGGGCGCACGATCGTTGCCGGAGGCAGGCCTCTGCCTCCGGTAAACCCCTCACCCAACTGTCCAAGTCCTCCTCTTCCTCTTCTTTCTCCCGCCCGGAGGGCGGACGATTGTTGCGAGGGGCTTCGGCCCCTCGTCCACGCCTATCAACTTCTCTTCTCCCTTTTCTTCCCCTTCGCCCCTCGGGCGAACGAACCGCTCAACCTGACCGATTGGCCACTCCTCTCCCTGTTGGAGCAGGCTGGGGTGAGGAGCTTCCTTCTTCTACCTTCCTTCTTCCTCTCTTCGCCTTGGCCTTCAGCCGGGGAGTTGCAGAGGGGCGGCACCCCCTCTGCATCAGCGAATGATCCCCGGCGAAGTCATCCGCCAGAGGACGATCAGCACGCCCCTCCGCATCCACGATCTAGTCCGACAAGCACGCGCCATTCTCAAGATCCCCGCCTGCACCTCCTTCACTCCGCGGCCATACGATTCCACAAGAATGAACAGCGTCCGTCGAATCGCCACCAAAGCCGCACGCCGCCAGACCCTCCGGCGGTTCGTGGACACCCTCGGCCCGGCACTCCTCACCGGCGCTTCCCTCGGCTTCATCATCACACTCACCGACCGCCTGATCGGACCGGGGGGCGGGATCGCGTGGTGGCTTCCCACCGCTGCCGGCTGCGCCCTCGGCCTCGCCGCCGCCGCCGCGTGGTCCATCGCCCGCCACTCGACCGCCATCCGCGGCGCCCAGGAGCTCGACGCGGCCCTCAAGCACGACGACCGCCTGACCTCCGCCCTTTCGCTCGATGCGAGCCGCGATCGCATCACCGATGACCCCTTCATCCGCCTCACCATCGAGCAAGCCGAAAACCTCGCCGGCGCCGCCCGCGTGGACCGCGCCGTCCCCATCCGCCTCGGCACGAGCTGGCGCTGGTGGCCCATCGTCGCCGCCGCGGCTCTCGCCCTCGGCTGGTTCATGGACCCTTGGCATCTCCTCTCGAACCCCCGCGCCGAAGCCCAGCGCCTCGCGACCATCACCGCCAACGAAGAGGCGAGGCGCGATGTCCTCGCCGCCTCGCAGTCGCTCAAGACTCCCCCGACGCCCGAATCGCCCGACGGCGCTTCTTCCGGCGGTGCGAAAGGCAGTGACGCGCAGCGCACCCTCGACGAGATCGCAAAGAAACTCGAATCGGGCCACGCCGACGCCGACGACGCGCGCACCGAAGCCGCACAGGAGCTCGGCCGCGCCGCCGACGACCTCCGCGCCGAAGCCGACCGTGCGCAGCAGGAAATCGACACCGCCCGCGAAACCCTGAGCCGCGTCCCACCGTCGCCGCAGCCCCCCACCTCCACGAAATCCTCATCCGAGTCGCCGAGCTCTTCGCCCACCGAGCCGAACGGCGCGCCCAATCCCGAAGGCGACGAGTCCGACGCGGCCCGCGAAGGCGCCTCCGCGCTCCGCGACGCCCTCCGCCGGGGCGACCCCGAAACCGCCGCGGAGTCGCTCCGCAAGCTGCGCGAGCAGATCGAAGCGATGCCGCCCGCGAAGCGGCGTGAGCTCTCCGAAGGACTCGACCGCCTCGCGCGCGATGTGGACCGCGCCGCCGACCGCGCCCAGGGCGAAGCCGCGAAGGCGGGCGACGAGCAGCGCGAAGCCCTCCGCCGCCAGGGCCTGAGCGAGGAGACCGCGAAATCCCTGCAGGACCAGACCGAGCCGAAACCCATCGCCGAGGAGCTGAAGCGCTCGGGGATGGAAGAGCAAGCCGCGCAGCGCTTGGCCGACAAGATCGCCACCGAGAACCAGGAACGCCGCGCCCGCGAGAAGAGCGCCGAAGAGACGAAGGACATCGCGAAGTCGATGCGCGAGGCATCTGACGAAGTCGAAAAACCAGCGCCGCCGCGCCAGCCCTCCCCACCTCGCGATGCATCCTCTCAACCACCTCAGTCCCAGCCGTCCTCTTCGTCGCAGCCGGAACAGCCAAGGGATCAGGGCGAGCGCTCGGCGAAGCCCAATCAAGAGCAGCCCCAAGAGGGTCAGCCCAAGCCGGATCAACCCTCGCCGGGTCAACGCCGTGAACCGCGCGACCAGAAACAAACGCCGGGCGGCGAGAGCAAGCCGAGCGACGCGCGCCAAGGCCCACAAGACCAATCGCGCGAGCAGCAACAGGGACAACCGCACGAGCCGCGCGAGCAGCAGCAACCGTCGTCACAACCGGGTGAGCCGCGCCCGCAACAGGACCCGCATTCATCCCCGGAACAGAAACAGCCGCAGGAAGGCCAACCCACTCCCGGCGATCAGAAGCCGCAACAGCAGCCACAATCCGGCGATCAGCGCCGCGATGGGGAGTCCAAACCCGCGCCCGGCCAGCCGCGGCAGTCGCCTCAACAAGAACAACAACAGCAACAACAAGAGAAATCCCCGCAAGGAACGCCGCGGGAGCAGGGCCAGAAGCCCGACCCGCAACAAGGTCAGCCGCAACCGAGTTCACCGCAGCAGCAACAACAGCAGGATCGCCAACAGCAGCAGGAGCAGCGCGACGGCAGCGGCCAGCCCTCGCAACAACAACAACAACAAGGGCAACAGCAGCAAGGCCAGGGCGAGCCGCGCCGGGGCGCCGACTCGAAATCCTCCGAGTCGCCGAGCAAGCCGGACGGGCAGAGCAAGCCCGGCGCCGAGCAGAAGCCCGGCGCGGAACAAAAACCCGGCCCCGACTCCAATACCGGCATCGACTCCACCACCGCGCCGCAGTCGAAGCCGTCGGGCGAACCCAAGTCATCACCCAGTGCGAAGCCCGGCGCCGAACCGCGCCCCGGCGGCGATTCGAAGCCGGGTTCGGAGCAGAAACCCGGCGCCGACTCCAAGCCCGGTTCGGAGCAGAAGCCAGGGGCGGAACAGCAACCGGGCGCGAAGCCTTCGCCTTCGCCCGGAGGCGAACAGCCGCGCGACGGCCAACCGAATCCGGAGCAGCAACCGCCGCAAGGCGCGCAGCCGAAGCCCGGCATAAAACAACGTCCCGGCGCCGAGCCCGGCGCGCCGCCGGAGCCGAAACCCGGCGCGAACCCCGAGCATCCGCCCGAGAGCAACTCCTCCGAGCCTTCTCCGTCTCCCACCGCATCACCATCGCAACCCCCGAAGTTCCCCGGCAAGCTCCCCGACAAACTTCCTTCCCGCGAAGCGCTCGAGAAACTCGAGAAGCAGTTCCGCGACATGGCGAAGAAGCAGGGCGACACGGACCAGCAGCGCCGCGACGCGCAGAAGCTCGAGAAGCAGGCCCGCGAGATGCTCGAAAAGCTCAGCCCGCAGGAGCGCCAGCGCCTCGAGGACTGGGCGAAGCAGATGCAGCGCGAGCGTCCCGACACGCCGAAGGGGCCGCGGAACCCGCGCGATCCATCGAACGCACCGGGCCACTCTCCATCGCCCGATCATCCCGAACCGCAAACCGATCTCGCCTCCAAGGACAACGACGGCGCTCGCGAACGCACCGAGGCCGAACGCGACGTGGGCCACGGCGGCACGGACCGCGCCTCACCCAAGTCGGGCCGCGGCTCGGCGCCGATCGCCGACAGCGCCTCCGCGCCCGGCGCTTCCGATTCGCGCACCGCGCCCGTCGATGCGCGCCAAAGAGGTCAGGACGCCAGAGTCCTCGCCGAATGGTTCTCGCCGGAACAGACCCGCCGCGCGGGTCCGGGAGATGTGAGCACGCGCGAAGTCGAGGGCAAGATCACCGACGCCGCGAAGAGCGCCGAGAAAGCCTTCGAGGAGCAGTCCGTCCCCACCCGCTACCGCGACGCGCGCGAGTACTTCCTCCGCCAGCTCAAGCGCGTACAGGATTCAAAGAACGCGGCGCCGGCCTCAGCGCCCGCTCCGCCAGCAGCGCCGGCCGCCCCCGCGAAAGACACGGCGAAGCCCAGCTGAAGCGCGGGACGAGGACGAACGCAGAAGACTCGGAGGCGCGCCGAGGGACACGGAGAGAAGAGGACTTTTATCGCGAAGTGCGCCAAGGACGCGAAGGCGCGAAGGAAAAGAAGAAGACTGAACGCGGCAGTCGGAAATCACAAGTCCGTACCCGGCGAACGCTTTGTCTCGCGCTCCGTCTTCCTTCCTTTGCGTTCTTTGCGATCTTCGCGCCCTTCGCGATAAAAAGTTTTCCTCTCTGCGTTCCTCAGCGCACCTCTGCGCCCTCTGCGTTCATCCGCTTTCCGTCTTACTCTTCCTCCGCCTTCGGCTTGTACGCCGCCACCACCGCCTGCTGGATCATCGGCGGCGTCTTCTCATCGTGACTGTAGTCCATCGTGAACGAGCCCTGCCCGCCCGTCATGCTCTTGAGCTGGTTCGCGTACGCGCCCATCTCCGCCAGCGGCACTTTCGCGCGGATCAGTGCAATATCACCCGGCAGGTAGTCCGTGTCCTGCACCTGGCCGCGCTTGCCCGAGAGGTCCGCCGTGATGTCGCCCATGTGCGCGGACGGCGCCGTGATCTCCACGTCCACGAACGGCTCCAGCAGGACCGGGCGCGCCTTCTGCACCGCCTCGATGAACGCCTTGCGCCCCGCCGTGACGAACGCCACTTCCTTGGAGTCCACCTCGTGGTGCTTGCCGTCGTAGATCACGACGCGCACGCCCGTCAGCGGGTACCCCGCCACCGCGCCCTCCGTGAGCACCTGCCGCACGCCCTTCTCGATCGCCGGCCAGTACTGGCGCGGGATCGTGCCGCCCACCACTTCCGACGTGAACTCGAAGCCCTGCTCGCCCGTCTCGGGGCTCACATAGCCCTGCGGCAAGGGCTCAATCCTCAGATACACCTCGCCGAACTGCCCCGAGCCGCCCGTCTGCTTCTTGTGACGGTGGTGCCCGTCCGCCTTCGCCGTGATCGTCTCCTTGTACGCCACCTTCGGCGGCTTCGTCGCCAGGTCAATCTTGAACCGGTTGTGCAGCTTCTCCAGCGCGATCCGCATGTGCAGCTCGCCCATCCCGCGGCAGACCGTCTCGTGCGTCGTCATGACGCGCTCGACGACGAACGTCGGGTCCTCGTCCGCCATCTTGTGGAGCACCGTGCCGAACTTCGCCTCGTCGTTGCGGTTCTTCGCCTCGACCGCCAGCCCGTACATGGGGCGCGGCATGGGGATTCTCTTGAAGTGCAGCGAGTCCAGGTCGTGCGACGCGTGCAGGACGCCGTCGTAGTGCAACTCGTCGATCTTCGCGATCGTCACGATGTCGCCCGCGACCGCGCTGTCGATCTCCTTGCTGTCCTTCCCCATCGTCTTGAGGATGTGCCCGATCCGCACCGCCTTCTTTGACTCGTTCAGATAGAGCTGGTCGCCCGGCTTGATCGTCCCCTGGTGCACCCGCACGTACGCGAGCTTCCCGACGAACTGGTCCGTCGTCACCTTGAAGATGTGCGCGACCGGCTCCTTCTTCGCGTCGATCGTCGGGTGCCACTCGATCTCTTCCTCGCCCTTCTTCATCAGGAACGGCGCCGGCGTCCCCTCGAGCGGGCTCGGGCACAGGTTCGCCATGATGTGCAGGAGATCATCCAAACCCGCGCCCGTCTTCGCCGAGCAGAACACGATCGGCACCAGGTGCCCGTCCCGCAGCGCCTTCTCGAACGCGTCATGCAGCTGGTGCGGCTCGAGCTTCTCGCCCTGCTCGAGATATGTCGCCATCAGTGCTTCATCCACCTCGACGACCTGCTCGATCAGCTTCCGGTGCCCCTCCGCCGCCGATAGGAAATCCGTCTCGCCGTCCGAGTGCTCCCACAGGTCCACCACGTCCGTCCCGTTCTTGCACGGCAGGTTCACCGGCAGGCACGTCGGCCCGAAGACCTCCTGCAGCCGCTCGAAGATCTTCTGCGCATCGTCCACATGTTCATCGATCTTGTTGATGATGATCATGTGCGGCAGCTGCCGCTCTTCCGCGATCTTGAACATCCGCCTCGTCATGTTCTGGATGCCCCGGTCCGCCCCGATCACGATCGCCACCGTCTCCACCGCCGGCAGCACGCACAGCGCCTGTCCGATGAAGTCCGGGTACCCCGGCGTGTCGATGAGGTTGATGTGCCGCCCCTCGTGATCGAAGTGCGCCAGCGCCGCCGTCAGCGAGTGCTTGTGATGCTTCTCTTCCGGCTCGAAGTCGCAGACCGTATTGCCCTCTTCAACCGTCCCCGCGCGGCCGATGATCTTCAGCCGGTGCAGGATCGACTCGACGAGCGTCGTCTTCCCGGCGAACGCGTGGCCGGTAAGGGCAATGTTGCGGATGGCCTCGGTCGTGTAGCTGGGCATGGCGGGATGTCTCCTGCTGCAAAGCCTTCACGAAATACGGACGATTCCTTCACGCCGCGCCCGCGAAGACGACGCGGCCCCCGGCCCGCCGCCCGAGCGACGACCCGGATCACATCCGCCCAGCGCCCACGTTGTTCCCACCTGGCCGCTGTCCCCCGAGTGTACGGCGGCACGGAATCCGGCAAAAGGTTCCCGTCAAGGCAGTCCCGGCGTCCTGCCGCGCTCCTCTTCCATCTGTGTGCATCTGGGTCATCTGTGGCGGTTTTTTCTGATGCCTTTCAGTACCCCTCCCGCTTCAATGCGCCCCGGCAATCCAGACTCACCACCAAGTACCGCAGCGCATCCGCCGCGTGATCCGCCCCGTCCTTCACCGGCCCGCCCCCCTCCGCTTCATCCGACGCCGTCTTGAGCACGCGAAGCCCCGGGTACCGGTACTCCCTCATCGCCTGGATCAAACCCTTGCACCGCGGGTGGATGAACAACCGCGGCTCGCCCCCGACCGCCGGCGACAGCCGCGCCCGCACCGCCTTCAGCCCCTCCTCCACCGGCACACGCTCCGCGCGCACCTTCAATCCCACCCCCCGCAGCACCTCCGCGGTACTCACACCCGTCTGATCGTTCCGCGCCATCCCCGCCGGATCGATCGCCACCCACCCCGGCTTCGTCCCGCTCTTCAAGGGCGGCGGCCATTTCGATTCCACGATCGCCTGCGCATGGTCGCTCATCACCACGCCCGTCTCGATCCGTTCATCCACCACCCACATCACCCCGCCCGCATCGACATACACCCAAAGCACCACCGTCGGCGACCGGAACCCAAAGTCCATCCCGCAATACCAAGCCCCGCCCGCCGCGACGACCTTGACGCGCGCCGGTTCCCCCGTGCCACCGATTGCCGCTCGGGGCAATCGGCGCGGATTGCCGCCGACCGACGAATCCGCCTTCGAATCATTCCCCTCCTCTGTCTCCCTCCGCGTTCTCCGCGTCTCCGCGGTGAATGAATCCTCGATCTCAAACATCACCACATGCCGCCCCACGGAGAAGCTCGGGAACACGCTCCCGTGCGTCGAAGGCCCCTCGCACAGCATCTCGCTCCGCCACGTCGCGAGGTCCACGCGCCGCTTCAGCTCCACCGCGTCATCGATCGCAACGTGCCCACCGCCATCCGCCCGCGTCTTCGCCACCCCGCGGCACTCCTCCCACAGCACGCACCCCTCGCACGCGTGCCGCTCGTCACACCGCTTGAGTACGTCGATGATCCCCCACTTGAACAGCTTCCTCGTCGGCTCCTCGCCCTTCGCGCGCTGCTCGGTGACCGCATCGACCAGGTCGCTCATCACCCCGCCCCGCCGGTGCCACGTCGAGAGCGCCTCGAGCCCACCGCGCACGTTCACACCGCCGCAATCCTTTGAAACCGTCGTCAGCTGCACCGCGCGCCACACCGACTCATCAAACAAATCCACCTCATCGCACCGCACCTTCTGCGGCCGCGCGCCCCGCACGCTCGTCTGCGCCTGCGACGACAACTCCACCGCCGACCCATTGACCAGCCGCAGACCCGTCTCCGTCACCTTCCCTTCCACCAGCCTCGCGAGCCGCGGTCGTTCGAGAAACCGCTTCAGGTGTTTGTACATCCGCCGCGACTGCTTCAGCGACCCCCCGATGATCACCACCTCCACGCCCGGCTTGTACACCAGGTCCAGCAGCGTCGCGATCGCGCCATAAAAAGTCTTCCCGCCCCCGCGGCACGCCCACACCACGCAATCATTCACATGCTCCGCTCGCACGCACGACGCGTGCCCCGGCTCAAAGAACGACCACGCGAGATAGTCCAGGGGCGACTCGTTCCCGCCATCCAACGCCCGCTCACTCACCCGCACACCCAGCACGTCAGCCAACCACCGCCTCAACTCCCCCCGGTCCCCCGGCATCGGCGGCAACTGCTCAAGCTCCCCACGCCTGCCCTTCTCCTGCTCCCCTTTCAGGTCGCTCTCCGGGTCCCTCTCCCTGTCTCCCAACTGCTCCCTCTCTCTGTCTCCCTTCTGCTCTCCTCCGTCTCCATCCTGCTCCCTCTCTCCGTCTCCTTCCTGCTCCCTCTCCCTCTGGGAGAGGGCCGGGGTGAGGGCTTCCTTCTTCTCCGCTTTTTCCCCATTCCGACTCTTCCGTGCCACGGGCTTCGGCTGCTCTGAGCCGATGCCCGTGTCCCCCTCCGCGCCACAACGATCCCGTGCCACTGCAGGCGGCGGCTCGGAGCCGACTGCAGTGCGTCCCGACGACACCTCTGCCGCGCCGCGCGCGCACCGCTCCCCATCGCCCTTCTTCTTCCGCTTCGCCATATCCCCTCCCCGTTGTCCTCGGCCCCGCACGCCAAACTTCGCGCGCCGCACAACCCAACAATCAAGTCTCTTCTTTTCCGTCCCCTCCACGTCTCCGCGGCGAATGCCTCATCGCTTTCTCTTCATCCCCAGCGCAATCTTCAGCGCCTCCTCCCGCCGCGGATGAAACTTCCGCAGCGCCCGCAGCACGCGAAGCCGCTCCTCCCTCACCAGGAAAAACGTCATCCCCTCCGGCATCACGTCCCCCACCGCTGCGCTTGCGCGCCTCGACAAGGCTCGCCCCTGTCTCATGCTCGATCCCCCCTTCGTTGTGCTCCCCGTCGTCCGAGTCTTCTCCGAGCAGGAGTTGCAGAGGGCGGCACGCCCTCTGCGCCTGCGACCCCATCATCCGCACGGATGTGCGGTCACGCCGCCTCCCTGCGAAGTCTTGAAGCATCACCTGCGGACGCGACTCTCTCCCATGTGTACGCCCACATCCCGTCGCACACCCGCCGGCACGCCGCCTCAAACAACTCCTTATCCGACATCGACAGAAGCGCTCTCGTGGCGCCCGACTCCATCGCCCACCGGCGCAGCTCGCGCGCGGCAAAACCCGTCATCCCGCCCTCCTCGATTCGCCCCCACGCCTCCCGCGGCGAGGCCATCATCCACCGCGCCACCCCCGCAAACATCATCGCATCGATCAATCGCGCATCCGCCGCCTTCACCGGCAGCCGTTGCTCCCGCATCCCCGCCGCGCGAAAAAACGGGCACACACCCCCCATCGCCGCGACCGCTTCCGTCCGCCTCGTCAGCGGCGACCGCAGGTACGCGCGCACCAGACCCACCGCGATCCCTCGCGCCCGCCACCGCGGCTCAACAATCACCCGTGAAATGCACCGCACCTCCCGATTCAGCCGCCCCGCCGCGAGCCGCTTGTCGCCGCCGATATACCGATCTCCCCACACAGGCTCACGCCACGCCCCATTGAGCACCGGCCGACTCACGACGAGCACGCCCACCAACTCCCCGCGCACGCGCTCCCGCGCCGACAGCACGTATTCAATCGTCGCCGGCTCGCCGACGCGGTAGTGCCACGCCGCGAGCGCACGGTAGTCCTCCACACGCCCCACCTCGATGCGCACATCCAAAGCACGGCCCGGCCGCCCGCGGCGGGCGTCAGGCGCACGGCTCCGGCAAAGAGCACGGCGCCGGGCGCCACCCCTTCGTGCCACTGCAGGCGGCGGCTTTGTGCCGACTGCAGTGCCCCCCACCACCCTCACCTCACCATCCAGCGAAATCTCCACCCGCACATCCGGTGACACCTGCTCCACCAACTCCGCCCGCGTGCACGCCACCACCACCCACAACCCATCGGCCCGATCAACCTTCCGCCGCAGCAGCCGCGCCACCCCGCGCGCCGTCACATCATCAAGCGGCCCGCCGAACTCATCGATCACCACAGCGCGCGGCGCACTCTTATTCTCTTTCGAACAGTTTCCGTCTCCTCTCGTTCTTCCTCTGCGTCCTCTGCGCTTCTGCGGTGAATCCTCGTCCTGAAGCGCCACCGCGATCCGGAGCCTGAACTTCTGCCCCTCCGATAGCTCATCCGCCCGAGCCACAAGGCACTTCGCCTCTGCCAATCCAACCCGGCTCATCCGTTCCATCGCCGTCCGCGCATCGCCGCCCAGCAGCTCAAGACACCCGCGCGATCCCAGCCGCACGCGCGCGGCGTCCACCACCCGCACCCCGCACCGCCTCAGCGCACCGCAAACATCCCGCAGCATCGTGCTCTTCCCCGCCCCGCTCGGCCCCACGATCGCCACGATCCCCCCCCGCGCCGGCAGCGGCAGCACCAGCTCCCCGCGCGATCGATCACCGTCGAACAGGTCGTCGATCACCACCCCCAGCATCGCCGCCGCCTCACACGCGCGCTTCCGCGGCTTCTTCCTCGTGTACGCCGTCCTCTTCAGGCGCAGCTCGATCCACTCCTCCTTCTCCTCCGCCCGCGCCGCTCGCTCCCCGGCTCCGTCCGGCCTTAGCCCGCCGCTCCCCATTCTTCGATTCCTTTCGTTCCAGCGCATCGACGATCGCGCGCACCGCCGACAGGTGCGCCCGCACCGTGTGCACGCTGATCCCCAGCACCTTCGCCGCCTCGCGCAGCGTGCGCCCTTCGAGAAAACACGCCCGCGCGACGCGCTGCCGCGCCGCCGGCCAGTCGCCGCACCACCGCGCGACCGCGCGGTACTCCGCCGACGCCATCCGCTTCACAATCCGCTGGATCCGACGCCGCATCGCCCGGGCGCTCTCGCCCCGGATCACCGCCAGCTTTGCCGCCGAGATCCCCCGCCCGAAGACGGAATCGACCATCGCCCGTTCGTCCGGCCGGAGCCACTGCGACAGCCGCACCAGCCGATCCGCCTGCTGACGCCATTCCCGCCGCCGCAGGTCCACATCCACCCGCTCCCAGATCCGCCGCCCGGCTCTCGGAACTCCCGTCTCCCACCCCGAGTTTCCTCTAGTTGATTGCCTCATTTCCGTGGCCCTTCCTTGCTTGTGAACACGTTGTTGAGGTATACTGATTAGCAAACTTTTCAGTGGTGTTATACGACCAGTGAAACAAATTGCAAGGGTTTTGTATGGTAAGTCCACCATTTTGCGCACAAGGGCTGTCCATGCGCTGAAGAAAAGAGCCGGCCATGCGTTCGATCGGACAAGTCATACGAACGAGACGGAAGGAGTTAGGGTTGACGCTGCGCGCGGTCGCCGAAATGGCCGGGTGCACGAAGGGGTATCTGTGCACGATCGAGAACGACCGGCGCTCGATCGTGCCGTCGAAGGAACTCATCGAGAAGTTCGAGCGTGTGCTGCGCCTCGAAGCGGGCGCGCTGCTCACCGTCGGGAGCTGGCAGTCGACGCCCGCCGAGGTGCGTCAGCAGGTGCTCTCCATGCAGACGGAGCGCCACCTCACGCGCCGACTCATCGAGCTCCTCAAGCGCGAGGGCATCGACAAGGCGCACAAGTCCGGCGAGCTGCGCCAGATCGTCGACCGCCTCGCGCCCGATGACGATTCAACCGACCACCGCCGCGGCGGCGCGAGCGGCGCCGGAGCGCACAGCAGCGCCTCGGGCTCATCCGGCGCCGCTGGCAAAAAGAAACCCGCCGGCGCCGACCGCGCGCGCAAGAGCCACGACGATCACCACAGCACCGACGGCGCCCACGACTCCGCCTCGATCGCGCCGGCGCCGATGGTGCTCCCCGTCCAGGTGCCGCTGATCAACAAGGTCGCCGCGGGCTACCCGCGCGAGTTCACGGACCTCGGCTACCCCGCCCGCGTCGCCGACGAGTACATCGCCGTCCCCGACGTGTACGACGCCGACGCCTTCGCCGCCCGCGTCGTCGGCGACTCCATGTTCCCCGATTACCACGAGGGCGACATCGTCGTCTTCAGCCCCACCGCCCCCATCGGCGAGGGCGACGACTGCTTCGTCCGCCTCGAACGCGACGAGGAAACCACCTTCAAACGCGTCTACTTCGAGAAGGACCCCAAGGGCAACGAGCTCATCCGCCTCCAGCCCCTCAACAGCACCTACGGCCCCCGCACCCTCCCTCGCGAAGACGTCGCGGGACTCTACGCCGCGGTGTATGTCGTCAGGCGAGTCGACAAAGAGTCGAAACGAAAAGCCAAAAGCGATCGCCGAAAGTAATCAGCGGCGCGACGCGCCCCTGATGAAGTCAGCGATGGATATCAGCAGTCCATCGCTCGGCGGGCTCCACAGCACCAGATGCGTTCCTCCGGCGATCCTCGCCAGCGTCGTATTCGTCCCATTTGCATGGGTCGCGGCCTTCACGATCGCCTCACTATCCGCAACAGGACACACCTCATCCGCCTCACCATGAAGAATCAGCAGCGGCATGCGCAGCCCCGCCGCGTGCTTCGCGCGATCGAACCCAACGCCGCCGTGGGCACGCCCCCACGTCACGCCAACTCCGAGCCGCATACCAAGAACCGCAAACACCGCCCGCAGCACGACGCGGTGCGGCAGGCCGATCGCGCGGAGCACGTTGCGAGCCGGAGTCCAAGGGAACCGGTACGGGGCCTCGGCGATCACGGCCGCGATGCGCGGTGCGGCTTGCGGGATGCGGCTTACGGTTTGAGAAGCGCCGCGCGGGGACCCGGGCATCCGTTCAGAGCCGCGGAAGCCCGTGGCACGGTCGGAAGCTGCCGCGACGATCGACGCCCCCGCGCCGAGAGAGAAACCGAAGAGCACGATCGGTGGGGCATGACCCGTTTCCCCCGTGACGAGGCTCGCTTGTGCGCTGTTTTCGTCTTCAGCAGGAGAGTTGCGGAGGGGCGGCGCGCCCCTCTGCGCGTGCGATGAATCAAGATGCTCCCGCGCTCCATAGTTGTCGCACGCCCATTCGACCAGCCGCGTAATCATCTCCGGCTCGCGCGTCCCCAGCGCGCACAACCCCGGCGCCTCGCCATGCCCCGGCGGGTCCCACACGATCACGCGCGACGCGAGCTTCGCCAGCTCATTCACCCGCCCGAGCATCGTCACCCGCGAATCGCCCCAGCCGGGCGTGACGATGATGATGGGCGCGAGTGAATCGCTCGCACGTCCCGCTTCCTTCGTGCCGCCCGTCGCTCCGCGCGCATCACCCGCGATCGACCACGCCGGCGATTCATCGCGCGTGCGCTCGTCGAGCCGCAGCGCGAACGACTCGAACTCCCGCGCCGGGTTCATCTCCCCCGGGTTCGCCGGCAGCCCGCGGCTGACCGCCCACGCCGCGGTCCGTCGCGGTGGCCGGCGCAGCCGCCGAACCGTCATCCACACCACCAGCGCGTACGCGAGCGCCAAGCCCATCGAAAACAGAATCACGAGGCCGAACATGTCCCGAGGGTAACGGCACTTCATGGAGCCGTCGGCGCAAGCCGACGGGCCGACCCCCCGCTCGACACGGCCAGCGGGCGAACAGCAAGATCACCGCATGCGAGTTGAACTTCGTGGGTTTCGCCTCCAGCAGGGGAGTTGCAGAGGGCGGCACGTTCCTCTGCGCTGCGATCGATCACTCACTGGCCCACAACGCCCGCGCCGTAATCAATCATTCACACGCCCGTAACGCACCGGCAACAGAAGGCCACATGCGACTCAGTCTCACATCTCCGCCAACCGATGAAGGTCTATCGTTCCTCCCGCGACCATGTCCGCCACACCCGCACAGCTTGATGTTCCGCCGCTCTCCGCCCGCGGCGGTGACGCGCACGACCGCCGCGCCGCACCCGCGCCGCCCCGCGAGTCGGGGTCTTTCTTCTCGCGCGTCGTTTCAGATGAATGGAAGCTCGGCGTCGCCATCGCCGCGGGGGTGACTCTGCTCACCGGCACGGTGATCGAGTGGATCATCGGTTCTCCCGCCGGCGCTCTCCGGCCCGAGGGCGCGACGGGAGTCGTCGCGGCGATCGCGGTCTTCGCGCACTCGCTCCAGTGGCTCAGCCTCGCCCTCGGCGCGATCCACGGCGTGAAGATCGCCGCGGAATCCGTCCGCAAGCTCAAGCCCAGCATCGATGTCCTCATGGTCGTCGGCGCCGCGCTCGCCGCGGCGATCGGTCACCCCGAGGAAGGCGCGCTGCTCCTCTTCATGTTCACGCTCGCCGGCGCGCTCGAAGCGCGGGCGAACGCGCGGGCCAAGGATGCCGTCTCCCGGCTCCACAAGCTCATGCCCCACGAGGCCCTGCGCCGCGAGGGCTCCGATTGGCAACCAGTCGACCCCGAATCTCTTCGCGCCGGCGACGTCGTCATGATCCGCGCCGGTGAATCCGTTCCCGCCGACGCAACGATCCTCACCGGCAAAAGCGACATCGATCAATCGTCGCTCACCGGCGAATCACTGCCGCGCACGGTCGCCGAAGGCGATGCGATCTACGCCGGCACGATGAACCGACAGGGCGTCCTCGAAGCCCGCGTCACGCGCCCCGTCGCCGAATCGAGCCTCCAGAAGATCCTCCGCCTCGTCATCGAGGCGCAGGAGCAGCGCCAGCCGATGCAGCGACTCATCGACAAGCTCAGCACCCCCTACACCGTGACCATCTTCGCCGTCGCGATCGGCTTCTTCGCCTTCCTGATGCTCGTCCAGAGCGCCACGCTCACCGAAGCGACCTACCGCGCCATCACCCTCCTCATCGTCGCCAGCCCCTGCGCGCTCGTCATCGCCACGCCCACCGCCACGCTCTGCGGCCTCTCCCGCGCCGCCCGCGCCGGCCTCCTCGTCAAAGGCGGCGATGCGCTCGAGCGCCTCGCCTCCGTCCGCGCGGTCGCGATGGATAAAACCGGCACCCTCACCAAAGGCCAGATCGAAGTCGTCCACGCCGAGCCTGTCGGCGCGAGCGACGAGCACCGGCTCCTCTCGCTCGCCCTCGGCGTCGAGGAGCGCTCCACGCACCCCATCGCCTCCGCCATCGTGCGCAGCGCCCGCGAGCACGGCCTCCGCGGCACAGAGGTCGCCCAGCTCACCAACGTCCCAGGGCGCGGCGTGGAAGGCGTCTTCCACGGCAAGCCCGTCCGCATCGGCACCATCGAGTTCTGCGAGCCGCTGATCCCCGTCTGCTTTCAGAAGTGGACGCGCGACCTCGTGAGCCGCATCCGCGCCGAGGGGGGCA
>DASZQL010000245.1:0-30801 GCA_035549675.1 Phycisphaerales bacterium | reverse complement strand
TCGCTGATGGACCTGGCGCGGAAGCTGCACGCGGCGAGTTCGGTTCTGGCGTCGAGAGGGAACGAGTGGGATGCGGTGAAGGCGGCGAAGATGTGGGGGCGGCCGGAGGATGAGCGGAACCGGGCGATGCTGGGGGCGGCGGGGCGGAAGAAACCGGGGGTATGGGCGGCGATCCTGTCGGAGGCGGTGGAGGCGGACTGGCGCGGGAAAACGGGGCGGGGGGATGAGATGGTCTCGCTCGAGGTGCTGACGCTGCGGTTTGCACGGCAGATCGGGGGGTAGCCGATGAGAGAGCGGGGGCGGGAAGCGGCGCGGAGCGCTGCGGGTGGTGCATTGGCAGGAGGCCTGGGATGAAGAAGAAGTCGAACACAGCGGTAGACGGAGATAGACAGAGGAACGCGGAGGGGAGGATTGGATTGTTCGGCGTGGTCGTGATGGCGATCGCGCTGGCGGGTGGGTGCGCGGGGGATGGGGGGAAGACAGACGCGGGGATCAGGGATGAGGACGCGCAGAAGCTGGCGCAGATGAAAGAAGCGCTCGACGCGACGGCGCGGGAGGGGGCGGGCGCGAATGCGGTTGGGTTGAAGCCGCCGCCGCTGTTGAGCAAGCGGGGCGCGATTCCGGCGGGGGCAAACGGCGCGATCAAGAAGGACGACGGAGAAAAGGTCGCGCCGGAGAGCGGCGCGGAGACGAAAGCGCCGACCGAGGTGTTGAAGCGCGACGACGTCGCGGGGCCGACGCTGGAGGAGCAGCGGCGGAGGCTGGCGGGGGAACTCGGGGCGGTGCTTCGGAGCGAGGCGGCGAAGAGCGGGTCGCCGACGGCGGCGATGACGCGGCTGGCGGCGCTGGACATTATTGAGCCGGGGACGGCGATGGGGGCGGGAGCGGGTGGGAAGCCGGAGCTGTCGTCGCGCGAGGCGGAGTTCATGTCGGCGTGGGGCGCGCTGTGCGCGGACGCGGGGTCGTCGCTCGCTGGCGGGGGAGCGGGGGGTGGGACCGAGCCGGTGAAGCGGGCGGTGATCAGCGCGGCGGAAAGGTTCGAGTCGTCGCTCGGGCTGTCGATCGCGCACTCGGCGCTGTGCTCGCGGGTCGAGACGTTCGGGGTGTACGACGAGCTGCACACGGTGGGCGGGACGTATAAGTTCATCGCGGGGCGGAAGAACCGCGCGGTCGTGTACATCGAGTTGGACCGGTTCGCGTCGCGGCGCGGGTCGCGCGACGGCGTGGACGGGTGGCGCGTCGAGCTGGTGCAGGACCTGAGCCTGTACGCGTACCGCTCGGGGGACGTGTCGGACATGCTCGCATGGCGGAAGGCGGACCAGCCGGTGAGTGATTTCTCGCGGAATCGTCGGCGCGATTTCTTCGTGGTGCAGATGATCGAGCTGCCGGAGACACTGACGGTGGGGAGCTACCGGCTCAAGGTGACGGTGCGCGACCGGGTGGAGGGGATGACAGCGGAGGCGATCATTCCGATCGATGTGGTGGTGGATGGGAGCGCGGTGAAGCGGTAATGGCGCGAAATAGTTTTTCGCTGACGCAGAGGGGCGTGGCGCCCCTCTGCAACACTCCTGCTGAAGACAAAGACGAGAGGCGGAAAAGGAAAGTAGAAGAACGTAGCCCTCGCCCCGGCCCTCTCCCAGTGGGAGAGGGAGGAGATGGCGCGCTTTCCTAAGTTCCCAGTTCCTCGAATAACGCCCGGTGGGGCGGCGGTTGACGCTGAGAAATAGGTGGGAAATGCGGGATTGTCGTTGCCGAGTGCTGCGCTCGCGGGCGATTCCGGGGTAGCGTGACAGTTGGAGATGTGGTGATGAGAAACTTCGCCAGTATTCGTGGTCGCGGTCTGCGCTGTGGCTTAATCGGTCGTGGTGGTAGGCGTGTCGCTACTGCGATGGCGCTGATCGGTTGCGGGCTGGCGGCGCAGGCGGTTTCGGCGCTGACGATCGTGGCGGGGCAGGGGGTTTCTTTCAAGCAGGTTGACTTCACATTCGCCGGCGGCGGGGCGGCGGCGAACACGCCGTACGGACTGGTGGTCGTGGACTATGCGCAGCTGCAGGCGGCGACAGGGATCACGAGCGGGTATCTGAACGTGGTGACCTCGACGGGGTGGCGTGTGTTCAATCTGCCGATCCGGCCCGAGACGGGATCGGGGACGTCGATGTTCTTTGACCTGCCGCCCTCGACGGGCGATGTGGTGGCGATCGTTGCGGATGCGCAGGTGTCGGACGTGCCGTGGATCAGCCCCGAGTTGCAGACGCCCTCGACGTTCCCGGTGGGGAACGTGCCGATCAACGCGGCGGGGATGAGCGCGCCGCCGGCGTCGCCGCCGATCGGGTGGGTGTGCGGGACGGGCGCGCAGCACGGGTTCAACTTGAATCACGCGACGTTCCCGGTGCCTCGGAACGGGTTCCCGAACGTGCAGGCAGCGGGGAATCAGTGCGGGCCGGCGGCGCTGGCGAACTCGTTGCAATGGTTGAAGCAGACCTTCCCGCAGTCGGGGATCACGTTCCCGCAGCAGAACATCCCGGGCGAAAGCGGCGACACGCCGGGGTCGCTCGTGTCGGCGCTGGACGAGGTCATTCTCCGGGACGTCAACCAGTTCATCAGCGGGCCGGAGTTCCGCGAGATGAAGACGAAGTTCATCGGTCAGAACGGGCTCGCGGACAAGATCACCGTGAAGGGGTACGAGATCGGCGGCGACGGCGACTTCAACGGCGTGCACGTCGATGACCAGGCGGACCAGTACTCGGACATCGTGTCGTTCCTCATCAACGAGCTGCAGGACGGCGAGGCGATCGAGGCGTTCGTCTTCTACAAGGACGCGAGCGGGAACACGGTGCAGCACGCGGTGAACATCATCGACGGCGGGTACACGGGCGGGCGGCCGTGGCTGACGATCTCGAACGATGCGGCGCAGGGGGACAACGCGCGCGGAACGACCGCGGCGGAAGGTGGCGTGTTCAGCAGCTACGTGAATAGCGGGAACCAGATCACGAGCCTCTTCGGAGGCGATCCGAATACGCCCGCGCAGATCAGCTACGCGTTCAGCCAGTCGCCGGTGCTCACGCCCCCGGCGCGGCCGGGGGATGCCGACGGCGACGGTTCCGTCGGGCTGAGCGACATCGCAAAGGTCATCCAGGCATGGGGCGAGAGTGTGGCGCCGGCGGGGTCTGGGGCGGACTTGAATGGCGATGGGCTGGTAGGGATCGGAGATATCGCGAAGGTGATCGCCAACTGGGGACACATGTACAAGTAAGCGTGATCTGTCTCAGTGCGATCTGCGAGACCGAGATTGGTTTGATGAGTCGCTGATGCAGAGGGGCGTGCCGCCCCTCTGCAACTCTCCTGTTGAAGACGAAGACCCCGCTCGCTCACGCTCGGGGTTCTTTTGTGAAATGACGGGCCGATAAGTGCGCGCGGGAAGAGGGGCGGCTGGCTCAGGCGATGCAGATTGCCCGGGTGCACGCGCGGGGTGCGATGGAGTCTCCGCGAAGGGGGAAGGTGAATCCGAGATTAGGTGTGGCGGCGGCGCTGGAGCGAGCGCCGGGCCGCGGCACAGGGGACTCACCGATGAAACCGAACCGTCGAATCCGTTCGAGCGCGATGATTGGCGCGGCGCTGGCCGCGGGTTGGGGATCGCTCCCGTCGGCCCTGGGGCAGACGGTCCTGAACCCGGGGTTCGAGCAGACCATCGCGAGCGGCGGCGGGTGGGTCGGCGCGGACGCGGCGAACGTCGATTGGATCAAGTCGAGTTCGAAGGAGCCGTCGGACTCGGGGTCGTACTGCGTGCTGATGGACGTGGACAAGAAGACGACGAGCGGGATGGAGCTGTACCAGCAGGTGACGGGGCTCGTGGCGGGCGCGAAGTACACGCTGACGGGCGCGATGCGGGTCGTGAAAGAGAAGTCG
Organism: Phycisphaerales bacterium; assembly: GCA_035549675.1. Taxonomy (GTDB): domain Bacteria; phylum Planctomycetota; class Phycisphaerae; order Phycisphaerales; family UBA1924; genus DASZQL01. The sequence continues at coordinate 26,895 of DASZQL010000245.1, read as the reverse complement.
GTCGGGTGCTCCTCCGACACGGGTTTCCAGGTGAACGTGCGCGACTCGAAGTACTCGGCGGACCTCGTGCAGTTCGTGCAGGACGGCAAGACGGACTGGCGGCCCTTCGCGCTGTCGTTCACGGCGCCGACCGACGGGAACGTGTGGGTCGCGATGCTGCCCAACGGGATCAAGAACGGCGAGGCGTACTACGACTCCCTGGCGCTCGTGCCCACGCCCGGCCCCGGCGCGATGGGGTACAAGAGCGCGGTGCTGGGGCTGAAGCCCGTCGTGTACCTGCGGCTCGATGAGACGAGCGGGTCGGTCTTCAAGGACTCGTCGGGCTACGGGCGGGACGCGAAGATGCAGAACTCGCCGATGCTGGCGCTGCCGTCGGCGGTGAGCGGCGACGCGTGCGCGTACTTCGACGGGGTCGAGAACTACGCGACGGTGAACGTGGACCTGTCGACGTGGCTGAGCAAGACGGCGTCGCTGTCGTTCTGGATCCGCACGGTGGACAACGGCAAGAAGAGCGGGGAGAAGTCGCCGGCGGTGACGGGCTACGACACGAAGAAGTCGGCGAACGACTGCATCTGGGGGTGGATCGGGAAGAAGGGGCGCATCGGGATGACGATGGGCAAGGAGGACCTCGAGGGCGAGACGGACATCACGGACAACACGTGGCACCACATCGTGCTGACGCGCGACCACGTGAGCGGGAAGGCGGAGATCTACGAGGACGGCGAGCTCGCGGACTCGGACACGCTGGCGAAGGGGGTCATCGGCGTCTCGTTCGCGAACATCGGGCGAGCCGACGATCACAAGGGGAAGGACCAGTATCTCGACGCGATGCTGGATGAGGTGGCGGTGTTCGACTTTGTATTGAGCGCGGCGCAGGTGAAGCAGTTGGCGTCGGGGGCGACGGCGGTGCCGCGGGTAGTGGTGTGGGACGAGGTGTCGCCTCAGTAGGGCAGCGGGAAGTGGGGGGTTGAGGCGATGGGTGAAGGTGCCGATGAGTGTTGGAGGTGTGCGAGTGTTGATGAGCGAGTGCAGGAAGGAACCCATGAAGTTTCCGAGCGTGACGAAGGCGATGGTCGGGATGGGGATGGTCGCGGTGGCGGCGAGCGCGGCGATGGGGGGATCGTCGCCGCCGGTGCTGTTCTGGGGCCGGAGCGGGTCGACGGTGATGTTCCAGTCGACGTGGTCGGGGACGGCGTGGAGCAAGCCGGTGCAGTCGGCCACGGTCGCGGCGGCGCCGGAGTGGGTGGTGGCGGCATCGTGCCCGACGCGCGATGAGCAGGCGGTCTTCACGATCGACTCGTCGCGGCGGGCGTATGTGACCTTTCGGAGCGCGGGGACGTTCGGCTCGGCGACGCAGATCAGCACGAACGTGACGAGCACCGTGGGGCGCCCCGGCGGGGTGGTGTACGAGGCGCGCTCGGGTGACGTCATGGTCGCGGCGTGGCGGGACGGGACGAACAAGGTCGTCTACCGCACGGGGACGGCGACGAATCTCTCGGCGGAGAGCACGCTGACCCTGCCGACCTCGACGGGCCTCCACAACATGACGCTCTTCGCGGCGAGCAACAGCGATTCGATCATGCTCGTGGCGCTGAACATGAACAAGCAGCTCTACGCGGCGATCTGGAGCGGCACGGCGTGGGGCTCGGTGCAGACGATCTGCACGGACGTCTCGATCTCGGACCGCGAGTGCTATGTCGGCGCCTTCGAGCGCACGTCGGGCGAAGCGCTCCTGGTGTACTCGCCCAACAACTCGCAGACGCTCAAGTACCGCACCGTGACGAACGGCTACTGGTCGCTCGAGCAGACGGGGCCCAGCCTCTCGAGCACCTTCGACTGGGGCAAGCTCGCGGTGCACCCGACGTCGAACGCGCTCATGCTCGCGGCGGTGAACCATAACAACGCGCTGTGCCTGTGCGAGTGGGACGGCGCGACGTGGGGCTCGGTCACGACGGCGTGCACGAGCACGTCGGCGCTGGACCGGCGCACGTGGGACGTCGGGTACATGCCCAACGGGAGCGGCGCGCTCGTGGCGTACGGCAAGGCGGGGCAGCGCTCGCCCTACTACCGGGTCCGGAGCGGGAGCACGTGGGGCAACGAGGTCGCGGGCACGAACACGGGCAACGAGCTGAGGCGGTTCCTCGTGATCCCCGGCTCTTCGGGGTCGGAGATGCACATGGTCTGGGCGGATCACGGGCCCAAGCTGTACGTGTCGACGTACACCGGATCGCAGATGAGCACGGCGACGACGCTGGAAACCAGCGTGAGCGGCGGGATCAACGCCGAGCCCTTCGCGGCGGTGGCGAACACGGTGACGGCGGAGTCGTCGGCGCACCGGATCGTGGATTGGAGAGAGGTCTCGCCACAGTGAATGTGCGATCCTGCGCGGGTCGAGAGGCCTTGGCTGTTTGAGGGCTGATGCAGAGGGGCGTGCCGCCCTCCGCAACTCTCCGGCTGTAGAACCAAGGCGCCGGAGGAGCATCGACCATTCGTGCGTGGGTGAGCGTGGCTGATTCCAGGAAGTGCGCTCCCTCACGGTCGCGGCTCGTTGAATGGCGCGCGGCTATTCTTTGCGACCCATGGGAACTGATGTTCTGAGCGAGTTGAAGGCGCGGGGGCTGATGTACCAGTGCACCGATGAGGGAGCGCTGCGTGAGCATCTGCGCCCCCCCCACGCCAGGCGGCTGTACTGCGGGTTTGATCCGACGGCGGACTCGTTGACGATCGGGAACCTGGTGCCGATGATGGTGCTGGCGCATTTCCAGCGCGCGGGGCACACGCCGGTGGTGGTGATGGGGGGCGGGACGGGGCTGATCGGTGACCCGTCCGGCAAGACGGCCGAGCGGACGATGATGACGCCGGAGGTGGTCGCGTCGAATGTCGCCAAGCAGCGGCCGATCTTCGAGCGGGTGCTGGATTTTTCGCGCGAGAACCGGCCCATCATGACGGACAACGCGGAGTGGCTGTCGCGCCTGTCGTACATCGACGTGCTGCGGGACGTGGGCAAGCACTTCTCGGTCAACATGATGATCCAGAAGGAGTCGGTGAAGGCGCGGCTGGAGTCGCGCGAGCACGGCATCAGCTACACCGAGTTCTCCTACATGATCCTGCAGTCGTACGACTTCCTGCACCTCTATCGCGACCTGGGCGTCACGCTGCAGGTGGGGGGGAGCGACCAGTGGGGGAATATTGTGGCGGGGGCGGATCTGATTCGGAGAGTTGAGGCATCGAGCCATCAAGGCATCGAGGCATCCAGTGAAGACAAGAGTGAGGTATCACGCGCGCACCTGGCGTTCGGGATGACCGCGCCGCTGGTCACGAAGGCGGACGGCGGGAAGTTCGGGAAGACGGAGAGCGGGGCGATCTGGCTGACGAAGGAGCGGACGTCGCCGTATGCGTACTACCAGTTCTGGCTGAACGCGGCGGACGCGGATGTGATCCGGTTCCTCAAGATCTTCACGTTCGTGCCGGTGACGCAGATCGAAGAGGTCCAGCGTTCGCACGGGGCGGCGCCGGAGAAGCGCGAGGCGCAGCGCTTGCTCGCGCGCGAGGCGACGAAGATCCTGCACGGCGAGGAGGCGATGAAGCACGCCGAGCACGCCGCGGCAGCGTTGTTCTCGGGCGATATCGCGCACCTGGACCGCGAGACGCTGGGCGAGGTGTTCGCGAACGTGCCTTCGACCATGCACAAGCGGGAAGAACTCGCGGCGCATTCGACGAATGCGGCGGCGGATCAGCCGGGGTTACCGCTCGTGGACCTGCTGCCGCTGACGAGCCTGTGCAAGAGCAAGCGCGAGGCGCGCGAACATCTCGGGGCGGGCGCGGTGTCGATGAACGGAAAGGTTGTGGGCGTGGAGGATCGGCTGACGGTGAAGGATCTACTGCACGGGGAGGTCGCGGTGCTGCGCCGGGGGAAGAAGGCGTGGCATGTGACGAGATGGGAGTAGGAGATCGCTGCGAGGGCGTGGGGTGGGAGTCTTGATCATTCGCGGACGGGGCGCGCTTGGTCGCGAGACGGAGAGAACCTCGTTCGCCTAAGAGGCGAAGAAGACATGAGGAGTGTCGCGGTCGAGTGGCTGGCGGCTTTGCCGCTGCGCCACTCGCAACGGTCGTCCGCCCTCTGGGCGGAAGAAAAAGAAAGAAGAAGGAATGGAATCGGGGGGCGGTGCACCGGAGGCAGCCGCGAGGCGCGGCGTGCCTCCGGCAATGATCGTGCGCCCTACCGGGCGAAAACCGTAGGACGTTGATGTGGACGTAGACGTGACGCGGACAGTTTCGGCCGGAAGCCGGAAGCTCCCTCAGTCATCCCACGCTTCCTTCTTCGTGTTGATCTTGCCGACGGAGGTGTCGGGCGGCAGGTCGCGGCCGATGGTCAGGCCGTCGTAGGCGATGTTGATGCGCTCCGGGATCTGCTCGTCCACCTCGGCGTGGAGGATCTCGTGCGCGATGTGGACGAACCACGTCTGCTGCGCCTCGATCTTCAGTGCCGCGTCCACCGCCTGGTCGAGGTTGAAGTGCGTCGGGTGGTGGCGGATGCGGAGGGCGTCGAGGACCAGGGTGCGCAGGCCGGTGAGCTTCTGCCACGTGCGCGGCGGGATGGCGCTGACGTCGGTGGCGTACATGAGGGGGAAGATGCCGCAGTCGTCGGCGGGCTGTCCGGGCTGCGCGACCGGCTCGATGCGGAAGCCGAGGATGGGGAGGCGGCCGTGGAGGTAGCGGACGGGCTCGAAGCGCATGCCCCAGAGCTCGATGGGCGCGAAGCGGTCGTCGTTGGGTGTGTCGCCGGTGTGTGAGGGACTGATGAGGTGCGCGATGAGCGTCGCGACGAAGGATTCGTTGACGTTCTTCTTCTTGTCGAAGATGTAGGGGTAGATGCGGAGGAGCGACTCCATCGTGTGCTGCTCGGCGTAGACGTCGATGGGCGCCTTCATCACGGCGTTGAAGCGGCGGACCTCGTCGAGGCCGAAGACGTGGTCGGCGTGGTTGTGGGTGAAGAGGATCGCGTCGCAGCGGCGCAGGTCGTGGCGGAGCGCCTGCTGGCGGAGGTCGGGGGTGGTGTCGAGGAGCACGACGCGGCGCGCGCCGGTGGGGTCGATCCATTCGAGCGCGGCGCCGGTGCGGGTGCGCTGGTCGCGCGGGTCGGTGGAGCGGCAGACGCGGCAGTCGCACGCGATGATGGGCACGCCGCCGGAGGTGCCGGTGCCGAGGAAGATGAAGCGAGCGTCCATGGGAGGGTGAGAGTAGGCGGTTCGGCGCGGTTTCGGCGCGGCCCGATAGCCGCGGGCGATGGCGAGGTATCGTGCGGTGCGGGTTAGGCAATCGTGGGCGGGCCGGGCGTGAGGGGGGATGGCCCCTCCGATCTTTGCCTAATTCTGGCCGAAAATACGTGCGGTTCGCGGCTCGGTCTGGGCTATATTGAAATGAGACGAGGCTTCGGCCTCGGGCGCCTGCGTGTGGTGTGAGTCAGGGCGGAGAGAAGGAGGATCAGATGAAGGCTGTGGTATTGGCCGCCGCGTTGTCTGTCGGTCTTGGATCGTCGGCGATGGGCGTGGTCGTGTACGACGAGAGCGTTTTCGGCGAGTTCCCGAGCGATCACCTGAACCCGACGCACGTGAACGTGGTGACGGGGACGAGCACGATTCTCCTCTCGGCCGGGGACGGGGACCGGGATTTCTTCGATATCACCGTCGCGCCCGGCACGCAGCTCGACTCGATCATCCTCGCGAACTTTTCGACCTTCGACACGGCGTTCATGGCGATGATGAACGGCTCGGTCTTCACGGTCGATCCCGATGCGCCCGATGTCGGCCAGCTCCTCGGCTGGACGCACATGGGTCCCTTTTCGGTGCCCGTGGGCGGCGACCTGCTTGACCAGATGGGCCAGGCGCCGGGGGCGATCGGCTTCACGCCGCCGTTGCCCGCGGGGAACTATTCGTTCTGGGTGCAGCAGCTGAACGAGCAGACGGACATGGCGTTTGATTTTCACATCAGCGTGGTGCCCGGGCCGGGGGCGTTCGCGGCCGCAGGGATTGTCGCGCTCGCGGGATTCCGTCGGATGCGGTGAAGCGTGGATGAGGCGTCGCGGCGTCGAGTCATCAAGTGATAGGCAGTCAATACAGGAGGCTTCGGCCTCCTTGTTTTTTCCCACCAATGCGCGCCCCGGTTCATCCGCGTTGGAGCGGTGGGACGCTGCGACTCCGGTGCTCGGCGCGGCCCTGAGGGCGGGGCGATCCTGAGTCGGTGCGCCGCGGAAGAGCGGCGAGGAAAAGAAAGGAGGCCGGCACGGCGCCGGCCTCCTCGGATCGCATCGTTGGGACTGTGGGATTGATTTACTGTTCGGTGGTGTCCTGCACGGCCTGGCGGACCGGCACGATCGGCGCGGGCGCCCCGCCGCACGCCGCAAGGCACGCCTGCAGCGCCGCCGCGGCGGCGTTGATCGCGTTATTGAGGGTGAGTGAGGCGGCGGTGATCGCGGCGTTGTAGGCGGCGAGATTCGCCGCGAGGGTTGCGGCCAGTGTGGTCTGGGCCGCGGTCATGGCCGCGTTGTAGTTGGAGATGCACACCGCGACCCACGCCGCGAACCCGGCGATGCAGATCGCGAGGCACCCGAGCACGAAGAAGCCGCACCCGATCAGCCCGATGGTGCAGAGCGTCTTCGCCGCGGCCGCCTGCAAGAGGCAGGAAGCCTGGTTGGCCTGCGCCGCCGCCACCGCCGCGTTGTACACCACCTGCGCGGCGGCATCGAGCGCGTTCTTCGTGGTGGTCGCGGCGTTCACGGCGATCTGGTACGCGGCGTTCGCCTGGGCCACCGCCTGGTTGTAGGTGTCGTAGCACCCCTGGCAGTTCGGGTTCCCGACCTGCTGCTGTGCGTACTGCACCGCTTGCGCGGCTTCGACGAGTTCGCGCGCCGCCTGATCGGCGCGTGCGCGAGCGACTTCCATTTCCGCGTTGGCCTCGTCCAGCCACTGCTGGGCGATCTTTGCATTTTCAATCGCCAAGCCAGCCGCGGGAACTTCCGCCTCCATCAGGAAGCGGATGTCTTCGATGCCGTCCTGCACGAGGCGCACCGCGGTGCCCGCCACCTCGACGCTCCCCATCTCGGTTGTCAGCGTGCCGATCACGCCGCCGGTCCGGACCTGGTGCTCGTGGACCCACGTCTTCTGCTCGGGGGTCAGGTCGAGCTCATTGAGATTCACGGGCGACCACACCGACACGCGGAGCGTGAAGCGTTCGCCGAGGTGATTCGCACCGCTGTAGTCGTTCGGTTCGACAACCTCTTTATCGAGCGGGTAGGTCCAGTTATTCGAGTCCCAATCGCTCCGGAAGAGAGATTGCCAGACGTGTTTCTGCGTCGCGTATACGCCGTCGATTCCGACGTCCGGCCCCGCGACCGCGCGCTCAGCCGGATCGGCGTTCGCGCGCGACGCGGGTTGCAATGCGGGAAGAAGGCTCAGGTTGAACGTCAGACCCATCATCACGCCCATCAACAGCGGATGCGTTCTCCAGGATTTTGAAATCCGGCCAACAGCACGACCGATCAGCGTTCCAATGTTCATTCGAGCCTCCTTCCAACGGGACTGCCCAACTGAATCTCCCGCGACCGTCGCGGGCCATGGCGCGGGAGTGTACAGAGCGAACATTAAGATGGAGTAAGAATCTTGCCTCGATGGCGACCTTAGGTCATGTTCGAACTGCGGTGATGTGTTGGTGATCCTGCGAACAGCGCGTGACGCAGCAGGAGCGCAGACGGTCCTCGCTCGTCCCGGCTCGGCGCCAGTGTTCGAAGGGCGTTGATCGTCCGGGTATCGCTTTGTCTGTTCTCGTGCCGCGCGCCGCGTGGGTGCTGCAAGCCGGATGACGATCCAGCGACGCTCGGGGAATTCTGGCACGACGCGATCGTCAGCCCACGCGCTCGGGCTTTGGGGGGCGGCTCATCAGGCGCGCGATGGCGTCGATGGGGTCCACGCGCTCGTAGAGCACGGCGTGGACCGCGGCGGTGATGGGCATCTCGACATTCAGCCGGCGCGCGAGTTCGACGACGCCCTTGGTGGTTTCGACGCCTTCGACGACGGAGTCGGTGCGGTTGAGGTAGGAGGCGAGGAGCTCCCCCTTGCCGAGGGCTTCGCCAAGAGAACGGTTGCGGCCCTCGGGGCTGAAGCAGGTGGTGGCGAGGTCACCGACGCCGGCGAGGCCGAAGAAGGTCTCCTGGCGCGCGCCCAGGGCGGCGCCCAGGCGCGCGATCTCGGCGAGACCTCGCGCGAGGAGGGCGCTCTTGGCGTTGTGGCCCGCCTGCAGGCCGTCGAGGATGCCCGCGGCGATGGCGATGACGTTCTTGGTCGCGCCGGCGACTTCCACGCCGATCGGGTCGGTCGCGGTGTAGACGCGGAGGGAGCTGGTGGTGAAGAGCGCTTGGACGCGCTTGGCGAGCTCTTCGCTCGTGCTCGCGGCGATCATCGTGGCGGGGAGGAAGCGGGCGAGCTCGGGGGCGATCGTCGGGCCGCTGAGAACACAGTGACGGGCGGGGTCGGTGAGACGCTGGGCGGCGGGAGGGACTGACTTCAACCCCGTGACGACGTCGCGGACAATCGCGGTCGGGGTCATCAGCGTGCCGACCTCGATGCCCTTGGCGACGCTGACGATGCTCGGCTCGGCCGCGCGGTCGATGAGCGGGGTCATCGATCCCCAGACGCGTCGGATGAACTGCGTGGGCACGGCGGAGACGATGAGTTCGGCGCCCATGAGCGCGGTCGCGGCGTCGCCGGTGACCTCGACGCGGTCGGCGAGGCGGATCATCGGGAGGCGCGAGGACTTGCGGGTCTGCTGGAGTCGCTCGGCGTCGCGGGCGTCGTGGGACCAGAGAGAGATCCGGCCCGCGCCGGGCTGCCCCGACAGGATGGCGGCGCAGACGAGCCCCATCTGGCCGTCGCCGAGGATGGTGATGTCGGTGCGGGGCATGGGAAAGCTCAAAGCGAAAAACTCAAAGCTCAAATAAAAAACAGAACACGGTGCCGGTCGGCATGACCAGACTACCTTGCAGGAGTGGGTGGAGCGCGGATGGCGTTTGAATCAGCCCTTGCGGGGCGCCGGGCCGCGCTCGAAGGTGACGGCGAGGCGGTTCCAGGCGTTCATCACGGCGATGATGGTGACGAGATCGACGAGTTCCTTCTCGGAGAAGTGCGCCCGGGCGGCCTCGTAGACCGCGTCCGGGACCGGGCCCCGCGAAAGGTGGGTCGCGTGCTCGGCGAGGTCGAAGGCGGCGCGCTCTCGGTCGGTGTAGATGCCGTGCGCTTCGCGCCAGGCGGCGACGCAGTCGAGCCGCTGGACCGTCTCGCCGGCCTTGCGGGCGTCCTCGGTGTGCATGTCCACGCAGAAGGCGCAGCCGTTGATCTGCGAGACGCGCAGTTCGACGATCAGGCGCAGCTTCTGGTCGATGGAGGCGTGGTTGAGGTAGAGGGAGGGCTGGGCGAGGGCCTTGTAGGCGTCGGGACCGACTTTCCAGTATTCGAGGCGCATGGGCTTCTCCCTTGGAGGTGGAGGATGAAGGTGACTCTACCTATGGCGGGGAGGGCGGACAGATAGAGCCTGTTGGTCGAGCCTCTGGCGCGAGCAAGAGGGCCCCTCGGCTGGCGCCGAGGACTCTGTGGGGGAAACCCGTCTTTGGGGCGGTGCGTAGGTTGATCGCCGCCGGGTGTTGGGACGGGCGGCTAAGATTGGTGCCCTGGTTGGCGGCGTTCGGGAGCCGAGTGGGTACACCGGAGCCGCGGAGTCAACAGCATGTCGTCGATCCAGACGGGCGTTTCGCAACTCGAGCACATGGGCCGGCACAACCATGATCACGGTCACGGTCATGGGCATGACCACCATCACCACGATCATGATCATGAGCACGGCCTCGAGTGCTGCGCCCACCACGAGCTGGAGCTCGAGCGGTGGATTCTCGCGTACTGCGTCGGCGGGCTGCTCGTGTTCGTCTCGACGCTGGCGCGATGGCTCCACCTCGCGCCGGATGAGATCGCGGCGATCCCCGCGGCGATCGGCGCGGTCGTGCTCGGGGCGGGGCTCTTCTACTCGGCGTGGATCGAGATCAAGCGCGGGAACCCTTCGAGCAGCACGCTCGCGGCGATCGCGATTCTTGCGGCGATTGCGACCGGGAAATACGAGGCGGCGGGGTATCTCGCGTTCATTCTGCTTGTGGCGGACCAGGCGCTGCGGCGGACGGCGTGGGGCGCGCGGCGGGCGATCGAGGATCTGGTTCACCTAACGCCCGAGACGGCGCGGGTCATCGAGAACAACGCGGAGAAATCGGTCGGGCTCGGCGAGGTGCGCGTGGGCATGACCGTTCGCGTGCGGCCGGGCGAGAACCTGCCGGTGGACGGCGTGGTCGTCAGCGGCCGGTCGAGCGTGAACCAGGCGTCGCTCACGGGCGAAGCGATGCCGGTCGAGGTGGAACCGGGCGGCAGTGTGTACGCGGGCACGACGAACCTGACGGGCGTGATCGATCTGCGCGTCACGAGCGTGGGCGAGGACACGACGATCGGCAAGGTCGCGGCGCTGATCCGCGAGGCGGAGTCGGCCCGCACGCCGCGGCAGCTGCTCATCGAGCAGGTCGCTCGGTACTTCGTGCCGGTGGCGCTGGTGACGGCGGGGCTGGTGTGGTACCTCACGCAGAACATCGACACGGCGATCACGGTGCTCGTGGTGGTGTGCCCCTCGGCGCTGCTGATCGCGAGCCCGACGGCGATGATGGCGTCGTTCGCGGCGGCGGCTCGGCTCGGCATCCTCATCAAGCAGACGAGCTATCTGGAATCGGCTTCGACGATCGACACGGTCGTGCTCGACAAGACGGGCACGCTGACGACGGGCAAGTTCGCGGTCAGCCGGCTCGCGCCCGCGACGGGCGTCGAAGGCGCGGAGCTCTTGCAGGCGGCGGCGGACGCGGAGCAGGGGTCGAATCACCCGCTGGCGCGGAGCATCGTGACCACGGCATCGCAGGCGCGCGTCGAGGCGGGCGCGGGCTGGGGGTACGAGGAAGTGCACGGGCGCGGCGTGCGGGCGAAGCAGGGGGGTTCGGAGATTGTGGCGGGGCGGCCCTCGTGGATCGTGGAACTGAACGCCGGGGCGAAGGATGAAGTATCGCGCGTCGAGGCCCGCATCGAGGGCATGACGGGCGTGCATGTGATGAAGGACGGTCGTTATCTCGGCGCCGTGGGCCTTGAAGACAAGCTGCGGTTCAACGCCAAGAGCGTGGTCGAACGGCTCCGCGAGCTGGGCATTCGCTCGGTGTCGCTCTTTACGGGCGACCGGTTCGCCGTGGCCAAGCGCGTCGGCGTCACGGTCGGCGTGGACCAGATCGAGGCGGAGTGCCTGCCGGAAGAGAAGCATGATTTGATCCGGCGTCTTGTCGCGCGCGGGGCGCGCGTCATGATGGTCGGCGACGGCATCAACGACGGGCCGTCGCTCGCGGCGGCGGATGTCGGCGTGGCGATGGGGCTCTCGGGCTCGGACATCGCGACCAACTCGGCGGGCGTCGCGCTCATGACCGACGACCTTTCGCGCATCCCGTTCCTCATCCAGCTGGCGCGGCGGACGCGGGCGATCATCGCGCAGAACATCGCCGCGTCGATCGTCATCGCGATCATCGGGCTCACCATCGCGGCGACGGGGCACATCGCGATATCGCTCGCGGCGTTCTACCACTTCGTCGGCGACCTTTTCGTCATCGGCAACAGCTTCCGGCTGATCCGATTCGGCGAGGAGTTCTCGTCGGCCGAGCAGCAGGCAACGGTGCAGGCGGCGACGCGGCAGGCGGCGGAAGGGCCGGCCAGAAGGGCTTCGGCTTCCATGCGGCCCGCGCCGGCCGGCGCGTGAATCGAGAGTGTGCCTTTGGTGCTACGACTATTCCGCTCTGGGAATAGTCGTGTTTGTTTTTGGGCATGCTTTCGCGAAACGGCACGACTATCCGCCAGAGCATGGATAGTCGTGGTCCCCCTGTGGCGTTGATTTTCAAAAACCAAAGCGACCCGGGGCCTTTCGGCTCCCGGGTCGCTGGAGGAGAGAGAGATACGTCTACGGGCGGCGTGCGTCGCGCCGCCGCGAATTACTACGTGCGCGGCTGAACCAAGTTCGCAGGGTTGAATACAAACCGAACTGCGTTTCGGCCTCGGTGTGCCTGTTTGGGATTGGGCACCGACTGGCCGCCACTGCTGTTCATGCGTCTGGCTCCCATTCGCTGGTCCGTCGGGGGACCGTGGTCTGGAACCGAAACACAAGGGGTCATTCAGCCTCATCGGTCATTGCTGCGTTCGCTGAGCAGCATTTTTGTGACCGGTGGACTAGCAATCCCTAACGGCATTCTGCGCGAAATGGGAAGGTCTGACAAGATTCGAGTGTGGGTTTGATGTCAAAAAGGGTAAAAACCGGATGAATTCATACCATCCATGGTAAGCCAGATTTGGGCTTCACAACTACTGGTAGGAGGGCTGCTGGATCTCGCGGAGCAGCCGTTCGACGATCTGATCGACCTCGATTCCCTCCGCCGCCGACGCGTAGTTGAGCACGATGCGATGGCGTAGAACCGCCGGAGCGAGTCGGGCGACGTGCTGAGCGCTGGGGGTCGGCTGGCCTTCGAGAGCGGCGAGACACTTGGCGCCGAGGACGAGCGCCTGGCCGGTGCGGGGGCCGGCGCCCCAGGCGATGAACTTCTTCACCGCAGCGGGGCAGGTTTCATCTGTCGGGCGGGTCGCGCGGGCGAGGGAGACGGCGTAATCGACGACGTGCTCGCTGACGGGGACAGCGCCGATCACGCGGCGGAGGCGGACCATCTCGTGCCCGTCGAAGAGCGGCTCGACATGCTCGGCGGCGGTGGCAATCTGCTCGGTTTTCGCGACGATCAGCCGCTCATGCTGGGGCTTGGGGTAGCCCATCTTGAGGCACAGCATGAAGCGGTCGAGCTGGGCTTCGGGGAGGGGATAGGTGCCTTCCTGCTCGATGGGGTTCTGCGTGGCGACGACGATGAAGGGCTCGTCGAGCTTGCGGGTCACGCCGCCCACGGAGACCTGGCGCTCGGCCATGGCTTCGAGGAGGGCGGCCTGGGTCTTGGGGGGCGTGCGGTTGATCTCGTCGGCCAAGAGGATGTTGGCGAAGACTGGGCCCTGGACGAATCGCATGGAGCGCTCGCCGGTGGCGGGGTCGGTGCGGATGAGCTCGGCGCCGAGGATGTCGCTGGGCATCATGTCGGGGGTGAACTGGATGCGCTTGAAGTCGAGCTTGAGGCAGGAGGCGAGAGTGCGGACGAGGAGGGTTTTCGCGAGGCCGGGGACGCCGACGATGAGGGCGTGGCCCTGGCAGAAGAAGGCGACGAGGAGCTGCTCGACGATCTCGTGCTGGCCGACGATCACGCCGCGAAGCTTTTCCTGGAGCCCGGCGTAGCGGGCGGCAAGGGAGTCGAAGGCTTTGAGATCGGGACTGGCCGGTGGTTCTCGGACGGGCTGTGACATCGGCGCTCCGGGCGACTGGGCGTTGTTATCAGCGGCAGATGCTACCGGCGGGGTGGAGCAGTGTTCCGCGCCGCGACGCCGGGATCGGGCATGGGATGAAGAAATTGCGTCCGGAAACGCTCGGTCCGGGGTTAGCCCATGGGATTGAAGCGGGGCGGGTGCAAGGGGAACGGCGCGGAATAAACGGAATCGCGCGGGTGGACGTGTCGTGGATGACAGGAACCGCCCCGGTCCCCCAGCGCGCATGGATGGACGAAGGAGGACGGGAATTGGCGTGCGGGATGAGGGTGAAGAGCACGGATGGCCGATGGAGGTCGTGCCGCCGAACCGGCTCGCGGTTGGGGCGTGTGGTGGGAGTCAGAGAGAAACCACTCCAAGACGGGGCTTTGTGTTTGTTGTTGAGCGCGGGTTTTTCCGCCGCGCTCGGGACGAATGGCGTTCAAGGTTTTCGCGGCCGTTTGCGGGCCGCGGATTGGAGTGACGCGGGAGGGCCGACGCCCGCGAGTTGGAGGTTGCGACATGGCGATGCGACTGGGCGAGATCCTGGTGACCCGAGGCGTGCTGACGGAAGAGCAGGTGGACATGATCCTGCGCGAGCAGATGAAACGTCACCGGCCCTTCGGTCTGCTCGCGGAGCAGCTCTGCAACGTCCCCGCTTCGACGGTCGAGTCGGCGTGGGCGGAGCAGTACTCACGCCTGACGGAGCACGTGGACGCCCGGTCGGAGAAGAGAGATCCCGAGGCGATGAAGCTGGTGAGCGCGCGGCAGGCGTGGCAGTTCAGGCTGATGCCGCTGCGCTTTGGCGAGACGGGCGAGTTGGTGATCGTGACGACGAGCGAGCATCTGCGGCGCGCGTTCCGGTTCGTGTCGCGGGTGCTGGAGCGGCCGGCGCTGGTGCTGCTGACGCCACCCATGGCGCTGGGGGAAGCGCTGGTGGAACACTTCCCGATCGCGGGGCTGACGGCGGAGAGCATCCGGGGGCATGTGCCTGGAGTGCTGTAAAACGAACGAAGCCGACAGTTGCCGGCTTCGCGTGCGATCGATTCAGCGGGCGGGCGTCATTCGCGTGTGCGCCGGCGACGGGCGAATCCGACGAGAGCCATCGCCGGGAGCGCGACGGTGCCCGGCGTGGGGAGCATGATGTCGGCGTCGCCGATGATGTCGACGCGGTAGTCGCCCGAGCGTTCGATGAAGAAGTCGCCGCGGGAGTCGACGGTGAAGGGGCCGTCGCTGTGGGTGTTGATGCCGTTGACGGCGTCTTCGGGAGTGAGGAAGAAGGAGGAGATGGCGAGGACGTACTGACCCGGCATGAGGTGCAGCGTCATGTACGAATCCATGGGGTAGAGCGAGCCGTTGTCGTCCGCGTCGCCGTAGTCGTCGGAGGCGTCGATGTAGTCGTGGACATCGAGGTGGCCGTCGCCTTGGAAGAGCATGATCATCGAGTCGATGAAGGCGATACGGCCGTCGCCATTGAGATCGACGGGCTGGTTGTCGTCGTTGACCTCGGCGGAGAGGACGTCAAAGGTAATGTCGGCTTCGGTGTGGACGACAAAGCGGATGTGATCGACGCTGGTCGTGGTGGCGCCGGAGCCGCGCGGGTTGCCGGGGGCTTCGCCGCTGAGCCAGTTGATGGTTCCGGTGTAGGACGCCCCCGCGTGGACCGAAGCGGTCGCGAGCAGCCCGAGCACAAATGGGGCCAATCTCATTGCGCAACTCCTTTGAGTACCGCAACGTACCCGCGCCCGCTGGCCGCACAAGGGTTTATGAATACGCATCTTGAGCAACACGATCAAGAGTATGACGCAGGCGCGCGAGGAAAGTGCGTAAAAGCGTGTTTTCAGTGGTTTTCCGCGAGAATTGGGGGGTATCTCGAGGTGAAGACATATTCATTTCCAAATCACCAGCGACAGCGGGCGTCATCAGTCACGCCGATCTTGTGGGCGCGCGCGAAAACGCGCCGGGCGAAATGCTCCGGCGCGTAAAGATGGGCAGTTCCGGTCGATGAGGCGAAGTGGCTCACGCCCACCGTGCGACGGGGATTTATTCCTTGTCCTTCTTGACGCCCGCTTCGAGCGCGACGAAGAGAGTGACCTCGTCGCCCATGCCCGGGCCGCCGGCGCCGAGGCCGTAGTCGCTGCGCTTGAGGTTGAAGGTGCACTCGTAGCCGGTCATCGGGCCGCGACGGCCGTCGACGGCGCCGGTCTTGTGGAACTCGATGGTGAGGGGCTTGGTGACGCCGTGGAGCGTCATGTCGCCGGTGATCTTGTAGGTGTCGGCGTCGCCCTTTTCGAAGGTCTTGCCGACGAAGGTGCTGGTGGGGAACTTCTCGGCATCGAAGAAGTCCGGGGACTTGAGGTGCTTGTCGCGGCCGCCGCTGTTCGTGTCGATGGAGTCGATCTTGACGGTGACTTCGAGCTTGGAGGCGCTGAGGGTGGCGTCGTCGATGGCGATCGTGCCGCTGACGTCGTTGAAGCGGCCGAAGAAGTTGGCGAGGTTGTTGTGGCGGATCTTGAAGACGACGGAGGAGTGGACGGGGTCAATGGTGAAGGTCTGGGCGGGGGCTTCGACGGGGCGGGCGAACGAGACGGGCGCGAAGGCCGCGACTCCGGCGGCGAGGCAGGCGGTGGCGAGCAGGGCGAAACGTGTCATGGCTCAAGTCTCCAGGTAAGTGGTCGTCAGGTTCGACGCGTGTGGCGCGCGGGCAACGGGCGGCGTTGAATCGCCGTCCGGCCATCATCCTACCGGCCCATGGTGATGCGGTTCACTGGCAGATGGCGGCCCAGTGGACGATGATCGCGGCGATATCGCCGAGGCCGACGATGCCGTTGCCGTCGAGGTCCACTTCAGGAGGAGCGAGCGTGGCTTGGAGTCCCCAGTAATGGATGAGCGTCGCGATGTCGGAGAGGCCCACGAAGCGGTCGCCGTCGATATCGCCGGGGCACGGCGTGTCAACGAAGAGCACGGCGGGCGCGGAGCGGACTTCGTCGCACGGGCCGATGAAGCGGAGGTCGTACTCCCCGGCGTCGTCGTACTGCGTGTTGGTGATGGTGAGCTCGGAAGTTGTCGCGCCGCTGATTGTCGAGCCGGCGGGCGTGAGTCCGTCGACGAGGTCGGCGCCGTTGTGGCGCCAGCGCAGTGAAAGACCTGGGACCGGGGGCGGCCCGGCGATGAGCACCGCGACGCCGCCGGCGGTGGTCTGGACGTTGAAGGGGTCGGTCCAGGTGACGGCGCGTGAAGCGAGTGAATGATCGGCCGCGGGCCCTGAGCCGATCGTGATGTAGCGCGTGCCGGGCGCAAGGGGGGGGACGAAGGTTTGCCCTTCGGTGCTTTCGCCGAAGGCGGTCGCGCCGCCGTCGGAGAGGAGCGCGAGCGTGTGGAACGAGCCGCAGGCGACTTGTGTGAATGTTCGTCCGGGTGGCGGCGCGGGAGCGGCGGACTGGCCGACATCGTTCAAACCCCAGGCGACGAGGCGGCCGTCGGAGCGGAGGGCGGCGGAGTGGGCGGCGCCTGAACTGATTGCGGTGTAGGTGCGTCCGACGGGGAGCGCCGGGACAGAGAGTTGGCCGAAGCCACCGTTGCCCCAGGCGATGACGTGACCGTCGGAGCGGAGCGCGAGCGAGTGCAGCCAGCCCGCGGCGATGGCGGTGTATGTCACACCGGGCGGGGGCGCTGGGATGTTGAGCTGGCCGAAGCCATTGTCGCCCCACGCGATGATCGTGCCGTTGGAGCGGAGCGCGAGCGCGTGCACGAATCCCGCGGCGACGGCGGTGTACGTCACGCCGACGGGGAGCGGCGGGACGTTGCACTGACCGGCGCTGTCGTCGCCCCACGCGGCGATCGCGCCGTCGGAACGGAGCGCGAGGCTGAAGGCATCGCCCGCCGCGACAGCGGTGTATGTCGCACCGGTCGGGAGCGGCGGGACATTGCATTGACCGAGCGAGTTGTCGCCACTCGCCACGATGGCGCCGTCGGAGCGGAGGGCGAGCGAGTGGCGAGCGCCCGCGGCGAACGCGGTGTGGCGCAGGCCGATCGGGGCTTGTGTGAGTGTGGTCTGGCCTTCATCGCCGCGGCCCCAGGCGAGGGAGAGGGAGAGCGATTCGTTGACAGTGACGCTCGCCGGGCTGCTCGTGACGGAGAGCGACGGGTTGAGCGCGTTGGAGACGCGGCAACGGTACTCGCCCGAGTCGGCGGGGACGGGGTGCTCGATGAAGAGCGTGTCGAGCGTTTCGCCTGGAATGTCCTGGCTGTTGCGGGTCCACTGGTACGCGAGACCGGCGGAAGCGGTGCCGCCGGCCGTCACGGCGAGGAGCACGGGCGAGGTGTCGCACGCGGTCGCGCCGCTGGGCGGCTGGGTGATCTGCGGCGTCTGGCATGCATCGAGCGTGTTGTTGGTGTCGGCGTCGCGCCAATAGTGGGGGCGCGCCGGGCCATTGAAAATCGTGCCGTTGTTGTCCGCGCCACTGGAATCGAAGGCGGTCGTGCCGGATTCCTCGTTGAGCTTCCATCGTCCGACGAGGCCCGGCTGGCCGGTCACATCGGCGAACATGTTGCTCTGGATCTGCGGCTGCGTGCGCGTGATGTTCCAGATGCGCACCTCGGCGATCGCGCCGTCGAACCAGCGGGTGGGCGTCTGCGGGTTCGTGTCCCAGGTGCCGATGCGCCAGCCGGCGGGGACAAAGACGGCGCCGGTCGAGACGTTGCGCGACGCGATGAGCTCGCCGTTGCGATAGAGGCGCCAACCCGTGCCGTCGTACGTGCCGGCGAGGTGGATCCAGTGGCCGGCGTCGGCGGCGTAGATGTTGCCGGAGCCGACGCCGTGGAGCTGGCCGTCGTAGCTGACGACTTCATAGATGTTCTGGTCGATGCGGAGGGAGACTTCGGAACTGACGAGCGTGCCGGAGCTCCGGGTGACGATGTTGTGGGCGCCGGTAAGCGTGTCGGGGCGGATCCACGCTTCCATGGTGATCTGGCCTGTGATATTGAGGGCGGGGGGGTTGCCGATCTCGACGTATTGGGTCGTGCCGTTGAAATCGAGAACGGCGCCGTTGACGGGGCCGAGCTGGGCGGCGAAGTCGCCGGGGTTGCATGAAGGCTGGGCGTCAGTGCGCGCGACGAGAGCGCAGAAAACAGTCAGTGTGAGGGCGAAACGACCGCGCATGCTCTCTCTCCGTCGGCAGGCCGGACGGCCAACCCCGGTAGTGTTTCCGCGAGAAGCCTCGCAAGCCAGAAAGTTCGCAAGAAACACACGCCGGAAGGCCGAGAATGTTCGGCTGGCGCACGGGTGCGGTTCCAATGGTTGCCGAACCGGGAGGAATCGCTACACTACGCGGCTCGTTCGGGTCGGCCCGGTGGGGGCAGGCCTGAACGGTCATTGTTCTTATCGCCCGTGCCTCTTTTTCTTCTCCCGCCCTTTCGACGGAAGCGCTCTCGATGCCGACGATCAACCAGCTCATCAAGCGGCCGCGGACTCCTCAGGTCAAGCTGAAGAAGACCAAGGATCTTGGCGGTTCGCCGCAGAAGCGCGGTGTGTGCCTGCAAGTGCGCACCGTGACGCCCAAGAAGCCGAACTCGGCGCTCCGCAAGGTGGCGCGTGTCCGTCTATCGAACGGTAAGGAAATCACGGCGTACATCGGCGGCGAGGGTCACAACCTGCAGGAGCACTCGATCGTGCTCGTTCGCGGCGGGCGTGTGCGTGACCTTCCGGGCGTGCGCTACCACGTGGTCCGCGGCTCGCTCGACTGCCTGGGCGTCGAAGGCCGCAAGAAGGGCCGCTCGAAGTACGGCACGAAGATTGGCAAGAAGTAAGAAACAGGCACCAGGCATCGGGCACTGGGCATCAGGAAAGACAGAGGCAAGTAATCCCGAGGGGCATGGCCTGCACCCGGGGTGAACACAAGGTCCGCGATTGAGCGGACGGATGAGCCGAAAGGAGTTTCGAACATGGCCGGTCGCTGGACGAAATCGAACGAGCAGCTCCGCCCCGATCCGCGGTTCAGCAACCGCACACTGTCGAAGTTCATCAACTGCGTGATGACCGACGGCAAGAAGTCCGTCGCGCAGCGGGTGGTCTACGACGCGATGGACGAGATTCAGGCGCGGCTCGAGAAGATCGACGATCCCAACGCCCCGAAGCTCGCGATCGAGGTCTTCGAGCGGGCGATCCAGAACGCCAAGCCGCGGATCGAGGTGCGGTCGAAGCGCGTCGGCGGCGCCAACTACCAGGTGCCGATGCAGGTGAACGACCGGCGGCAGATCTCGCTGGCGTTCCGGTGGATCATCCACTCATGCCGCGACGAGGGCGGACGGCCCATGCACCTGCGCCTCGCGGACGAGCTCATCGCCGCGGCGAAGGGCGAGGGCAAGGCGATGAACACCCGCGAGCAGGTGCACCGCATGGCGGACGCGAACAAGGCGTTCGCGCACTTCGCGTGGTAAGAGAATCGGTTGGCGCCGCGATGGAATCGGTTTGATTGGCGAGGCTTTGTGAGCGCTGCCGAAACGCGGCCGGCTACTTCGCGCGTGCAGAAGGCGCGTTTGTCATTTTGGTGGCGCGGTCGCGGGGTTCTTCGAGGTGAAGGGAGACGGGGTCGCTGCCGGGGAAGGTCGCGGCGAGGGCTTCGTCGATCGCACGCTCGCTCGGCTGCTTGGGCTTTTCAACGACTGCTGGCGGGGACGGCTTGGGCCGGCAAATGAGCGAGAGCACGCCCCGGAGGCCACGCCGTCGCAGGTGGGTCGGCTTGCTCATTACTCGGGCCCTCCCGCTTGGGACGACTCGGAGATCTTCGCGGCCATTTCTTCGTGATGGCGGAGCACCGGCAGCGTCTTTTCGACGAGTCGGCGGACGTCCTCGTTGCGCAGGCTGGGTTGTGCGGCCTGGACGAGCGCAATCAGCTCGCGGTGTCCTTTGAGCATGACCGCCCCGAACTCGGCGTCGAACTCTTTCCCTGTGAGGCTCTGCAGACGCTCCATCGGGTCAACCCGCTCGTCAGCGGGCTTGTCCTTGTTGAGCTCGGCTTTGACCGTAGCCTCGTCCCAGAGCTGGATGCCGATGGACTTGGCGAGGCCGGCGACTTCTTTCTGGTGATCGCCGTGGTCCTTCACAAGCATTTGGGCGAAGTCCTTCGCGGGTTGCGACTGGGCGCGCTCCTCGGCGAGTCTGCCGATTCGGACTTCTTCGCCGTCCTTGACGTGGAGGATCGAGAGGAGGCGCGCGTCGGGTGAGTTGTTGTTGGGATTGGGCTCGGTCATGTTGGAGGGGCCATCGGTGGCCTGGCCGGGCTTGGAGGGGCGAGTCGTGTCGCCGGGGGTATCGGCGGTCGCCTGGTCGCGCGTCTCGAGCTGGTCGCCGGTGTTTGAGCACGAGCGCGACTGGCAGGCGGCGAGGAACAGCAGGGCGAGGAGAGCGGGGAAGTTGCGTGACATTGGTTGCTCCGCAGGTGAGACACGGGTTGTGGAGGGCGCGAAAAGTGGGGAGGGGGGGTGGCCGCGCCGTGCCGCGGATCAGACGGGTTCGGTCGTCCAGCGCGGGTTTTTCTCCCGGGCTTTGCGGCCGGCGGCCCCGCCGCCAAGCCCGCCGACGGCTCCCATGGCGAGGGCGGTGGCGCCGAGGACCGCGCCCCATGAGATAGGGCGCGGGGCCCGCCGGATGATGACTTCGGGTTCGCCGTGGAGGAGCGGCCCGGTGGCATCGATGGTTGATCGCGTTGGGGATTCGGTAATCATCGCCGGGACTCCTGGGCGTGTGGTGCTGCTGGAGTCTCCGCGCGGGCGATGTGGATGCGATGAACGGGGAATGAAGGGTTCTGAGCGCGGCTGGAGCCGGGCGGATTTCGGCGGGAGTGCGCCGGATGTTTCGCGAAGAATTGCAACGAAAACGCCCGCTGATCGGCGGGCGTTCGCTGAGTGGCGCGAGGGATGCGGCGCGCGAGCCGCGCATCGAGAGATCAATAGTCGAACGCGACGAGCGTCGAGACGATGGCGGGATCGACATCCCAATCGCCGTCGATGGTTTCGTCGATCTTGCGCTCGCCGACTTTGCCGGTGACCTTCCACTCTTTGGAGAGCGCGCCCTGTTGCTGTGAGCGGAGGTCGATCACCTCGTCGCCGATCTTGCCCTCGATCTTCCAGCCCGCGCCCAAGCCGGCGGACTTGATCTCGAGGGTGACCTTCTTCTCGCCGTTGGTGCCCTCGCCCTTGAAGCCCTGGAAAAGATGCTTGTCTTCGATCTTGACGTCGAGCTTGCCGTTGGTATTGGTGCCGGTGAGCTTGAACTTGGTGGCGCCGTCGCGCTCGGCCTTGATGTCCTTCTTGGGGACCCAGGCGAATGCGGTGGCGACGAGCATGAAGCCCATGGCGACAGCGGTCAGACGGGTGAGCTTGCGGGTCTTCATTGGCTGATCCTCCGTTGTGTGGCCGCGAGAACGAGAGCGGTCCGGCCGCCCCTGCTCGCGGCACGGGAATTGTACCTCAGACGCGTGGGGGACGATGAAAAGGGTGGTCGGGTGGAAGTGCGGGCCGATCGTTGCCGATGAGAGTCGGAGCGGGCACGAGGCGGCGCGCGGCGCCTACACTTGGGATCGTTCATTCTTTGGCAACCGGGGCCGATCGGTTTCGACCGGGCAGGGAAAGCCCGTCGTGGCGCGTCGCGGCGCACGCTGGCCGCGTTATCAAGCGTGCAAAACACCAATTGCGAACAGCAATTACGCTCTCGCTGCCTAATGAAGGCGGCATCACTCCCCGCCGACGCCCGATGGGCGGGGAGTGAAAGCATCGGGCTGGTACCCCGTTCTGCGCACCGGTGCGCGGGGACGAGAAGCAACACAGGTGCTGGGCCGAAGTGCCGTCGTCATTGAGCGCACCAGGCCGAGAACTTTCGATGACTACACGCGTAGAAGCGGCGAGCGGACTGTCCCGGGACGGGGGTTCGATTCCCCCCGGCTCCATTTTTGTTCAGGTGGCCGGCGACCACCTGAGGGCGCCGGCCCCACAGGTCCGGCCGTCCGCATCGTGGGCGATTGCTGTCACATTCGCGACAGCGGGCATCATGGCCATGTCTCGCCCGGTTGGCGGCGCTCTTCGAAATGTGCAACTCGGCCCGCGGCTTGAACGAACCGCCGCAGCGCCGGTTCGCAATGGGAGAGATACAGAGAAGGCTCGATGAGCTCCAGTTCGGAGAGACGCAGGCCGTCCTTGCCCGCGTCGATCACGTCGATTCTGGCGTACATGAGTTCGTTCCGCCGCTCCCCGAGTTCCACGTCGAGCACGCGCTCGGCGAAGGCTCGTTCGGAATCGGTGATGTCCGCGGCGGCAACGACGGCCTCCTGATCATCGCCGAATCGCGGAAGCTTCGTCACCTTGTGCGTCAGTTCGCCGCCTTCACCATCGTTCAGCCAGACGAGCGCGCTCTCCCCACCCTCGGCGAAGTGCCTCAAATAGGGTTGCACCATCGCATCCCGTTCCTGCAGGAGCTCCTCCAGAAAGCCCTGAGCGGCCTCGAGTTCCGACGCATGGAAACGGCGGGTCTTGAACGACGACGCCGAAACGCTCGGCTTGATCACGATACCGTCATCGGTGTTCCAGCTCTGCTCCGAAATGATCCGCCTGAGATCCGGGCGAGCGTTCTCGTGCCGCGACACCCAGGCCGTTGGAACGATCGGGATCCCTCGGCCTTGCAGCCGGGCCAGGTATGACTTGTGCGCGTTCGCCCGCACCGCCCAGGCTGGATTCATGAGCTTGAGGACCGTCGAGGTGTGGCTCACCCAGTCGAGGAAGCGCGCGAGGTGCTGGTGGTAGTTCCACGTGGATCGGATGATGGCGCCCCGAAATGTGGTCCAGTCAACGCGCGCATCGTCCCACGCCACGAGTGACGCCGGGATCCCTGCTTGACGCAGCGCTTGCAGCATCAGGTCCTCGTCTGCGTCCTTCTCGGGAATGTTCGTGCAAGTCACGATGGCGACGCGCATCAACGATACTCCCATCGCCGATTAAATCCGGCTTCCGTTCGCGGCGCGGCAATATTGCTTGCACCGCGCCCCGGGCGGATAGGAGTATCGGGCACCGCCATCGGGCCGCGTTATCAAGCGTTGCGGGAGGAGCAAACGGGGCCGACAACTTTCGATGAACTACATGCATAGAAGCGGCGAGCGGACTGTCCCCGAGCGGGGCTTCGATTCCGCCAGCTCCATTTGAGCGCGGATGATTTGCGAAAAGCGTCGGCGGCACTAGCTCAGTTTTCGTCCACCCCTGTCGCCCAGGACGAGCAGCAGGACGACGATCAGAAGAAGCAGCCCGATCCCGCCGCTGGGGAAATAGCCCCAACCCGCGCTATAGGGCCAAGCCGGGAGGAGGCCGATGAGCAGCAAGACGAGGACGATGGCGACCACAATTTGCAACGTACGGTTCATGGCAATGATCCTTCAGGGAGCGAATCTCATGCGGGAGCGGGCCTGCCGGCTGATCGCGCTCAACACATTGCGCGATCCGCATCGCTACAGACTGAATCTTGGGCCATCGATGTGAGTGAGGAATGTTGGCCGTATGCAGAGGCCTTCATCCCACGCGGCCGGCGGGGCGAACCGAATGCAAACGGCTGCTGACCTTGACCCGGTCGCTGAAGCGCGGGAAGATTGCCGGTCGCCGCGGGCGTAGTTCAGCGGTAGAACGTCAGCTTCCCAAGCTGAATGTCGCCGGTTCGATCCCGGTCGCCCGCTTTGGAATAAACCGTTTGCCGATCGCGCGTTGCGCGAACCTGCCGGCGTAGGCAGGGCGGCTCAAAAAGGCTGTGGAAAGTGGTACTACCACTTTCGCCTTTGGGAGCCGCCAATGCCGCGAGTCACCACACGAGTACCGAAGTACCGCCTGCACAAGCCCTCCGGGCTGGCGGTCGTCCGCTTGAACGGGAAGGACATCTATCTCGGCAGGCATGGTTCGCCGGAAAGCCAAGCCGAATACCGACGCGTCATCGCCGAATGGATGCTGTCCACTACCGCCACGACTCCCGGAGCCGGGCGACGGCAGGCGGAGAGCTGCATCGTCAACGAACTGGCCCTTGCATACCTGCGCCATGCCAAGGCCTACTACGTCAAGAACGGCCGTCCGACGGGTGAGCTGCGCAACATCAAGGACGCGATCAGACCATTGGTGCAGTCACACGGGCACGTGCACGTCTCCGCGTTCGGGCCGTTGGCGCTCAAAGCGGTCCGGCAAACGATGGTTGATGCCGACCTGTCCCGGAAGGTTGTCAACTCCCGCGTCAATCGCCTTCGCCGGGTCTTCAAGTGGGGTGTCGAGAATGAACTCGTGCTGGCCGCGGTGCTTCACGGCCTCCAGGCGGTGGCGCCGCTCAAACGCGGACGCTGCCAAGTGCGGGAGACGGCGCCGGTCCAGCCGGTGCCGGATGGTCTCATCGATCCCGTTCTGCGTGTGGCGCCCGCGCAGATCGGCGCCATGATCGAACTTCAGCGACTCACCGGAATGCGGCCATGCGAAGTCGTTCTGATGCGCACGACTGATGTCGATACCACGGGGCCCATTTGGTCTTATACCCCGGCCGAACACAAGACCGAGCACCATGACCGAAAGCGGATGATCTACCTCGGACCGCAAGCCCAGCGCATCCTGCGCCCTCATCTGAAAAAAGACCTTCAGGCGTTCATCTTCGACCCGCGCGAAGTGATGGCCGATCGCTGGGCCGACAAGCGACGGGCGCGCCGAACGCCCATGACGCCGAGCCAAGCCGCACGGAAGCGGAAACGCAATCCGCATCGTGCACCACAGGATCGCTACACGACGATGAGCTACGCCCGGGCAATCGCCTATGCCTGTGATCAGGCGTTCCCGCATCCGCTGCTTGCCACAACGCGCTACGCCCACCTCGAACCCCATCAACGGCAGCAAGTCGATGTCTGGCGGCGTGAGCATCGGTGGTCGCCCAACCGACTTCGCCACAACGCCGCGACGTTCCTGCGCAAGCAATTTGGCATCGAAGCGGCCCGCGTCGTGCTCGGCCACAGCTCAGCGGATGTGACCGAAATCTATGCTGAGCGGGACTTGTCGAAAGCGGCGGAGATCATGGGGCGGGTGGGATAACAGCCGGGGGGAATCGAACCCCCGCAGAAACGCCACTGGCGCTAGCGCCAGACGGGTCGGACACAGCGCCAGACTCACACGATTCCCATTGGAGACATCTAGCGGAACTCTGGCCGCGCATTGGCTTGGCACAGCAAGAATTGATCGTGCATCTCGCATCACAATTGGCCAACGCTGGGACATGGTGAAACTCACACTCGACAAGAAGGCTGCTCGGTTCAAGCCCTGTCACCCCGATTTCTTTCAAGAGTTTCACGGTGATCTGTATTGGTGGCGGCTCTTCAACATTCAATTGTCTCGACGAGATGCAGCAAGATGATTCTGCGTCGATTTGATCCGGGCTTTCAATGTGGTCGGCTTTGACGGCGCAGGTCATGTGTGGCGTGACTGGTGAAAGCGACTGTATAAAGAGGGCATATTCCAGCATCGTGCGTACCCGTCGGTCATCGTTCCAAAGCGTTTGTCAAACAAACCTCGGAGCTTTCAGGTAAGCGAGAGCTGGTTGAGGAACTTCATTGCCCATCAGTTGTTCGATGGACGGAAGTCCGGCTGTTGACGTTGGTCGATGACTTCAGTCGTGAGACCCTGACGATCGAGCTTGCATCGCGGCTGACGGATGAGTATGTGTCGGCAGCGCTGAGCGGATCAGTCGAGGAAGAGGCCTGCCGGGGAAAATCAGAGTCGACTCGCTGTGTCCCAAGGTCCGGCAGGTGCGACCGGATGAAGCGAAAAACCTCACTCTGCGGTTGGTGCCGAAACGGGGACGAGCGCAGGCAATGTTAAACTAACTCTGACTGTGGACTGAATCGTGGGGGCAGGGCACGGACGCAGTTCAATTTTGTACCCTGTCGAGTTCGAGCACCAAGACTGATGGAACCCGTTGCAGCCAGAGAGCACCTGAAGTTTCTCCAACCTTACAAGGATAGGCATTGCTACATCCTCGGGTCATTCGAGCGAAATGTCACGCTCTTCAGCCAGCAGCTCCGGGCGATCAACCTTCTGTTCCTGCTCGACGATACGATTTCGGTCGGGGAAAAGCACGCGCCGAAATGCTACGTCATAGTCGGAGGCGGAGTGGCCGGGCTGACTGCCGCGTGCGGTGCCGCGATGCTCGGGCACCACGTGACCCTTCTCGAGAAGACCAGCGTGCTGTGCCACATGCAGCACGGCTGCGATACCCGGTGGGTCCATCCACACCTCTACGACTGGCCGTCGCAGGGCTCCGAGCGTCCGACCGCCGGCCTGCCCATCATGGACTGGCGAGCGGGGACCGCCAGCAGTGTCGTCGCACAGCTTATCCACCAGCTCAAAC
>DASZQL010000244.1:0-13124 GCA_035549675.1 Phycisphaerales bacterium | reverse complement strand
TGAGCACGCCGCGGGTTTCCTTGAGGGCGCGGACGACGAGGGCGACGCCGTCGCAGTGACGGGCGATGGCGATGGCGTCGGAGCCCACGACGGCGGGGGCGGCGTCGATGAGGACGATGTCGAACTTCGTCTTGGCCTCTTCGAGGAGCTTGCCCATGACCGGCATCATGAAGCGCTCGTGGAGGCGGTGATCCTTGTTGCCGGCGGGGACGACGAAAACTCCGGGGACTTTGGATTCGCGGATGACTTCGTCAAACTTGGCGCCGTTGAGAAGCACGTCGCTGAGACCCTTGCCGCCTTCCGGGAGACCGAAGATGCGGTGCAGGGTTGGGCGACGAACGTTGGCGTCGATGACGAGGACGCGCATGTCGGTCGCGGCGATGCTGACGGCGAGGTTGCCGATGATCGATGAGCCGCCGGACTCCGGAAGGCCCGAGCAGATGAGGAGCGATTTGGTGTTGCCGTGGAGCCAGGCGACGACCTTGCCGCGGATATGGCGGACGGACTCGGCCATGGCGCCGGTGGGTCGTTCGATGCAGGCGAGCTCGGCGCGCTCGGGGTTGGAGAGGTCGAGGGTGAGATCGGGGACCATGCCGAGGACGGCGGTGCGGGTCATGGCGACGTCCTGCGGGCCGCGGATGCGTTGCTCGCGCATCTCGCGGAGGACGAGCAGGCCACCGGTGGCGCCGAGGATCAGGAGGGTGAAGGCGGGGATGACCTGGATCGGCTGGGGGAAGGCGAGCTGGTTGGGGGAAACGGTGCCACCCAAGATGCGGATGCGGCCTTCGCGCTGGAACAGGAGGTTGAGTTCGGTGAGCTGGCGGCTGAGCTCGTCGCGCTGTTCCTTAAGAGACTCGCGCTCGCTGCGTCGGGCTTCGTGCTTCTTGAGGGTGAGGGTGACCGCCTGGAGCTGTTCCTTGGCGAGGCCCAGTTTGGTTTCGAGCTCCTTGACGCTGGCCTTCTGACTGTCGATGCCGTTCGTCATGCTCTCGATGACGGACTTGAACAGCTCGGCGCTCTTGCGCTGGAGGGTCGCGTCGCGCTCCTGCTTGAGCGAGTCGAGCTGCTTCTCCATGTACCGCAAGTCGCGGTGGTTCTCGCCGGTGAGCTTCTGGGTCGAGCGGATGGAGGCCTGGAGCTGGGCGATGCGGGCGTCCTGCTCCTGGATGATCGGGCTGCGCTCGACCTCGGAGCGGATGGCCTCGGGGACGACAGGCCCGCCCGGCGCGTTGGCCAGTGTTTCATAGGTTTTGAGCTGCTGGTCGGCCTGGGCGATCTTTTCGTTGAGATCGGTGATGGCGGGCTGGATGGTCTGGATCTGGCCGTAGAAAGATGATTCCTGCACGTTGAGACCGGTCATGCCGGTGGACTGCAGGATGCTGTCCATTTCGACCTCGATCGCTTGGATGGCCTTATCGAAGTTGCGGACGCGCTCGCTGTAGGAGTCGATGAGCTTCGAGGTATTGAGGTTCGTGCGCGACTTCGTGGTGTCCACGAAAATCTTGCTGAGCGTGTCCACGATGGTCTTGGATGAATCGCGGCTGAAGGTGGAAAGCGAGACCTGGATGATCTGCGTCTCGGGGATGACCTTGGCGCCAACGATCTTCTTGAGCTCACGGAGCGCTTCGTCGGGGTTGTAGTCGCCGCTCTCGGTCTTGAAATCGGCCTGGCGTGCCCAGGCGGTTTCCTTGACCTGGTTGTCCTCGGCGACTTTGCGGAGGAGGTCTTCGGACCGCAGCACGACGAGCTGGGTCTGCATGTACTTTTCCATCTCGCCGCCGCCCTGGGAGCCGGCGCCCATTTCTTCGCTGCGCTCGGAAGCGCTGGCGATGGGTGGCGAGACCATGAACTGCGCGACGGCGGAATAGCGCGGCATGAACTGGCGCAGGACGAAGTAGAGGCCGGTGCCGAGGACGAGGCCGGCGATCAAGGCGCTGGTCAGGAGAAGGTAGTGCGCCTTGAGCAGGCGCATGGGATCGATGGTGAGCACGGGCGGCTGCTGGGCGGGCGCGCCGCCGGATGACGAAGGCGGGCCGCTGCGCTTGGGGCCGGCGAGCAGTGCGGTTGACGATGTTGGGGCGTTCGACATCCTCGGATTACCTCCGAACCTTCTTACGAGCCCCGGCCTCCCTTCGGACGATGCCGGGCGTCATCTTTTGTCGGTCAGTCCGGCGGGCGAGAAATGCCCGCCCCGCCAACTCCAAGGCGGACGATGGGCGGCACACCGGAATTTCCGACGACTGACTCCAATCAGCCTGACATTAACCGAACATGTTAGTTCACTTCATCGACCGCTTTCCGAAGCATTTCGACATCCTGTGTGAAGCGGAGACCCACCTGGGGTGTGGTGCGGGCGATCTCCTGGGCCTTCACCAGGCATTCTCGGGCGCCTGAACGGTCGTTGCGCTTGAGCTTGGCCATACCCAGATGCACCTGGGCGACGATTTTTTCGTCGTCGCGATCGGGCTTGGCTCGACGAAGAGCCATGTCGAGGGTCTCCTCGGCCTTGGCGTAGTCGCCCTTCTGGTAGTAGATCCAGCCGACGGTGTCGAGCGTGGGGCTGGAGTCGGGCGCGAGCTTCGCGGCGCGCTCCGCGAACGGGATCGCCTCGTCGACCTTTTTGAGATCGTTGGCGAGCATGTAGGCGATGTTGTTGTTCAGCTCGGCATCGCGAGGGTTGGCCTTGAGGGCTTCCTTGCCGGCGTCGACGGCGGCCTGGATGTCATTGAGCCTGTAATAGCCGCGGTGCTTGAGCCCGTTGGCGTGGAAGCGCGTGACGACGTTCTGATCGGGCTTGGCGAGGAAGTCGTCGCATTCCTTGATCATCGCGCGCACTCGGTCGTCGGTCGTCTTGAGGTCGGTCATCTCGATCGCCATCAGCATGACGAGGAGGTAGTCGGGGAGCGTTTCGGTTTTGCCGAGATCGCGGATGACCTTTTCGGCTTCCTTAAAGCTGCCGGTCACGACCTTGATCTGGTTGAACCACTTCTGAAGGCAGTCGGCGTCCTGGCCGCAGATCTTGTAGGCGACCTTGGCCTTATCGATGGCGGCGGCCCGCGCGGCTTCGCTCTTCTGGTCCACCGAGCCGAGGAACCAGAGGGCGCGGCACTGGAGCATGATGTCGTTGGGGTTGTCGGCATTCGCGGCGTTATTGAAGCGGGCGAGGAGTTCCTGGACGACGGCGGGTGTCGGGGTGCGCGTGGGGCACCGGAGCAGCGCGTCGAGATACATGCCGGCGCTGCGCGGGGTCTTGGACTTCTCGTCGAACAACCGGTAGAGCTCGGCGGCGTCGCAGAACCGGCCGCCCTGCATCATGAGCATGGCGGCGGCGCGGGCCCAGCGCTCGTCGTCGGCGCGGGCCTTGACCGCGGCGAGGGCTTCCTGAGCGGCGACGTCGTACTGACCGGAGCGCAGAAGCTCCTTGAGCATCATGAGACGGAGTTCATCGTCGGAGGCGTTATCGTCGACGCCCTTGCGCAGCTCGGCGAAGGCCATGTCCTTTTCGTTGCGCCGCATCCGCAGATCGAACTTCATGCGACGGGCCTCGATGTTCCGGGGCTGGAGGCGCAGCACCTGGTCGAGATCCTGCATGACATCGCTGGCAAGATTGTTGTCGTCGTAGTTGAAGATCGCGCGGCGCATGAAGGAGAGCGCGATGTCGGGGTAGAGCTGCACCGCCTGGTCGAGGAACTGGCGGGCGATGCGCCGGTCGTTTTTGGACTCGGCGAGGTTGGCGCGGAGCAGGAGGACCTGCAGGTCCTTCTCGTTCGTCTTGGCGAGGTCGTCGAGCACTTTGCCGGCCTCGTCGAGCCGCTGGAGGCGGAGCAGGGTCTCGGCGAGGCGCTTCTGCACGGACCGCTCGGGGTCCTCGGCGGCGCCGCCTTCGATCACGGAGCGGTAGGCCTTCGCGGCCTCGTCGAGATAGTTCAGCGCGTTCTTCTTCGCGTCGTCGGCCTGCGCCTGGAGGTCGTCGATACGGGTGGAGTCCGCCGGCTCGGCGGCGATCTGGCTGTTGAGGCTGAGGTGGCGGTTGAAGGTGTCCCCGCCGACCTCGAAGCTGTAGTCGCCGAGGCGGCGGTCGGCCTCGCGCAGCGACGAGCTCTGGAACTCGCGGGCGGCGCGCATCGCGGCGAGCGCGTCGTCGGTCCGGTCGAACTTGATGAGGAACTGGGCGTAGGCGAGCCACTCGCGAGC
Source organism: Phycisphaerales bacterium (assembly GCA_035549675.1). GTDB lineage: Bacteria > Planctomycetota > Phycisphaerae > Phycisphaerales > UBA1924 > DASZQL01. The sequence continues at coordinate 8,930 of DASZQL010000244.1, read as the reverse complement.
GGTCTGCGACTCGCGCGGGATGGCGGCGAGATAGGCCTGGTACTGCTGCGCGCCTTCGTCCAGCTTGCCCTGCTTACCCAGGAGATCGGCGCGGAGCGCGGTGAGCAGAAGAGGGTCGGCCTTCTCGGTCTTGGCGTACGCGTCGATGACCGCCTGGGTGTCGGCCCACTGCCCGCGATCCTGGAGGAGCTCCGTCAGGGCCATGACGTTGCTCTCGTCGGTGGGGTCCATCTGGAGGTATTCGGTGCGGGTCTTGATGGCCTTGTCCTTGTCGCCGCACTGGCCTTCGAGCGTGAGCCAGGTCATGACGAGCTGCTTGTCGTTGGGGGCGAAGCGCAGCCCGCCGTGGTCCGGCTCGATTGCCTTGAGCGCCTCGGCACAGCGTCCGAGCTGCATGAGGGCGGCGACATACTGACGGACGGTTTCGACGTCGTTGGGGCGTCCTTCGAGGGAGCGCTCGAACGCGTCCACGGCCTCGTTCACGCGGCCGCACCGGAGATTGGCCTGTCCAAGGAAGCGCCACGCGATCGGCAGGTGGGGGATCTTCTGAACGACCTGGGTGAGCGTGTTGGTCGCCTCACGGCACTTGCCTTCGACGAGCTCGAGGCGTCCCTGGAACAGGAGGCCGCCGACCTGGTCGGCGTTGAGTCGCGCGGCCTTGGGGATCACCTGGCGGGCTCGTTCGAGGTCGTTGGTGCCGAGGGCCATGACGAAGACGCGCTCGAGAACATCGGTGTTCTCGGGCTCCATCGTCTCGGCCTCGGTGAGAACTTTCTTGGCTTCCTCGGTCTTGTTGTAGCGCATATAGATCTCGCCACGGGCGAGGAGCTTGTTGACGGGCGAGAGGTCCGAGTCGGCGATGATCATTTCGGCGGATTTCACCGGGTCGTCGATCTCGAGCTGCGTCTTCATGGATTTGAAGCGCTTCTCCTCGGGGGCGGCGGCGACGGCGTCGTTCACGATCCTGAGCGCGGCGGCCTTGTCGCCCTCGGTGAGCTCGAGCTCCATGCGCTCGCGGACCACGCGGTAATCCGTCGCGTTGGTCTTCGCGAGCTGCTCGAGGATTTCTCGAGCGCCGGCCGCGTCCTTGGCGTTGCGTTTCTTACGGGCCTCGATGATCTGTTTGACGATCGGGTCGACCTGATCGGGGTTCTTGTTGTTGCCCAGCGCGGTCTGGATCGTGCGGAGTCGGGCGCGGAGGGCCTCGTTCTCCGGCGCGAACTCGACGGCCTTTTCGTAGTAGTTCTTGGCGGTCTCGGCGTCGTCGAGCTGGATGTGGATCTCGGCGAGCCGCGTGAGCGTGTCCACATTGGCGCTTTCGAGCGGCAGCTTGAGTCGCTCCTCGAGCACCTTGCGGGCCTCGCCCAGGTTCTTGACGCTCTCGAGAGAGACGGCAAGGAGCCAGAGCACCTGCGACCGGGCGGCCACGTTGCGGCTGAAGTACGGCGAGCTTCGCAGCTCGGAGAACTTGGCGATCGCGGTGTCGTATTTCGCCTCCATGAGGGCCAGGCGGCCGTCGCACATTTTGACGAGGTCCTGCTGCTGCGACGTCGCCATGGCCGCGAGCTTGTCGCGGAACTGGCGTGCCTGGGTCATGGCCGCGGCGCGGGCGGCGCCTTCGCCGGCGGCGCCGGCTTTCATCAGCGCGCACTCGACCTGGTTGAAGACAGCCTGCACCTGGGAATCGGGCAGCCGGCTCGACATGAAGCCCACGACCATCGGCGGCTGATCCATGACCTTCTGGTACTCGGCGATGGCCTCGTCGTACTTTTCGCCGTCGCGAAGAGCCGCCGCGTAGATCATCCGGGAGTCGTAATCGTCGGGGCGCTTCTCGACGACGTTGCGAGCGAGCCCGCTGAACTGTTCGAGCAGCGACTTGTCGCCGGTGCTCCGGGCGCGCTCGTAGAGAGCGCCCAGCTCATCGGAGTCCATCGTGGCGGGGTCGAGCTTGGCCGCGGCGGTCACGATCGCGGCGGCTTCGGAAGTCTGTCCCTTGGCGATCTTGAGCTTTTCGGCGAGCGAGGTCAGGCCTCGCATCTGCTCGGTGGCTTCGACGATCTGGCGGGTGAGCTTGCCGAGGATGTAGTCGGGGTGCCTCTCGAGAAGGGCGTCGAACTGTTTTCTTGCTTCCGCGAGCTCGGCGTCGGCGAGGGCGCCGGAGCCGGCGGTGCGGAGCCGGTCGGCTTCCTGGGTGTGCCAGTTGGCGAGCGCGAGCGACGCGTCGGCGTCGTCGGGATCGGCTTCGAGCGCGGTCTGGAGATCGGTGCGGGCTTGCGCGCGCTTCTCATCGGTCGTGGTGCCCTGGTTGTGGATCGCGACGAGCGTGATGCCGCGGTAGCGCTGGAGCTTCTTGGCTTCCGGCGTGTCGGCGCCGAGCCGGCCGATCGCATCGGCGACCTCCGTCGCGAAGGCGTCGGCGACCTGCGGGATCGCGCGGTTGCGACCGTTCCGCTTGTCGAGCTCGACGAGATAGGTCTTCTGCGCCTCGAAGTTCTTGGGCTGGAGGATGGCGAGCTTGCGGAGGACGTTCAGGTACAGGCCGTACTTCTCGTCGATCTCGTTGCGGGTGGTGGGCTTCTCCTGGATCAGGACGGCGTACCACTTCTGGAGCCAGTCGAGGCGCGACGGATCTTTGTTGACCGCGCGGGCGTATTGCTCGGCGGCCTCTTTGACCTTGCCCTCGGCCATGAGCGCGTCACCGCGCTCGATGAGCCGGTCGCCCCGGTGCGAGAGCGTGTAGGTGGCGACGCCGGCGACGGCGCCGAAGACGACGACGATCGCGCCGACGAGGATCACCACGAACTTCGTGTTCACCCGATTTGCCATCGCTTGCATCCTTCTTGAGACATTCGCGGGACAGGCCCGCGTCCGGCGGTTTCCGGCGGGAGGTTAGCTGAGTTCAATCTCGTGCGGGGTTCTTGACGATTCCCGCGTCCGGCGCGGGTCTGGTTTCACTTGGAGAAGAGACGGCTCCGGCACCGGGGTAATGGCCCTCGGTGACCTGGACCCAGTCGGGGACGCGCTGGGCGATCTCGGGGAGGAGCTCGTCGAGGAGCTTGCCGGCCATGGCGGCGAGTTCGGACGCGGACTGGGCTGTGATGCTTCGGAACTCGACCTTCATGTAGTACGAGTAGACGTTTTCGAGCGAGAAGGCCATGGTGCGCACGGCGTCGGCGGTGGCGACGACGCGGCCGTTGGCGATGAAGAAATAGCCCGCGTACAGCACACGGTCCGACTTGGCGGCCCGGAACGGCGTGACCAGGAGCTGGAGCTTCTCGATGCCGCGGGGCAGGCGGAAGCGCGTGTGCGTGACGGGGCTGCGCGAGGTGTAGAGGACGCCGAACTTGTCGCTGTCGATCTCGGCGTCGGCGAGAAAGCGCGAGGTGTCGATCGGAACATCGACGAGTTGCGAGGGGCCGGCGATCTCCATGCCGCCGCGACCGACGAAGCACCGCTCGGGGACGTGGGGAACGGTATCGATGGTGCCGGTGTAGTAGGCGCAGTGGAAGTCGAGGAAGGACTCGGGCTGGCCCGGCTTGGTGTCGGTGCGGCGATAAATGCGGCTGACGTAGTTCTCGGTGCCGAGCTCCTCGGTCCCCTCCTTGCTCATGATCTCGTCGTCGCGGAAGCGCTCCCAGCCGGGCACCTTGGCGGGGAGCGTGCGGAGCGCGACGGGCTTGCCGGCGGGGTCGACAGCGATGACGGGCTTTTTGGAGAGGTGCACGCCCAGGATGTGGGTCCCGGCGGCAAAGCCAGCGGCGGAGAGGCCCACGGTCGCGAGAGCGGCCCAGAAGACCACGGATCGGAAGCCGGGCGAACTCATGCCTTTGCTCCCTTGCTCGCGGCCTTCGCGGGTTTGATGACCTCCCCCGAACGGAAGAGGTGATTCATCGCCCATACGCCGCCCATGAAGAGGCCGAGCGCGGGGACGAGGAGGATGGTGCCGATGAACATGTGCGCCTCACCCGCGGCGAGCTCGGGGTTGTACATCGACGCGATGCCGAGAACGGCGACGCGGACGACGTTCATCAGGAGCGCGACCGGGACCGCGAGGAGCAGCACGGCGAAGCGCTTCCACCACTCGTCGCACGCGAAGATCGCGACGGCGGCGGCGAGCGCGACAAACGCCACCACCATCCGCATCCCGGAGCAGGCCTCGGCGACGTTGAGCGGGAAGGTGTTGCCGCTGGAGTCGGTGATGGTCAGCACGTTGCCGTCGATGTCGGTGGACACGCCGATCATGTTGAGCAGCGCCCAGGCGCCCTGCGAGGCCAGGAGCTTGAGCCGCCAGGTGATCGTCTCCATGACGCGCTCCGGCGCGGTCATGCCCAACGAAAGAAACGCGAGCGGCAGGACGGACATGCGGAAGATCACGGGCCCCAGGAGAAGCAGGACCAGCCCGGCGAGCACGATGATCAGGCCGAAGCCCTGGAACATGTGCGTGGGCACGGCGATCGAGAAGTAGATGTACATCACGATGCCGAGGAGGACGACGGGGTAGCCAGGCCCGAAGGGCGCGGGCATCACGCGGGAGAAACGGACGCGGTTCTTCCAGAAGTACCACCCGGCGATGAGCGGGAGGATGTAGGCGTGACCCCAGTCGGAGGGCTTGTCGTAGCTCCACAGGTGCTGGCGCCAGAACCAGTCCAGGAACAGACCGGCGACCGCCATGAGGAGCAACACGCCGGCGATGAGTTCGGGAAGGCCGGGACTCCATAGCGCGGGCGCGGGTTTCCCCTGCAACGATCCGCCGGGCTGCTTTGTGGAGACGACGCTGCTCATGCGATGCGGATTCCGCGACAACCACCAGATCGGGAACTACGTCCGGACCGGCGCGATTGTTCGCCTGATATTCGGCACAGATGGCCCGCGAGTCGTCCCTGATCGTCGGCTGGGCGGACAGATGCTACGACAACGCTTTTCCCCGCGTGTGGAGGCGGATCGGACTCATACCGCCCGACCCCCAAACGGGTTGTTATTGGCCGAACTGGTTGGTGGGCGGCGCGCCGAAGATGTCGTTGCCGAAGTTGCGGTCGATGATGAAGCCGAAGCCGTAGCTCGCGCGGAAGCCGTTGCGGAGGATGGCGAGCGGTGTGGCCCAGAAGTTCGTGCCGAAGTTCACGACGTCGTCGGGGCGGAGGACGATGTCGGGCGCGGTGCCCTCGAAGATCGCGCGGGCGTCCACCCGGATCGTGGCTTGGCGGTTCTGGCCGACGAGGCGGGTGATGTCGGTGCGCTCGGGGATGCCGATGGCGCTGAGGCCGCCGGCGCTGGCGACGAGACGGATCAGGGTGAACTGGCCGGGTTGGGGGAAGTTGTACGTGCCGGGACGGGCGATGCCCGGGCCCATGGCGTAGACGACGCCCGTCGCCGAGGGCGGAATGTTGATGACATCACCGGGTCGAAGAACCACGTTGTACTGCGCGACGCCTTGCAGCAACGGTGCAAGAGGAATCTCGATGACGCGCTGCGTGACGAGGTTCGCGGCGGGGTTGGCCTGCTTGAGCGGGTCTTCGCCCTCGGGGACGCTCTCGGCCGCGGCGCGTGATGGAACAACCTGAACCCACTCACCGTTGAGGAAGACCCACTGGCCCGCGGTGATGCGGCCCGGCTCTTCATGAGGCGCCACGGGCTTGGGCCGGTCTTCCTCGACCAGGTCGATGGAGGGCGGGGTGCCGTCCTGTTGCGACATCGCGCCGGGCGAGGCCGTCGTCGATGCGCGCTGCGGACGACGAACGGTCCGCGGCGATTCATGCGATAGCGCCGACAAGCCGACAACGCCGGGCGCGCTCTGACCCTCCGGCTTTGCCGGTTCCGCATCCGTCGGGAGCGGGATCGGGGGCTCGGCTTGAGGGTTCTGCGGCGGCGGGATCGCGGGCGGGAGCTGCGAACCGGGGGGCGGCGCCGTGAGCTCTTCGATGAGATTCAGAAGGTCATCGCCCTTGGGCGCGGGCTTTGTGGCGTCGTGGCCGCTGCTTTCGGGCGCGGCGGTCGAGCCTGTCGGCTTGACGCCGGTCTTGACGACATCGCTCAGCGCGACCTGCCGGATGATGTAGACGTTCGGGAGGGTGTTGTCCACGCCGCCGGCGTCGGTGATGGCTTCGAGGAGCTTGTAGTCGGCGCGGGGGATGACGTAGCGGCCGGGGTTCTGCACGCGGCCGAAGACACCGAAGGTCTGCTGGCGTTGCGCGGGGACCTGGACCGTGACGAGCGGCTCATCGAGGATCTTGGCTTCGACAATGGCTTTGGCGATCGCGTCTTCGGCCTCGACGCGGGTCTTGTCGAGCATGAAGATGCGACCGACCATCGGGAGGTCGATGAAGCCCCGGGCGTCGACGATGCGCTCGTAGTGCGCGGGCGGCCCGCCCTGCTGGACGAAGTCCTGGATGTCGATGACCAGGCCGTCGCTCGGCTGCATCCGGTAATCGCGCGGCTCGGGGATGAGGTCTTCGGGGAGAACCTGGGTGTACTCGACGAACTGACCGGTGTCGCGCTCGATGACGTCGATGCGCTCGAGGATCGGCATGATCGTCGGCGTGTTTTCCCAGCGGCCGACGACGGAGGGATCGAGGAACGAATCGAACTCGCAACCGCCGAGGACGAGCGCGCTCGCGGCGAGGCCGGCGGACGAGAGGAGCGCGCGAACCCAGCGGCCCGCGCTGCGGGAAGTCGTCTCTCCACTCGACCGGCGTTGACTCACCACCGACTCCTTGCTCGAACCCTGACTCGCTCGCCGCGGACGCGGGAGGCTCAACCTATCAGCACCGTCCGGGCTGTCAACGCACGCGGACTGTCGTACCCTCTGAACCGATCAGGCCTTACAGACGCCCGATCCGGTCGGGATCGCCCGACAGGTATCGACCGCGCAGACCGCCGGGGTTCACCCCGGCATGGGCATTCAGGGCGTTTACTGCCTACGGTCGCCGCGTGTTCGGACCTTTGCGGTCGCTTCCTATAATCCGGCCTTCATGTCGCCCATTGAGTCGCAACCCGCGCCCGCCCAGCCTCTGCCCACTCGGGCGGTGCCAATCCCTATTTCGCCGAAGGCTCTGGCCCGGCACCCGCGTCCGTTGGGAGGCGATCCCGTGCGCCGGCTGGAAACCCCGGCCGTGTCATTGTCGAGCCTGATCCTCAATAAACGCTCGGCGACGCCCAACCAGTTTGCGCCCCGTCGGAAGCCGCCCTGGCTCCGAGCGCAACTGCCGGGCGGGCCTGGATATCAGCGTCTCCGCGACATTCTCGACTCGCACAAGCTCCACACGGTCTGCCAGGAAGCGGGCTGCCCCAACATGGGCGAATGCTGGGCCCGCGGCGTGGCGACGATCATGATCCTGGGCGACACCTGCACCCGTTCCTGCGGGTTCTGCAACGTGAAGACGGGCAAGCCGCCGGTGCTGGACACGGACGAGCCGCGGCGGGTGGCGGAGTCACTGGCGCTGATGGGCTTGAAGCACGTCGTGATCACGTCGGTGAACCGCGATGAGCTGGACGACGGCGGGGCGGGGATCTGGGCCAGCACGATTCTCGAAACGCGCAAGACTTGCGCAACGATGTCGATCGAAGTGCTGATCCCGGACTTCGAGGGGAACTGGGAAGCGCTCCAACTGGTGATCGAGGCGCGGCCGGAGATTTTGAATCACAACCTCGAGACCGTGCGCCGGATGTACCCCGCGGTGCGGCCGCAGGCGAAGTTCGACCGGTCGCTGGAGTTGCTCGCGCGCTGCAAGCGGGCTGGGCTCGTGACCAAGACGGGGATCATGGTGGGCATCGGGGAGAAGGACGACGAGGTCCTCGCGCTGATCGACGAGGTGCGCGAGAAGGCGGAGACGGACATCCTGACGATCGGCCAGTACCTCCAGCCCACGCCGAACCACCTGCCGATCGACCGGTTCGTGCACCCCGACACCTTCGCGATGTACCGCGAGGCGGGCCTCGCGCGCGGGTTCAAGGTGGTCGAGTCGGGGCCGATGGTGCGGTCGAGCTACCACGCGGACGACCAGGCGGACCAACTGACGGGGGCGGCGAGGGAGACGGCGGAGGGGATGGCGCGGTTATTGAAATCCCACCGACCCTAACAATTGATTTCTGGTGCCATTAAGTATATTGTTGTTTTATCTGATGGACAGATCAGGTAAAACAAACAGGTGACGGCTTGTCTTGGCACCCTCCTAAAACGGTTTATACGGACGTGATTCTCAGCCAGAATCCCTGGTGGCAGTTAGGCCATGTACCACCGGAGTTTGCGAAGGCCAAGTCGCGGCCGCTCGGAGCGTGTCTCTGGAAAGCCCTGACGCGTCGTCGGATGCGATTCCAGCTTGTCTTGGGGCCGCGACGTGTGGGCAAGACCACCGCGATGTATCAAACCGTCGAGCGGCTCATCGAAGAGGGAACCGAACCGAAGCGCCTCGCTTGGCTGATGCTGAATCAACCGTATCTGATGGAGTACCCGCTGGACTGGTGGGTGAAACAGCTCATCGAGTTGAATAAGGCAGACTCGAAGCGGCCCCTGTATCTCTTTCTTGACGAGGTCAACTACGCGGATCAGTGGGACCTGTGGCTCAAGACTTTTTACGATGAAAAACTGCCGGTGCGCATTGTGGCGACATCGAGTTCGACGGCCGCGCTGCGTGATCGCCAGTTCGAGTCGGGCGTGGGGCGTTGGGAGGATCAATATCTGTCGCCGTGCCTTTTTGGTGAGTATCTCGAGTTGTCCGGCGCGGTCGCGCCGAAGTCTGAGGGGGCTTCACTTGAGGAGGCGCTCCTCACCATCGCGACCGGGGGCTTCGAGAACGCAGGTCTCTCGGAAAATCTGCGGCGGTTCCTCTTGATCGGCGGCTACCCGGAACTCGTGATCCAGCCACCGGGGCCCGATGAAGTCTCAGAGGTCTTGAGATCCCAGCACGTCTTGAGGACGGACGCGATCCAGCGGG
>DASZQL010000243.1:0-4927 GCA_035549675.1 Phycisphaerales bacterium | reverse complement strand
GAGCGGGCGAGGCGAGGGCGGCGGCGGCGATGGACAGAGCGATAGCGCGGGACGTGTTCATGTTCAATCCTCCTGACTGGGTGTGGTGACGGGATGCGTCAAGGAGGAAGCGACGCCGGCGGCGATTGATCACGCGGAAAGGCATCGAGGCATCGGATGAAAGACGGAACGCAGAGGCCGCGGAGGGGATCTGAGGGACGCGGAGATAATGCCTTTGTCGCGAAGGGCGCAAAGGACGCGAAGAAGAAGAAGAAGAAGAAGAAGAAGAAGAAGAAGAAGAAGAAGAAGAAGAAGAAGAAGAGGGGTAGAGAATGGAAGAAGAGCGTGGGGAGAACTTCATGGAGATGGTGTAGCCCTCACCCTGCCCTCTCCCAAGAGGAGAGGGTTGGACCCGCTCGCTTACGCTCGGGGTTCTTTGAGGAGGTGGTCGAGCAGTCCTTCACAGGCCGCGTGGATCATGTCGAAGACAGTATCGAAGCCTTCGGCAGGACCGAAATAGGGATCGGGGACTTCGAGTTCGTGCGGGGCGGCGTTCGCGAGCGCGGGATCGAAGGACCGGAGCAGGTGCAGCCGGTCGGACGGCGCTCCGAGCGTAGCGAGGCGGGAGAGGTTAGAGCGGTCCATGGCGAGGATGAGGCCGCCGCGGGAGAAATGGCGCGCGGGATGGACGAGTTGGGCGCGGCTGGTGAGTGTGAGCCCGCGGCGGAGGGCGGTCTCGCGGGCGCGCGGATCGGGGAGACTGCCGACGTGCCAGTCGCCCGTGCCGGCGGATTCGACAAGGAAACTCTCAGCGAGAGTGCGCTGCGCGGCGAGGTGCTTGAAGATGCCTTCAGCGAGCGGCGAGCGGCAGATGTTGCCGAGGCAGACGAAGAGGATGGGGGTGGGCACGGGGGAGTCCATCAATACCAAGCATTCACCACAGAGGCACAGAGAGCGCAGAGGAGGAAGAGTTGAACTGATTTGATGAGAGGGATGGTGAAGTTACTGCATCGCGCCCCGCTGCGGAAGCGGCGCGGTTGAGGAAGATCGCTCGCTTACGGTCGCGGCTCTTTGGATGCAAGAAGGACCCGCTCGCTTACGCTCGGGATTCGTTCTGCTAGAGCGAGAGCTGGTCGGCGACGACCGTGAGGCCGTTGGGGAGGCAGGCCTTGGCGGCGCGCTCGTAGGAGGAGAGGTCTTCGTCGCAGGTGCGGCTGGAGTCGGTGACGCAAGTTGCGAGACGGCTGACGTCTTCGGAAGTACCTGGGAGTTTTTCGAGCGGGCCGGCGACGGCGACGATCAGGAGGCGATCGGGGCGGTCCATGCAGGCCTTCGAGGCGGCGGAGGCGAGAAGCTTTCGCGCGTCGGCTTGATGGAGGCCGTCGTGGGCGTCGATTTCGTGGATGGACATGTCAACGCACTGCTGGGTGCCGGTGGAGTCGCGGAAGATGGCGAGAACGACGCAGGGGGTGCCATCGGTGGTGACAGTGCGCGTGCCGGGTTTGAGTTGGGCCGGGTTTCGGTCGGTGAGCTTGACGCCTTGGGGCGCGGGTGGTGTTGAGGTTGGTGTCGGGAGGAGGAACCAGGCCAGCGCGACGGCCGCGGCGAGGGTGGCGGCGAGACCGATGCGGAGGCGGGTGACATGGACCGCGGGGCGAGCCGGCCCGTGACCAATGAGCCGCGGGGCCGGCCTGCCCTCGCTTGCATGGGTGACCTGGGTGGTGCGGACGACGGGAGCGGACGAATCGCGCTCGAGCTGGTCGATCTCGTTGGCCATCGAAATGAGCTTGAGGAGTTGGCGGTCGTCCATGGGAGCTCGAAAAATCGAACGCAGAGGGAGGCAGAGGGAAACAAAGGAACGCAGAGAAAAGCATTTGTCGCGAAGAGCGCGAAGGATTTGAAGAGGCGAAGAACTGGAAAAGAAAGACGGAAGAGGAAGTAGAGCGGAGAAACGATAGAGGGCGTAGCCCTCACCCCCGCCCTCTCCCAAGAGGAGAGGGAGTGAGAGGACACTGGGTTATTCGTCCGAAGTCGTCGGGCGCTCGGCGGCAAGTTCGCGGTGGCCTTGGCGGGCGAGGAACCGTCGGATTTTGTCGAGGGCGGCACGTTTTCGGGCGTTGATCGTGCTGGGGGCGAGATTCAGCTCGCGGGCGAGATCCCGATCGGAGGCGCCTGAGGCGGCCTCGCGGACGAGCCAGCGTTCGTCGTCGGTGAGGCCTGTGGAGGGATCGCTCAGTGCGGCCCGGAGGGATTCGAGGAGTTCGGCGAGGGGAGCCGCGTCGGCGGGGTCGTCGGCGCCGGCGATGTGGGAATCGAGAGCATCGTCGGAGGCGGTGATCGCAGCGGATTGAGTCTTGCGGAGGTGCTGGAGCCAGACCTTGTAGCCAACGGCGTACACGAAGGTGGTGATGGCGGATTTCGATTCGTCATAACGGCCGGCGCGGAGGGCTTCCCAGACGGCGAGCCAGGTGCGCTGGATGATGTCGTCGGCGGCGTCGTGGCGCTGGTTGACGCGGTCGAGGAGCAGGCGGCGCAGGCCGGGGGTGAGGCGGCGATGGAGGGCGGTGAAGGCTTCTTCGTCGCCGCGGTGCGCGGAGCGGGCGAGTTCGCGGAGCGTCCGCCGGTCGGGCGGGGGTGGCGGTGGAGCGCTCGGAGAATGCATGGTGAGATGCGAGCGGCGTGCTTCAGGGCGTCGGCGGAGGCGTCGATGAGGCCATCAAGCCCGCGACAGTCGCGGCCATGGCAATGATTGCAGCAAGTAGCGATTCACCGGCGATGAAGCCGGAGGCGATCGGAATGTTGAATGTGTCCCGCTGTTTCTTCGAGATCATGCCCCACACCCACGCCACGATCGCCCCGATGGCAAAGGAGAGCGAGTTGGCGAACGGAACGACCCATGCCAACCCAAGTCCCATGGCGCTCGGGAAATAGGGCTTCAGCGACTTGGGAACCATGACCTTCTCGATGACCGGGAGCGCGATTCCGATCAAGGCCCCGACAAGAATGGCGATCTTGGCCGAGTTTGGAAGGCTGTCGAGGCCCTCCGTGAGCACCTGGGCGACGCGGTACCACATGTTCGTAGCGGGGGCGGGAAAGCGCTCGAGGGCGGCGCGGTCCGGCACCAGGAGGTACCAGGCGGGGAGGATGGCGAGCGTGCCGAAGAAGACGCCGAAGAACTGCGCGAGGAACTGGCGGCGCGGGTTAGCCCCGAGCAGGTAGCCGCTCTTGAGATCGGTGAGGAGATCGGCGCTCGAGCTCGCGCTGTTGGCGGCGATGCCGGCCGACGCGAGATTCGCGACCACATTCTTCGGGGCGAGCACCGCAAAGGTCAGCTGCATCACCTTGCCCATGGCGCCGATGGGCGTCGTGTCGGTCTCTCCGGTAGCCCTGCAAGCGACCAGACTGAGCACGAACGACATGGCGACGGCGATGATGCCGGCCCACCACGAGATGTCGAAGGCGATGATCTGGAGGATCACCATCGCGATGGTGATCGGCAACATCCCGGCGACCATCCAACTGAACGGGACTTCGACCGCTTTCAGTTCGGCTTCGCTCACACCGTGATGAGACTGGGCCTCGCCTTTGCGTCGGAACGCGTTGGCGATGGTTTTCCATTGGAGGGCGAGCGCGGCCAAGCTGGCGAAGACCATGAGCGCGGTCCCACCCCAGAGTCCCCAGCGGTACACATGAAAAATAGTGCCGCCCCCGATGAGCTCGATAGAGGGGACGTAACCGGTTTCGTTCGCATGAGCGGCATCCATCCCAATGAGCGGGGGCGCCACGAAGACATAGAGCAGAATGCTGCCGACCAGCATGGAAATACTGACGCGCAGCCCGACGATCATGCCCGCGGCGATGAGCAGGACGCTGGGCTCGAAGCCGAATCCGATGAGCGGCTTGCCCGGGGTTGATGCCAGATGGCTCGCCCAGACGGTCGAGCCATGATCATCCTTGACGAGGCCCATGTCGGTGAAGCGGCCCGCATCGACCTTTGCGAAACCGTTTTCCGGAATGAGTTCGGGAAGGCGGACGGAGAAGCCGAGGGTGTTGCGGATCCAGTCAAAGGTGGCGCCCATCCACGTGAGCTTTTCCAACGCGGCATCGGATACCTTGAGCACGCCGATGATCGCGCCGACAAGCAGGCCCGCCAGAAGTGCGTACGCCTTGTGCACGGCTTCGGCGCTCTCGCTATAGAGGCTCTTGAGTGTTTCCGCGGCGGCGATGCCGGACGGGAACGGCAACTGCTCGTGGTTGATCATCTGCCTCTTGAGCGGGATGGCGAGGAACACGCCCATGAGACCGGTGCACAGGGTGAAGATCGCGACGATCCAAACCGGTTGATTCGACCACGAACTCACATCGCTCGAACTTTTGCCTGCGGGAATCACCGCCATGAGCAGCAGCGCCCCGAACATGGTGGCGATCGTGGAACCGGTTGAATAGCCGGCGGCCGAAGCGGTGGACGCCATGCAGGTATTTTCGAGGATGGACATGCGGCTGACGCCGCTGACCGCGCGGATGGCGTTCCAGATGACATAGGACATGACGCAGGCGGTAATGGCGACGCCGAAGGACCAGCCGACGGTGAGGGTGGTGTAGAGGTTGGATGCGGCCATGAGCATGCCGAGGACGCCGCCCATGAGAACCGCGCGGAGGGTGAGCTGGGGCATGCGGTCGCCCTGGTAGACGTACTTGAGCCAGTGGGCGTCTTTTTCCTCGGGAGAGGCATCGGGAGAGATCGGAGGGACACCCGGCGCGAAGCCGGTCACTGCGGAGGAACCGTCCTGGGTTTCGTCCGTGGGGCTGTGTGGCGCGGCCATGGGGTCTCCGGTTTCTGAATGGATACTCGCCCGGTGGATGGACATTCAATCAGGCCAGCGTCGAGCGTACCGGAGGCGGGGGTACTGGGCAACGGGCGCGTTCCCAGCACATATCGGGCGGCCGA
>DASZQL010000242.1:0-13264 GCA_035549675.1 Phycisphaerales bacterium | reverse complement strand
CCCGCGCACCACCCCATCCATGCGCGCGCCCCAGCCCCCCACCACAACTATGTAGAGGGACCGCCGAGGCCCACCGCCGACGCCTCCCTTCGCCCCCGTGGCGATGACCTGCAGGCATCCACCACCGCGGCACATCCCGGCATCCAAGTTCCGTAAAAGCGAGGGTCACGGCTCGCACCGCACATCCAAGTTCCGTCAGGGGGGCGGGGGTCACGGCCCGCACGTCTCCGGGTGGCCCGGCACTCCGTGCCGGGTCCCCACACCGATCCGCCACCAGCGGATCAAGTCTCACTTCGCCCATGCATGGGTCTTCGCCTCGAACACTTCCGACTCAGCACTCAGCACTCAGCACTCAGCACTCAGCACTCAGCATCTGTAATCCGATTCTCAGATCTGAAATTTGAAATCTGCAATCTCAAATCTGAAATCTCAAATCGAACGTCTCCCCCCACCCGGCGCGCGGCACCGGTCGTGCCACCGATTACTGCACCGAGTAATCGGTGCTCTGATCAACTCTCAAAAATCTTCAACCCCTCCCCCGTCGCCCCTTGCGAGCAAGTGAGCTCCACCGCAGTCCATCTGTAGCCGCATCTGTCTTCCTGTCTGTCCCCGTCCGTGCAGTCCGTGGCCGCCTTCCGCCTTGCTTGTCTCGTCTACCCTTCCCTCATGCCGCGCGTGCTCCCCGCCCTCGCTCACCTGGCCCTCTGGGCCGGGCTGTACGTCGTGGGCGCTGCGATCTGCCTCGCCCAGCTCGCCGGACTCGATTCGCTCTTCACCGCCCCCGCCGCATGGCGAGCCGCGCTCTTCACGTTCTGTACCGCCGTCGCCGTCTACCTCCTCGACCGCGCGAAGCTCACCGACTCCCGCTTCGACCCCGCCGACGCCCGCGCGCACCCGGCCCGCTACGCCTTCGTCACGCGCCACGCCGCGCCCATCCGCGCGCTCATCGTCGCGCTCCTGTGCGTCGCGGCGTACCTCGGCAGTTTGCTCATCAACTGGGGCGGAGTTCCCTTCGGCGCCGCGATCCCCCTCATCGCCGTCCTCGGCGTGCTCCTCTACGCCGGAGGCCCACGCCGCGCCCGCCCGCGTCCCAAGGACCTCCTCCTTCTCAAGAACACCTACGTCGCCCTCGGCATCGCCGGCTTCGCAACGATCGTTTCCGTTTCCGCCACGACCGAGCGCGGCGGATCACTCGCCGACTTCGCGCGCACGCTCGCCGCGCACACGCTCCCGCTCGCCTGCTCCGCCGCCCACCTCGTCATCCGCGTCTTCGCCGACGCCGCCCTCTGCGACCTCGACGATGAGGACGCCGACAGGCACTACGGCACGGACACCCTCGCGACTCACCTCGGCCGCCGCCGAGCCTGGAACACCGCCCTCACCATCCGCCTGCTCCTCGCCGCCGCCATCGCCCTCACCCCGCTCTTCCCAACCACCGCGCGACTCGCATGGGCGACCGTCACCGTGATCTCATCCACCGCCCTCCGGCTCGCCGCCCCAGCCCACCTGCGCGACTGGGTCGACGCCCGCCTTTTCGTCGAAGCCCTCGCTGTCGCAATCATTCTCGCCCTCGGACCCGCACCCCCACCATGACCCACGTCGAGCACTCCGTACTTTCAACTCTCAACCGTTCGCCGCTCTCGCCCAATCCAGCGTCGGATCGCGTTCGACCTGCTTCATGTGCGCCTCGAACCGCTGGCGGCGCTGGATCATCGTGCGCCACACCACCGCGCCGCCGAGCAGCGTAAACGCGGTGAGGCCGCCCATGATGGCGCTGAACGCCGCGAGGCGCGGGTCCTCGACCGGTTCGGCGTCGGCCGTCGCCGCCGCGAACACCAGCGTCGCCGCCGCGTCGTCGCGCTGCTCGCGCGTCTCGTTGGCGTACGACACCGCCGCCGCCGCGATGGTCTCGAGCTCGCGCTCGGTGCGCGAGCGGCCCTCGCCGCGGAGTGTGAACCGGACCTGCCCCGGTTCGGGCTCGTCGACGGTCAGGTCCTTCTGCAAACGGAGCATGAGCGCGCCGGGCTTCGCGAGCCCCGGCATCCCCCGCTGGTTGAACCGGTCCGCCGCGATCGACTGCACGTTCGGCTCGGCCAGGAGATTCGTCGCGAAGCCGCGCCATGACTCGACCTGCTCGCCCGTGGTCTCGCCCTCCACCCGCTCCATCGCGAGCGTCATCGACGCGAGGTACACCGGCTCCGTGACCAGCCCCGAGACGAACCAGCTCACGCCGCCCAGCGCCGCGAGGGTCACCGCCGCGCTGCCGGCCACCACCGCGACGTCGCGGGCCGCGAAGCGCCGCGCGAAGGCGATGCCGGCGGTGCGCAGCGTCGCCCGCTCGCGTTTGATCGCCTCCCATTCCTCGTTGATGCGCAGCAGTTCGCCGCGATCCGGTTCCGGCTCAGGCGTCGGCGTCTGCCGCGCCGCGGCGGCCGCCTGCTCCACCTCGCGAACCCGCTGCTCGATTCTCGCGCGCGTCCCGTCAAGTTCCCGCTGCTGCGCCGCCATGGCCGCGGCGCGACGCTCGAGATCCCCCCGCACCTGGTCGAGCATCACGCGGTCCGCCTCGAGCTCCGCCTCGCGCGCGCTCAGCTCGCCGGTCTTCGCGTGCGCCGCCGCGGAGTTCCGATCGACCTCCGAGGATCGCCGCTCGATCTCCGTCGTGCGCCGGTCGAGTTCGGCGGAGCGTGAGTCCAGCTCGTTGGTGCGCGCGTCGATCTTTGCCGATCGCCCCTCCAGCTCCGCGTCCCGCTCGTGCCCCGCGCCCTCTGGTTCGCTTGGTCTTTGCTGCTGCGCCGAGAGCTCCTCCTCCCGTCGGGACACATCGCTCTCTCGTCCTTGCAACTCTGATCCCCGGCGTTCGATATCCGCGCGGACGGAATCGAGCTCCTGCTGCTGCACCGCGATTGCCGCGGCGCGCTGGTCGAGTTCGGCGCGGGCCGCGTCGAGCACGGCGCGGTGCGCCTCGAGCTCCGAAGCCCGGGCGTTCAGTTCCTCGGCCCTGGTGTCCGCGGCCGCGGCACGGCCGTCGAACTCGGTGAGCCGCTGCTGGAACTCGGCCAGGCACCGCTCGAGTTCCGCCGAACGGCGGTCCAGATCCGCCGCGCGCGAGTTCAGTTCATTGGACCGCGTCTCGAGCGCTGCGGAGCGTCCGTCCAGTTCCGCCACGCCGTCACGGGCCCCGCCCGGCTCCGCGTGCGCCTGCCGAACGGCGAGCTCCTCCTCGCAACGCCGCAACTCTTCTTCTCGCCCGCGCACTTCGTCGGAGCGCCGATCGACGTCCGCGCGAGCGGCGTCGAGCTCCTGCTGCTGCGCGGCGACGGCCGCGGCGCGCTGGTCGAGGTCGGCTCGGACCGCGTCCAGCATGGCCCGGTTGGATTCGAGTTCGCCCCGCGCGGACTCCACCGAAGCGCGCGCCGCCTCGATCTCCGCACGGCCCGTCTCGACTCCCGCCCGCGCCGATTCGACCTCCTCGCGGCGCGCCTCGACGCCCGCGCGTGCCGCTTCGATCTCCGCGCGCACGCAATCGAGCGCCACCCGCGCGGCGTCGAGTTCCGATCGCGACTGCTCGATCTCCGACCGTGCCCCGTCGACCGCCGCCTTCTCCGCGTCGAGTTCGATCTTCCGCCGTTCGATCTCGCCCCGCGACGACTGGATCTCCGCCTTGACGCCCACGAGCTGCTCGGCGCGCTCGATCAGCATCCGCTTGTACTTGCCCAGCCGCGCTGCGCGGAGCAGGTTGCGGTTGACGTCGCCCTCCGCGCGCGTGTGCTCCTCGCGCAGCTCGCTGACTCGCCGCTCGATGTCAGCAAGAGCCCGCTGCGCTTCGTCCGCGGCGGTCGGCTCACCATTTACCGTTGAGGGCGCCGCTTGCTCGGGGTGGGGGTATTGCTCGGCTGCCTGTGGGGCTTGGGACGCGGCATTCGGATCGGTGTCTGACATACGGATCAACCGTCCTATAAGTGACGAAATGACAATGCCTTACGCGCGCACGGATGGCCGTCCTGCTCCATCGGCCCGGGCAGGGTCCTCCTCAAGGATCGGCGCGTGTTTCACTCGATCGGGCGGCTCCAAGGCCCACGCCGCCCCGCCGGATCACGCTCGCTACACTCCGGAATCGTCTTTCAGGGAAAACTGAAACCAATATGACCCCCGCGACCGCCGCCATTCCGCATGCCGAACTTGCCCCCCCCGGAGGTCCGGCGACGCGCGGCGGCTCGCCGGTTGTCCGCCGAGCGGGCGGCGTTGGCGCGCCGGTGCGCGATGCGCGGCTCGGCCCGATCCGAGAGAAGGTTCTCGCCGGGGAGCGGCTGTCGATCGACGAGGGCATGGTGCTCTACGAAACGCCCGACATCTGGGGCGTGTGCGAGATGGCCGACGCGGTCCGGCGCCGGCTCCACGGCGATGTCACCTACTACAACATCAACCGGCACCTCAACTACTCGAACGTCTGCGCGCTGTCGTGCAAGTTCTGCGACTTCTACGCCAAGAAGGACGACGCCGACGCCTACACGCGCGACCTCGACTACATTCGCGCGGAAGCCCGCAAGGCGATCGACAACGGCGCGACCGAGATGCACATCGTGGGCGGCCTGCAGCCGTACCTCCCCTTCAGCTACTACACCGACATGCTCAGCGCGATCCGCGAGATCGCGCGCGAGGCGGGGAGCGACATTCACCTCAAGGCCTTCACCGCCGTCGAGATCGTCCACCTCGCGAAGATCGCGAAGGTCTGGAAGAACGAGGATCGCAAGGCGGGCATCCGATGGGTGCTCCAACAGCTCAAGGACGCCGGCCTCGGCTCCCTCCCCGGCGGCGGCGCGGAGGTCTTCGACGACCGCGTCCACGACGAGGCCTTCAAGGGCAAGATCCGCTCCGACGCATGGCTCGACGTGCACCGAGTCGCCCACGAGCTGGGGATCAACTCGAACGCGACGATGCTGTACGGCCACATCGAGGACCGCCGCGAACGGTTGGTGCACATGGACATGCTGCGCCGGGCGCAGGATGAGAGCCTCGCGCGGCTCGGGTACCAGGCATCAAGCCATCAAGGCATCAAGGCATCAAGTGAAGAAGCGGAGCCGATCACGCTGACCCGCCCCGGCACCCCATTGCCCGAGCACATCGTCTTCGGTTCACCGTCTCACCGTCTCACCGTTTCACAGTCTCAGTCTGACGCGGCGGCGGCGTCTCAGTCTTCCACTCGATGCCTCGATGGCTCGATGCCTGGATGCCTTCCGGGCTACTTCCAAACCATCATCCCCCTCCCCTTCTTCCCCGATAACAGCGAGCTCGAGCACCTCCCCGGTCCCGCGGGCCTCGAGAATCTGCGCACGCTCGCGATCGCGCGGCTGATGCTCGACAACTTCCCGCACGTCAAGGCGTTCTGGATCATGCAGACGCTCGGCATGGCGCAGCTCATGCTCCAGTCCGGCGCCGACGACATCGACGGCACCGTCGTCTGGTACGACATCACCAAGGTCGGCGGCGCGAGCACGCACCAGGAAGTCAGCGTGTGGACGCTGCAGAAGGCGATCCGCGAGGCGGGGTTTGTGCCTGTGGAGCGGGATACGGTGTATCGGCGCGTCGAGCGCAATGCGGCGGATGGCAAGACATGGCGCGTTACAAGCTAGAACCCGGTCGCACCAATAAGTATTTTTTCATCTCTGCCAACTCGCTTGACAACACTCGATCGGCGATCGACGTTTCTCTGAGCGCAACACAAAGCATATTGGCAAATCCATTAACCGGATCGTGGACAATGATGAGCGGTCGTCCATTCGGGTTGGATTTCGCACGACCTTGGATCCGCTCATCAATACCCCGCATAATCTTGGGCGATACTTGGCCATTTGGTGCTGACAATACGATGATGTCGTGCAGCTCGCCCTCTACACCGGCACAGCCTTGCAGATGAGCCGATTGATCTTGAAGGCGTATCTGCTCATAAGTTGCACAAATAGCCATAACATCACGCAGCGGCAAGTCACTTAGTACTTCAATACATTCGGAAATAGCTGTTGGATTTGTTATTAATCCCAGATTATTTTTGTGATCAAAGTAGACCGGAAAACCCCTTCGAGATGCTGTCAATAGGCGAAACAACTCGCACCGCTCAGGGTCAAATGGTACCGCACCAAATGCCGTTTGATATCCCGAAGAAATTCGTGCCCGTTCGACATACTCGTCGACGAGGGCCAAGGCATCTCGTTCTCCAAGTGTGCCGCCGACCATTTCCAGAAACCGACCGATTAAAAGAAAGTCTGCAAATCCCGCACCCACTGAGGCAATTTTGCGCACGACTGCGCTGGGGAGCGTAAGGCACATCGACACTTGCAGCGACCGAACGCGATCACCGTGGTAGATCGCAACAGGAAGAGCTCCGTCGACAACGGAAATAAGTACAACATGCTTGCATAGTTGATGAGGCCGGAAGAGCGAACGAACCGGATGCTTTCCAGTAAGCACGTAACCCTGTCGCCACATCCGCATCGCGCCTTTCGCCTGTCGAAGATTGTGGCCAATCATTTTTTGAGTGCGTTGCCACTGGGCCTTCCTAGGCATTGCGCGGGGAGATTGACTTGCGAGCCAGAACAGAATGGTTGCTGTATCACGGTCCCAAATCAAATCTGCGGGCTCTCGTACGCCTTTTCCCTTTCGCCATTGGTGCGGCCGATAGAGCGAGTCCGCGCACAAGAGATTTGCGGCTAATCCACCGAAAACTCTTTCATGCAGCTTGTCGCGATCGCCCTTCATGGGGACTGATCATATCGCGAGGAACTCGGGTTGATCCGGAGCCGAAGATGGGCGCGTCGCCACGTCCAAGGCGGGTGGCACCGAATGGTGCCACCGATTACTGCTTTGAGTAATCGGTGCTCTGCCGACCGCTGCGGCGACCAGCACCGATCACGCCGGGCCGTGATCGGTGGCACGTTGAGTCGTCCGCGTTGTGCCCTATTCTCTTCGTCCCCATGCCGCAGCCGGACTCGCCAGAAAAATCCCACAACCCCTACGCCGCGATCGCTGAGCCGAACTACCGGGCGTACGCCGGCGGGTGGGTGTTTTCGGCGCTCGGGTACCAGATGCAGTCGATGGCGCTGGGGTGGGAGATCTGGCACCGGACGAACTCCGCGCTCGCGCTCGGGATGATCGGGCTGGCGCAGGCAATGCCCGTGATCATCTTCGCGCTGCCCGGCGGGCATCTCGCGGACCGGCGCGATCGGCGCACGATCGTCTTCTGGGGTCAGATCGGCTACACGGTCGCGTCGCTCGGGCTGCTGTGCCTCTCGATGTTCGCGGCGCCGGTGTGGCTCATGTACCTCGTCATGCTCTGCAACGGGGTCATCAAGAGCATCAACGGGCCGGCGCGGTCGGCGCTGCTGCCGGAGCTGATCCCGCCCTCCGTCTTCCATAACGCGGTCACGTGGAACTCGGGTGTCTTCCATGCCTCGGCGATGGTCGGGCCGATCGTCGCGGGGCTGCTCATTCACGCCAGCGGGGCGGCGTGGCCGGTGTACGCGTGCGCCGCGGCGGGGGCGTTCATCTTTGCCATGTCGCTGCGGTTCCTGAAGCCGGTGGGACGCGGGCGCGAGCGAAAGCAGAACGGGGCCGGCGACCGCGGCCTGCGCGCGATGACCGCCGGCGCGCGCTACATCTGGCAGGAGAAGATCATCCTCTCGGCGATCACGCTCGACCTCTTCGCCGTGCTCTTCGGCGGGGCGTCAGCGCTCTTTCCGGTCTATGCCGATGAGATCCTGCACGTCGGGCCGGTGGGGCTCGGGTGCCTGCGCGCGGCGCCGTTCATCGGGGCGCTGCTGATGGCGGTCGTGCTCGCGCACCGGCCGCCGTTTGAGCGGAGCGGGCGGGCGCTGCTGTTCTCGGTCGCGGCGTTCGGCGTCGCGACGATCGGGTTCGGGTTCTCGACGAACTTCTGGCTCTCGATCGCGCTGCTCGCGACGGCCGGCGCGGTGGACAACATCAGCGTCGTCATCCGGCATGTGCTCGTGCAGGCGCGCACGCCGGACGAGCTCCGCGGCCGCGTCGCGGCGGTGAACAGCATCTTCATCGAGTCGTCGAACGAGCTCGGGTCGTTCGAGTCGGGCATCGTCGCGCGGCTCTTCGGGCCGGTCTTCAGCGTCGTCAGCGGCGGGATCGGGACGATGCTTGTGGTTGCGGGCGTGGCGTGGCTGTGGCCGCAGGTGAGGACACTCGGGCGGCTCCGGTTGCCTGAAGAAGAGATTGAAGAAACACCCGAGCAGGCGGAGGAAGAGCGGGCTTTGACGTAGCGGCCGATGTCTCGTCGGCCGATGGCCGCGCGGCCTGCGGGACGCAGGCCGCTATATGAAATTGAGAATTCGGTGCCACTACAGGCGGCTGCTCTGAGCCGACTGTAGTGCTTCCGCGCACCCGCGCTGCAGTCATTCGCCAGAGCTCGAATGCCTGCAGTGGCACGATTGCGCCACTCGCGCAGAGCCGCGAACGATGGCACGGCACCATCGTCTTCGCCACACGGCCTTTTCAAAAAGAAAACATGGCCGCCGGAGGACGACGGCCATGTCAGTGGGCGATGCAACTGTGCTCACGTCAGGGAGAGCATGGGATTACAGAACGAGGCATCGCGTCGGAAAGGGCTGGTTGCTCAGCGACGGCGACGGCGGAGACCGGAGAGACCCGCGGTGGCGAAGAGGCCGATGGCCCCGGGGGTGGGGACGGGGATCATGGCGTAGGCGTGCACCTGGCCGTTGAGAATGCCGGTGCCGATGATCACGCCGTCGTTGCTGATGGACATCGCGGAGGACGAGGTGTTGGTGGTGAGGTTCCAGCCGGTGCCGCCGGGGATGAGGTCGCCGAGAAGATAGGTGCTGACGCCGTCGTAGAGATAAGGAAGCGCGAAGGCGGAAGAAGCGGTGCCGACGACCCAGCCGGAGTTGTTCACGCCTCGGGCGCCGGCCTGGCTGGCGCCGACGGGGAGCGGGATCTGGGTCATGACGCCGGCGGACCAGATGAAGGGCTGGCCGGAACCCTGGTTGAGCATCGAGGAGCCGACGATGAAACCGTTTTCGGAGACATCGAAGGCGAGCGCGCCGTTCATGCCGGGGAGCGCGCCGACTTCGGTCATCGTGTTGGATTCGCTGTCGTAGATGATGCCGACGTTGCGGGCGGCGTTGTTGGGATCGACGCCGAAGCCGACGACGGTGCCGGCGTTGTTGATGCTGAAGGCGGTGCGGAAGAAGCAGCCGGTGGAGGTGGTCGCGGTGATGGTCGTGCCGATGCCGCCGGCATAGAGCGAGGCGACTTCGAGGCTGCCGCCGTTGACGGAGCCGACCGCGACGCCGAGGTCGTTGATGTCGTTGGCGCGGCCGAGGGTCTGGCCGGCGGGGAGCGGGAGTTGCGACGCGACGCCGCCGGACCACATGAGTGGGAGCGGGCTGGAGCCGAAGCTGGTGGTCGAGCCGGTGCCGACGATGACGCCGTTGTTGTTTACGCCGTTACCGACGCTGAAGTTGCGTGCGGGGCTGGCGAGGTTGGGGAGCGAGAGGAGCCCGCCGCCCTGGGTCCAGCTGAAGGCCTGGTTCGACCCGCCGAGGGAGCGGCCGGTGGCGTACACGCCGTTCGACGAGCCACGGTTACCCTGCGACGCGGTGCCGCCGGGCGAAACGCCGAGGTCGATGATGTTGTACTGAGGGGCGGCCTGCGCGGCGCCCGCGAGGGCGACGACCGCGGCCACGGCAATCGAAGTGACAGCAACGCGACGCATGTTCTTCTCTCCAGATGTTTTCACACACACTCAACGCCTGCGAACCGTCCACGGTCGTGGTGGAATCAAAAGCGGTCGCAGCCCAGTGTGAAAAGTAGTCCGAGAGTGACTGGTCGCAAGCAAAACGTAATTATTTTCAGTTCGATTATGTAAGTATTTTCGCATCTGACCGATTGAATGGTATCGTAAACCGGTCGGAATATACGCATGACGGCACCGGCTATTTCCCAAACCGAGTTCGTGGCGAGGCAGCCGCCGCAGGCGGCGCAGCTTCGCCCGTTGGGCGAAGAACTGCGGAGTTCGCTCCGGATGCTTGTGGAGGGGATTCCTGGTGGTCCGCATACGCCGACGCCCTTGGCGCGGCTGGCGAACATCAACCGGGTGATCGCGAGCAAGCTGCTGAACGCGCTGGCGCGGCCGGACGCGTTCGAGGTCCTGCAGCAGTTGCCGGGGCCGGAGTCGCTCCGGGCGATCGCGAACGCGGCGGCGCGGCTGGAGGTGCCGAGGGAGACAGTGGATCGCGCCCACCGGGCGATCGAGCAGTTCGCGATGGTGATCCGCCACGACTTCGGGACGCGCGGAGCGCTCAACGCGGCGATCAGCCCGCAGGGGCCCGAGCTCGCGCGGCGTTTCGAACTCGCCAGCCGGTACCAGGTGTACAAGGGGATGCGCCAGATCCGCGGCGTGGAGGCGGCGACGTGGATCAACACCATGCTCTTCATGCCGTCGCCGGAGAGCCCCGATTTCCTTCAGACGATCGCGCTGCACGGCGCGATCGGGATGCGGAGGCTCCGGCCCGACGTGAACGTTTACTTCACGGCGGCTTCCTCATCGCGCCCTTCCCAGGACGCCTCGAACACGCCCGAGCTCCCGGTCACGCTGGAAGATCTCTACTCGAACGCGCCGGCGCCGCTGAAGGCGGAGGTGGTCGGCGATCTGCTGGTGCACCGGCTGGTGCACGACCAGCTCGGCAAGAAATCCGTCGTGGACATGCTGGCGATCGCGAGAAACCCGTTGGGCTCGCGCCGGTATTCGACCCCCGAACGCCCCCGCGGCGGCGCGGGTGTCTTTCCGGACATCCCGGTGAAGACGCTCATCTTCGACATCCTGCTTCACGAAGAGGCCTTCCCGGGGAGCAAAGATCCGACACTCATCGTCTTCAACACGGGCGTACGCGGCATGGCGAACCCGCACGATCCGTCGCGGAACATCGATCGCATCACGATCCCGGAACAGATCGAGGCGCTGGGCGTCGAGCCCGATCGGCTCAGGCTCCCGGAGGCGCCGAACTACGCGGCGATGATCGGGCGGATCTGCAAGCATGTCGAAATCCCGGCGGAAAAGTTCCGGCTCTTCCGTTTGCGCGTTTCATACCCGGTGCACGGGTGCCAGTTCATCATGGCGTTTGATGCGCCGGCGAAGAAGAGTTAGCGAGCAGGACTGTTCGCGCCCCCCGAGGCTTCTCGCTCGCACGCCGCAGCGGCAACGACGATATCGACCGGGAGCTCGCCGTATTCCTCGGTGTCTGCCGTGGGCGCTCGGTCCGGCGCGGCTTGGCCACGCCCGGCCTCCGCGCGCTTCACGAGGTGCTGCATCAGGAGAATGACAGCGGCGCCGGCGATGGCCACGGCGCCGAAGGCCCATTGGAGAGCGGTGAGGCGCTCGTCGAAGATGAAGAACGAGGCGGTCGCGACGATGATGGGCTGGAGCTGGATGATGCCGGACGACACCGCTACGCCGAGCCGGGCGATGGCGATGTAGTAGCACACGTGCCCCAGCGCGATGCCGATGAACGATGAGAAGAAGAGCCAGAAGAGCTGCATGCCGTCGAGCGAGGTGACGGATGAGATCGGGTCGGTGCTCGCGAAGGGCATGACGGCGATCATGGCGATCGCGGTGTAGAGACTGATCGCGGCGAAGGCGGTGAGCGGCCGGACCGTGTGCATGTACTTGCGGACGGCCAGGGCGTAGCCGGCAAAGAACAGGCCGGCGGCGATCGCGAGGGCTATGCCGAGAGCGGAAGCGCCTTCCATGAGGTTGTCGTGGCCGAAGGCGATGACGCCTGCCGCGCCGGCGAGAACGAGGAGCACGCCGAGGACGAAGCCGGGGGAGCGGATGACGCGCCGCTCGGCGGGGAAGAGCATGGCGGCACCGGCGGCGACGAAGATGATCTGCGTCCTGAGACCGAAGGTGAGCAGGCCGGGGTTGATCTTGTAATGCGCCCAGGTGAAGCACACCTGGCCCAGGCAGTTGAAGAGGCTGGGCACGACGGCGAGGGTCCAGAGATTCGGCGGGAGCGATCGCTTGCGAAGGCCGTGCACGAGCACGGGGGCCCAAATGAGCGCTGAGAAGCCGTAGCGCCAACCGTTGCTGGTCCAGGGGTCGATGACATGGGAGAAATGCTTGAGAAAGAGCGGGACGCTCGACCAGCCGAGAAGGGCGGTCAGGAGCGTGGCGATGCCCATCCATGGGCCGAGGGAAGGATCGGGGACGGCGTTCGGTCTGGCTTGTTGTGCGGGGGGAATGCTCATGCGCGGTCGGAAAGAGCAGGACATACGAGAATACTGGAGAGGCCCACACCGGGTTCGGCAACCACGCCGGTGCGAGATGGAATAATGAGGACGCATGGCGTCTCCCGCATCTCCATCACCCGGCAATGGCACGCAAGGCAAGAAACGCGCGCGGGCCTCGGGTTCCCCGCTGGGCACGGGGATGTGGGCGGGGATCGAGCGGGCTCGGGATCTGATGCTCGTCGCGCGGGCGCTCGCGGAGGGCGTTCACCACGGGCGGCACCGCACGCCCGATCGCGGGGCCTCGACGGAGTTCTACGACTACCGCCCGTACGTGCCCGGCGATCCGACGCAGCTCGTCGATTGGCGGCTGTGGGGAAGAACGGATCGATTCTTCATCCGGCGGTTCAGACAGGACTCGCAGCTCACGGTGATGCTGGTCGTGGATGGCTCGGCGTCGATGGATTTTTCGGGCATCGATACGAACCGGGTGAGCACGCCGACGAAGCTGCGGAGGGCGCAGGAGCTCGCGGCGGCGATCGCGTACCTCGCGGTGCGGCAGGGGGACCGGGTGGGGTTGATCGTAACGGGTCACGACAAGCGCGAGCGGCGGCTGGTCAGCCCGGCACCGGGGTGGCCCGCGCTGCACGCGGTGATCAACTCGCTGGAATCTCTGCGTGGTGATGGTCGGGGCGGGAACGCACTGCAGTCCGCTCAGAGCATCGGCCTGCAGTGGCACGGGGGGGGGTCGGAGCGGGAAGTTGAGCCGTCGGCGGAGACACCGAACCTCGCGGCGGGGCTTCGCCTCTGTGCCGCCGCGAACCGTCAGCGCGGGTTCGCCATCGCCATCGGTGATGCGCTGGATGAGCCCGGTGAGTTCTTCGAAGCAGCCTCGCGTTTGCGGTTCGGATCGGCGGGTTCGGCGACGGGCGGCGCGGCGGCGGCGGCGTGGCGCGGGAGCGATGTCGCGCTGCTGCAGATTCTGACGGACGATGAG
>DASZQL010000241.1:0-2233 GCA_035549675.1 Phycisphaerales bacterium | reverse complement strand
CGCAAGAACCGGGCATCGAGCGGCGCACTTCGCTGACCTGATTTCAGAGAGCTCTCTGCCACCTCGAGCGGCGCATAAAAGATCCTCTGGGCTTGTCGGGTCGCCGCGGGGGTTTCCCCCCGCGGCTCCCACAGATCCGGACGTGCGGGATTGCCGCATCCGGCTCCTCGGCTCACGGCTTCGCTGCTCGCTGCGTGAACACGCTGTGGACCACCCGGGGCTGGGGCAGTGGGTACCGGGTCAGCAGGCGGCTGAAGCGCTCCCAAGCCATCGCCGCTCGTTGCGAGCGACGGTTGAGCCAGAAGCGCCAGATGCATCGGACGTTGTGTGCAAATCTCGCGAGCGCCGCGTGGTTCCCGGTAATGCCGTAGTACCCGTAGTGCCCGCGCATCTTTTGCCCCAGCGCCTTGCACTGCTCGGCGATGGGCAGATGCCGGTGGTCCCGGCACCACGCACGAATCCGCTCTAACCCGCGTGTGAGGCGGGTTCGCATCGTTCGTCGCTTGACGATCCAGTTCCCCTTCTGTGAGAGGGCCCAGTGATGCGTAAATCCCAGGAAGTCGAAGCTGCCTGGGTCGCCGCCATGGTCGTCGTCGTCCCGCTCCCGGCGCGGCCGCTCGAACTTCACCAGCCGCGTCTTGTCCGGGTGCAGGGTCAGGCCGTACTTGGCGAAGCGCTTCGCCAGCACCTCCTTCACCCGCATCGCGTCCGCCTCCTGTTCGAAGCCGATGACGAAGTCGTCCGCGTAACGCACGAGAAACGATCGACCTTTTAGCCGCGGTTTCACGTCATTCTCGAACCACACGTCCAGCACTTCGTGCAAGTAGATGTTCGCGAGCAGAGGCGAGATCACGCCCCCTTGCGGCGTTCCCGATTCAGGGCGCGTTACCGCGCCGTCTTCGAGCACGCCGGCCTTCAGCCACTTGTCGATCGCACGGCGCAGCACGCCGTCTGTTATCCGCCCATCGAGAAAACCGCGCAGGATGCTGTGGTCGAGTGAACCGAAGAAGTCCTGGATGTCCACTTCGAGCACCCACCCCCCCTTCGGCATCAGCCCTTTCCACAACTCGTCCAGCGCCTCGTGCGCTCCGCGTCCCGGCCGGAATCCGAACGAGCTCGGATGAAAATCCTGCTCGTAAATGGCCTCCAGCACCATCGCCACCGCCCGTTGAAGGACCTTGTCCTCGAACGTCGGTATGCCGATCGGGCGCGTGCGCCCGTCGCCTTTCGGGATGTGCACGCGTCGCACCGGCGGCGCGTAGTACGTGCCCGTACGAAGTCCTTCTACAAGCGCTTCGAGGTTTCCCCCGAGGTCGCGTTCGTATTCCTTCGCCGTTTGCCCATCTACGCCCGCTGCTGCGTCCTTGCGCGTACGTCGGTACGCTTCTCGTAGCCACTCCACATCGACCGCGTGGTGTAGCGACCTGAACGCTCGTTCGGGATGCTTTCTCGCAAGCTCCGCTATCCGTTCGATTCTCGTTGAGACGCTTCCGGAGGCCAGTGACTCCGACATCTTTCCCTCGTTCGGTTCCGTGTTCCGGTCGCCCCTTCCCTCCTGCGGATCCTCGTGGAGCGAGTTCTCCGCATTCCTCGGTACTACGGGCGCCTCCGACTTCTCGCTGCTCGTCCCGTGTCGCTTCGTTGCCTTCGCTTCACGGTACCCCTCGCGCGTGCTGTCTTCGTGTACCTCGATGGCTCCTGCGCGCACGCACGCGACTCGCGCTGGCCGCGGGGTTTTGGTTCGGCTTCCCCGCATCTCCGCTCACGATAGGAAGTAGCGAGATCTCCCAGGTTCCTCGGTGTGCCTCCACGCGCGTGCCCTGCTCCAAGACCCCGGTGGGTACTAAAACCAGCCAGCCTTCCGCCTGACACCACGGCGTCGGCTCCCACCACGTCGCCCTTTCGGGGCTGATTGCACGGCCCGCGCACTCGCTGTCTACGCTTCGCAGCCGCGATCGCTCGCGGACCACGCAAGACTCGCTTCCGATGGCTGGATTCATCGGGCGGGCTCGACCTTCTCCCGCCAGGCACTCTGGGAGGTTTCAACGACCTGCCCCCTTCAGCTCAGTCGTCTCCTCCTCCCCCAGGCTTATCCTGGCGCACGGCGTCATGGCGTCTTACGCGGGCTTGGCGTTGAAAAAAACCCAGCACGTTCCCCCGCATCAGCCACCATCATGCAAACCCCGTAGCTAGTACGTCTGGAAGCAGCGCGTCCTGATGGTGCCGTTGAGCG
>DASZQL010000240.1:0-3648 GCA_035549675.1 Phycisphaerales bacterium | reverse complement strand
GGCGGCTCCGCCGGCGGTCTCTTGATGGGCGCCGTGACGAACATGCGTCCCGATCTTTTCAAAGTCGTCGTCGCCGCGGTGCCGTTTGTCGATGTCATCAACACGATGAGCGATCCGACGATCCCGCTCACCGTCACCGAGTGGGAGCAATGGGGCAACCCGTGCTCCGACGAGACGGCGTTCCATTACATGCTCTCGTATTCCCCTTACGACAACGTCGGCGCCAAGGCGTACCCCAACATCCTCGTCCTCGCCGGCCTCAACGACCCCCGCGTCTGCTACTGGGAGCCCGCCAAGTGGACCGCCAAGATGCGCGCCCTCGCCTTCAACCCACCCCCGGAATCCGGCAAGCCCTCCGTCGCCCCCGACCGCGTGCTGCTGCTCCGCACGAACATGTCGGCGGGCCACGCGGGCGAATCCGACCGCTACGAGCGCCTCCGCGAGATCGCCATCCAGTACGCCTTCATCCTCGACCACCTCGGCATCAACGAATAATTATCTGAACGAACCGCGACCGTAAGGGAGCGCGCTTCTTCGCCGCCGCCGGTGTCCGGTGCCACGACTATTCCGCTCCGGGAATAGTCGTGTTCCCCTGTTCCAATTCCGATGTGCCACTGACCGCTGCTCCGAGCGGTCAGTGCCTCAGACATAGCGGCCTGCGCCAGATGTAGCGGCCTGCGCCCCGCAGGCCGACGAGAATCCGGCCAGCGAGGGCGCCGCCCGCTACAGTCCATGCGATTCGCCTCTAAACTCTCCACCCGCACCCGGGGGATACGTGGAGGCTTTCGCATGGACCCCGCCCGTCATTTCCAAGTCCTCATCGTCGGCGGCGGCAGCGGCGGCCTCTCCGTCGCCTCCCGCCTCTCCAAGAAACTCCGACACAACCAGGTCGGCGTCATCGAGCCCTCCGACAAGCACTACTACCAGCCCCTCTGGACCCTCGTCGGCGGCGGCGCGGTCAACATTAACTCGACCGTGCGCTCCGAAGCCGCCGTCATGCCCCGAGGCGCCGAATGGATCCGTGACGCCGTCACCGAGTTCGACCCGGAGAAGAACTCCGTGCGCACCAAGGCCGGCCGCACCTACACCTACGACTTCCTCGTCGTCGCCGCGGGCATCAGCGTCGATTGGGACAAGGTGAAGGGCCTCGCCGGCAACGTCGGCCGCGAGGGCATCTGCAGCAACTACTCATTCGAGTATGCCCCCACCACTTGGCGCACGATCCAATCCTTCAAGGGCGGCGACGCCATCTTCACCCACCCCGCCACCCCCATCAAGTGCGGCGGCGCGCCCCAGAAAATCATGTACCTCGCCGACGACGCGTTCCGCCAACGCGGCGTGCGCGACAAGACCAACATCCACTTCTACATCGGCGACCCCGCCATCTTCAAGGTCGAAAAATACGCCAAGGCCCTCCTCGAAGTCGTCGCTCGCAAGGGCCTCCAGGTCCATTACCGTCACAACCTCACCGAGCTCCACCTCGACAAGCACGTCGCCGTCTTCCAGGACCTCGCGCGCGACCGCGAAATCGTCCAGCACTGGGACATGATCCACGTGACGCCCCCGATGTCCCCGCCCCCCTTCATCAAATCGAGCCCCTTCGCCAACGAAGCCGGCTGGTTCAACGTGGACAAGAACACGCTCCGCCACCCCAAATGGCACAACGTCTACGCCCTCGGCGATTGCTCAAGCCTCCCCACGAGCAAGACCGGCGCCGCGATCCGCAAGCAGGCCCCCATCGTCGCCGCCAACCTCCTCGCCCACATCCGCGGCGACCAGCCCACCGCCCTCTACGACGGCTACACCTCGTGTCCCCTCGTTACCGGCTACGGTAAGCTCATCCTCGCCGAGTTCGACTACGACCTGAAGCCGAAAGAGACTTTCCCCTTCGACCAGTCCAAGGAACGAAAGAGCATGTACCTGCTGAAGAAGCACGTGCTCCCGGTGCTGTACTGGAAGGGCATGCTGAAGGGGCGGGCGTAGGAGTCCATGACCCATACTCGGGTCGTGATCATCAGCGCGGGCTGGCCTTGGCGGTCGCCCGCCCACATTCTGGGCATTTTCGTGCATCCAGAGGCAAGCCCCGAAGATCGTATGCGCACTGACAGCAACGGCTTTGAGTGATCCGTCGTTGCCGTCGCAAATGAAAAAAAGCCACCACCGGAAATGGAACCGTCGCGGCGAAAAGCAATGTGTTGAATACAAAGCCTGGCCATACCGGGACGATGGGCAAAGCTCCAGCACGAGGCTCTACTATCAAGAATCCTTGCTTGCGAGTGAGGGCGTCACGGAATGATCGCGGAATCGTCACGAATAAGGTTCGGTAAGCGCGCGACCTCTGCGACAGGTTCCAACGGGCTTCATGACCTGTTTCGAGTGAGCGAAACGGCCAACCGTACTGTTCGATTTCCATCGACAGTTCAGGCGAAGTCGCCACGTAGGAAATAACACTTGAGTCCCTGGTAACCGGCCCACGACATGACCAATATTTTTTCGTGGCACCATATGAATCCCAGCGGATCATCTGCCGGCATGGCGGGTCGTACGACGCTATCGCGTACGGCCAGGCGCATCGTGCATCCGGCAACTCGCGGGTGCACTCCGTCATCCGGAGACCAGAGCCCCCAAGGCTCACCGGCCACAGAGCGCAAGACCACGCTACGAGCAGGTTAACGGCCGCCCCGATCGACACGCACAGTGCCGCGCGCATGGCCACCCACCGCAGTTCGCTTATGGGATAGTCCCCGGAATCGCCGCGGCTCGCGTTGTGCGGCAGCGAAATACTGGCCTCGTTATCCAGCAAGGAATACCTCGCGGGCCGATGATCCCAAGTGAGTTGTCTGCGTCACACCGCTCTTTGCAATAACGTACACATACTCCTTGTTCCGCAGATGGCTCACCCGACCGACCTTCTCGCCGCGGGGGTTGTAGATCCCGATCTGCGCCCCGACATACCGCTTGAAGTCATTCTCAATCGTCGTCACGTGCGCCCCGCCGCCCCACAACGAACCGAGCATCGATTCCATCGCCTCGCGGCTCAGGTACCCCTCGTTGCTGAACGACACGATCAGCACCGGCGCCCGCACCGCGCCGAGCAGCTCGCGCATCGCCCCCTCGAACCGCGGGCGCGAGTTGAAGACGCTCCGCCGCTCCCGCACGTCCGCGCGCTTGCAAGCGACGCCGTACACCTCGGGCTTGTCCCAGCGCACCAGCGACTCCCACACGTGGTAGTTCCCGAGGTACGAGTGCTGGTTGTACGGCGGGTCGATGTACGCCACGTCCGCTTCGAGTCTCCGCGCCGCGTCGATGGCTTCCAACCCGTGCGCTTCGCCCTTGCCGTGCCCGGCGCGCGGCAGGATGTCCGGCACGCGCAGCTCCAGGTCGTTGGACGACCGCTCCGACCACTCCTTCAGGTACGCCATCTGCAAGCCGGTCGTCGAGTCCACGCGGTCCGCGGCCTCCATGAGCGAAACCAGCATCACCGCCTCGAGCTCCGGCTCCAGGCCCTTGCGCGCGATGGCCTCGCGGATCGCGTCTATACGCTCGCCGTTTTTCGGCTGCAGGTAGCGCGACTTCACGCAGAACGTTTCGGTGAAGTACCCCGGCTCGCCCCGCATCGAGTTGAACTCGCGCACGAGCTTCTCCGCA
>DASZQL010000239.1:0-18363 GCA_035549675.1 Phycisphaerales bacterium | reverse complement strand
AGCAGATCGAACGCCAATCTCACGCGCCGGGCCATGTCGTCGCCGTAGTCGTCGATGGGCGTCCAGAACTGGTACTCCGCCGTGGCTTCGATGCCGATGTAATCAAGATCCGTGTGAACCAGGTCGCCCGGATTGATCGTCACGGGGCCCGCCGGGAGGATCACCTGCCCCGCCGTCGCCGTCTCTTCGACACCGAATCCGAAGCCGATGATCTGCGCCGACCAGTTGCCCGTGCGGAACGTCGCCTGCCCCGCGGGGGCGAAGCGCGATTCGTCCAAACTCAGGTTCGCGAGATCGAACGTCGGCCCGCCCGGCATCTTGATGTCGCGCCGGAGCGCCGGGAGCCAGAGCATTGGCTCGATCGTCAGCGACCATTCCTTCTCCGTCTGCGTCACCGTCGGCGGGTGCGTCGGCGGCTTTTCGGGAAGGATGCTGTCGCCCTGCCTGTCGCCGTCGCCATCCCCGGCGCGAGCCGCGAACAGCTCCCCGGCGTGAAGCGGCTCGGCGAGCGCGGCGATCGCAACAGCCGCGAATATTGATGTAGGCCAGAATCCTTTCGGCAACGCACACCTCCGCACGCCCGGCTCGATTCGTCCGGGTGGGCTCCACTGTAGCGGCTCGCGCGCCGCGCGGGCCGGAGATGCCGTAGAGTCATCCGTGATGCCCGACCCCGTGCCAACCCATATGCCCGATCCCGGCTCGCGCCCGAGCGCGATCGAGCTCGCGCCGGGCATTTCGCTTCCGGCGGGCGCGCTCACATTCCGCGCCGTGCGCAGCCCCGGCCCGGGTGGCCAGAACGTCAACAAGCGGAGCACCAAGATCGAGCTGCGCGTCCCGGTCGCGGCGTTGCCGCTGACCCCCGCCGCGCTGGAGCGGCTCCGGCGCCTCGCGGGATGGCGGATCAACACCGATGACGAACTCATCATCACGGCGGACGAGGACCGGGCCCAAGGCCGCAACCGCGAGATGGCGATCGAACGTCTGAGCCAGCTGGTGCGGCAGGCCCTGGTGACGCCGAAGAAGCGCGTCGCGACGAAACCGACGAAGGGTTCCCGCCAACGCCGGCTCGAGGGCAAACGCCGAACGAGCGAGAAGAAGAGCCGGCGACGGAGCGATCACGACGATCATTAACCAGCAGAGTGATTCGCACCTGGACATCGGATTACCTGCATCAATCGCGGCCTGATCACAAAGTCCGATACATCCAGCAAACAGATTCCG
Source organism: Phycisphaerales bacterium (assembly GCA_035549675.1). Taxonomy (GTDB): domain Bacteria; phylum Planctomycetota; class Phycisphaerae; order Phycisphaerales; family UBA1924; genus DASZQL01. The sequence continues at coordinate 17,142 of DASZQL010000239.1, read as the reverse complement.
CTGATAAAAAAACGCCGCGGAAGCCCGCGGCGTTTGAGAAGCAAAGATTGTAATCGCCAAACGTGGAGCGGTTGAATCGAACCGACTCAGTTTTCCGACTGACCGTCGACCCAGACAGGCTTGTCCGGCTGGTGCCTGTCCAACGCGTCGGCACCGTTGGTATACGCGGCGTCATCCGGACCTTCCACAACGCCCCGCTTCCAGATCCGCAGGTAGGCGTTCATGTTGTTGATAACGCTGAAGGTGGTGCCGCCGGCGGCGCCGTCGCCCTCATCGGCGAAGATATTGTCCCGCTTGGGGGGCATGGCGCCGGTCCCGAAGTACTTGATGATGACTTCCTTGGGATTGGGGGCGTTCTCGAAGCTGACGTGGCCGTCGTTGTAGGCGATGTTGCCGCCCCAGTTCTCCTTGCCGTGGAGACGCATCGAATCGGACTGCAGGCCGACGGTGGGCTGGGAGGAGCTGGGCAGCCAGGCTTCGGCGCCGGCCGCGGGCTCGGTCTGGCGTCCGATGACCCCGGCGTACTTCGGGCCGCGGTCGGAGAAGATCGGGGTCGTGGCGTTGGCGTACAGCGAGGTCCAGTAGCGGACGCGCCGCTCGCCGAAGAGGGGCGTGTGCGCGTAGCTGGCGTTGCCGATGCCGTCGGCGGGCATGTCGCCACCGGCCGTTCGGCCGTTGAACGTGGCGGTCTCGGGGACCTTCCAGTCGAACACGGTGCCGCGGAAGCAGGGGTCGTAGACCGCGTTGTCGGGGCTGAAGGTTCCGGCCGGCGCCCGCATGGAGAAATGCCGCTCGGGGATGGTCTGGATGTTGGTGTTCACCTCGGCGGGGCAGATGGGGATTTCGCGCGAAATGTTGCCGCCGAAGATCAGGACCGAGTAGATGTTGCCCGAGCGGTTCTTGGTGGCCGTGGGGTTGGCGCCCTGGAAGATGGCCGCGTTCTCGGTGTAGTTCTTAGGGTCGAGGCGCTGGGGCTGGGGGTAACGGTCCCGGTCGCCCGTGGCCCACGTGGTGAGGGCCTTGTGCATCTGGTTGAGGTTAGCCGAGCACTTGACGTTCTGCCCGCTCTTGCGCGCCCGGCTCAGGGCGGGCAGGAGGATCCCCACGAGCAGCGCGATGATCGAGATCACCACGAGCAGCTCAACGAGGGTGAAGCCTTTCTTCTGGGCGGCTTTCATGATTCGTTCGCTCCCTGAATGAATGCGGCGCATCGCCGCGAGGAAACCGACTCGGAACTCTGATTACTGCTCGTAGCCATCGGACCAGGCGAAACCGGAACCCGGTTTGAGATGAAGATCAGCCGTGAACGTGTCGAGCGGGCAACCCTTCATCCATTGACGCATGTAGGCGTTCTTGCGATTGCCTTCGGTCTCCGTCGCCGTGCCTTCGTTCGTCTCGTCGACGAACAGGTTGTCCTTCTGCGCGATCGCGGCGTTGGGGTTGGCGCGCTTGTCGAGGAAGGTGACCTGCTCGGGGTCCGGCTCCTTGAAGAAGTCGACGTGGTTGTCCGCGAAAGCGACGTTGCCCCACCACTTGTTGCCCGGCCCGTGGATGAGGAGCGAGGGGGCGTCGGTGCCGTAGGGCGAGCCGGCGAGCGTCCAGGTGGGCGGGCCGCCCGTCGGGCTGATCGTCGGCGTCTCGGTCTCGGTGTACTGCGGGCCGCGGTTGCAGAAGACCGGCTGCGTGGTCATGCGGCTGAGCTTGGTCCAGAACTGGCGACGGGCGCCGGCGAAGGCCATGTGCGCGTAGCTGTTATGGCCGATCTTCACCGGCTCCATATTGAGGATGGTCGAGCCGTTGTTGTCGTACGGGCTGCCCTTGAAGCGCGGGTCCCAGACGGCGTTGGCCGGGTCGAGGGCGCTCGCCGGACGGTTGAACTGGTAATCACCCATCGGCTGGATCGTGTACACCTCGGCCGGGGTGACGCACAGCTCAGGCGCCAGCGAATAGTTGAAGATCAGGTACGACAGGATCGCGCCGGTGCGGTTCTTGCTCTTGCCACCCGTCGCCGCGGCCTCGGTCGCGTTCGCCGGGTCGAGCGACTCGGGGCTGGGCAACTGCTCGCGCGACTCCGCGGCGTAGTTGATCAGCGAGCCGATGATGGCGCGCTGGTGCGTGCTGCATTTCACCTGCATCGCCGTCTTCCGGGCCTTGCCCAGCGTCGGCAGCAGGATGCCCACGAGCAGCACGATGATCGCGATGACGACCAGCAGCTCGATGAGCGTAAAGCCTTTTCTGGCGGGACTTCTCATGACAGGGCTCCCAGTTGGTGCAGCGCGGCGGTGCTCGCCGCGCTCGGCGATTCATGGTTCCTGATCAGCTGGTCTGTCCGTCGATCCACACAAAGCCCAGGCCGGGCGTGAGATAGCTGGAGTGCGTCGTGGGATCGCTCGTCGAGGTCGGGCATCCCCTCTTCCACGTCCGCATGTACACGTTCTGCCGGTTCTGCGCGGGCGTGAGCGACGATGTGCTCGCCCCCTCGTCGGCCTCGTCGATGAAGAGGTTGTCGAAGGGCTCGGGGTTGTTCGTGATGCTCGGCGCACGGTACTTGGGGCCCGACTCTTCGGGGCCGGAGCCGTCGGAGGTCTTGAACATCCGGACGCTCCCGTCGGCGAAGGTGACGTTGCCCCACCACTGGTTGCCGTTGCCGTGGGTGCTGAGCGTGTCGCTGTTGACCCCGAGCGGGGCCGTGTCCAGGTCCGGCACGTTGTCGGCCGGGTGAACGAGATCGGAATATTTCGGACCACGATCGCTCCACACGGGGATCGTCGTCCGAAGCGTGTTCTTCCAGTTACTGAACCGCGCGCCGGTCAACGGCATGTGGGCGTAGCTGTTGTTCGACACGCCGTTGGGATCGGGCTGATTGTCAGCCGCGGCACTGGCCGCGGTCGGGACCGCGTCGTAGGGCGTCCCTTTGAACTTCGGATCCCACATCCCGCCGCCGGTCGAGGCCGACAACGAATACTGCGGCTTGGAGTATTCGAACTTCTCCATCACCTTGATCTTGCCGCCCTGCTCGGCCGGGCAGACGCACATCTCGGGCGTGATGCCCGTGGCCTGGTAGATGGCGAACGAAAGGATGTTCCCGGTGCGGTTCTTGGTGCCGCCGGAGGTGGTGGCTTCAGTAATGTCGCCGCTGGGTCCGGTGTCGTTGGCATCGGGAATCGGGAAGAAGTCCTGGGCCCGGAGCGAGAACGACTGGAAGCCGCTCATGATGGACCTCTGGTTCGCCGCGCACTTGATCGTGTTGGCGCTCTTCCTGGCCCGGCCCAGCGCGGGAAGGAGGATTCCGACGAGCAACGCGATGATCGCGATGACGACCAGCAGCTCGACCAGCGTGAACCCACGCCTTCTGTGGCCTGTCTTCATTTCCATGTTCTCCTGCAATCGAGGTCCCGAAACGGCGGCGATCCGACATCAACAACCGGCGAGCCAAGCACGCCGCCACTGCGCCAACAAACCGAGCCGGTGTACGCGCCGGCCCGGAACGTTCTTCACGGGGCACCTTCACATCCGCACGGGCGCGCTGCGCCCTTCGCGAATGATCCGGCCGAGTTGTCTTGCCGTCGGGATCCGATGGTCGGTATGCATGGCATCAGGTGCCTCACACCAACATCAGGACAAGTCGTTCAATCCGACCACGTGGACCCGAGCGCGAGCCGCTCGTTCGACGGCGAGTCGATACCATACCGCATTTTTCTTTTCGTGACGAGTCCCCAACAGGTTCCACCTGACCTTTTTCAATGCGGAAAAGCAGGGCGATCATCCCAAACATATTCCGAGCGCCACCATGCCCGACATTGCCAGTCGTCTTCAACAGCTCAGCCTGACCCTTCCGACCCCCTCCAAACCCGTCGCGAACTACATCCCGGCCGTGAGCGTGCCCGCCGGCGCGAAACTCCTGTACATCAGCGGCCAAGTCCCCCTCCGCGACGGGAAACTCATCGCCTCCGGGGTGGTTCCGAGCGCCGTCTCCATCGAACAAGCCCAGACCTGCGCGCGTCAGTGCGTGCTCAACGCCCTCGCCGCGGCACAGATGGAGCTTGGGTCGCTCGACAAAATCCGCCGCGTGGTCCGCATCGGCGTCTTCGTCGCCTGTGACGCGACCTTCACCGAACATCCCAAGGTCGGCAACGGCGCGAGCGACCTGCTCGTCGAGATCTTCGGCGAGGCCGGCAAGCACGCGCGGGCCGCGGTCGGCGTGCCGTGCCTGCCGCTCGGCGCGCCGGTCGAGGTCGAGTTTGTGTTCGAGGTCGCGTGAAACTCAGCCGCCGAAGGCTTTCTTGTAGTCGGCGACGAACTTCTCGAGGCCCTGCTCCGTCAGCGGGTGCTTCATCATCTGCTGGATCACGCTGAACGGCACCGTCGCGACGTCCGCGCCGACCAGGGCGCACTCGACCATGTGCTTGGGGTGCCGGATCGAGGCGGCGAGGATCTTCGTCGCCAGGCCGTAGTTGTCGTAGATCTGGCGGATCTTGCGGATCAGCTCGGTGCCGTCTTCCGCGATGTCGTCGATGCGCCCGATGAACGGGCTCACGAGGAACGCGCCGGCCTTGGCGACCATCAGCGCCTGCAAGGGCTGGAAGCACAGCGTCAGGTTCGTCTTGATCCCCTCGTCGCTGAACGCCTTGCACGCCTTCAGCCCGTCCACCGTGCTCGGCAGTTTCACCACGATGTTGTCCGCGATCTTCGCGCGCTCACGTCCTTCCTTCATCATCCCGTTGAACTCGACCGCGATCACCTCGGCGGAGACGGGGCCCTTCACGACCTCGCAGATCTCGGCGAGCCGCTTCCCGTAGTCCGTCTTCTCTTTGGCGATGAGCGACGGGTTCGTGGTCACGCCGTCGAGCACACCCAGATCGTTGGCCTGCTTGATCTCATCCAGGTTCGCGGTATCGATGTAGAGTTCCATGGCGCGGCCTCCCGGCAAAACGGGGTGATGGGGCAATCCACTCTATCGGACGAAAACCGACCCGGGTTGGGCTCGGCTCGCGATGCCCGCGCAGTTTATGCCGACCGTGCCGTTCCGAGAAAACCACGCGGCGACGCCGCCTCCCGGGGCCGCACGGTTATTTCGAGTTGGAAATGATCAGCAGCACGGAAACCAGCACCATCACCAGTGCAAAGGCCGAGACGCCGACCAGGAGCGCGGTCAGCCGCTTCACCCGCGGATCGACCTTCGGCGCCGAAGTGTCCACCGGGATCGCCGTCGCCTTGGCGCTCTCGAGCCGCACCAGCTCCGCGACGTCCACCGTGGGCGCGATGTCCTTGTGCGCGATCGGGGGCTGCTCTTTCCTCTGAATCGCCCGGAGATCCGTCAGCAGATCGGTGCAGTTCTTGTACCGGTCCTTGCGGCTCTTCGCCATCATCATCTCGATGATCTCGCTGATGCCGCTCGAGAGCTTCGGATTGATGTGGTCCGGCGGGACGAGCTCGGTCTTGAGGTGCTTCTGCATCACCTCGCTCGGATTCTTGCCGTTGTACGGCACGTTGCCCGTGACCATGTGATAGAGCGTCGCGCCGAGCGAGTAGATGTCGGCCTGCGCGTTGACGTTCACCTCGCCGCGGATCTGCTCGGGCGAGATGTAGTACGGCGTGCCGTACGCCTTGCCCGCTTCCGCGAGCGCCGCTTCCTTGTCGTCGATCGCGCGCGCGAGACCGAGGTCCGCCACCTTCACCACGCCCTGCGGCGTGATCATGATGTTCTTGGGCTTGATGTCCCGGTGGATCAGACCCTTCGCGTGCGCGTGCTGCAGCGCCTCGGTCACCGCGATCGCGATGTCCAGCGCTTCCGTTTCATTGAACCGCTTGTTCGCGACGATCGCGTCGTGCACCGTCACGCCGTCCACGAACTCCATGACGAAGTAGTGGAACTCGCCGGCCTGGCCGACGTCGAAGGCCTGCACGATGTTGGGGTGGTTGAGCTGCGCCGCGGCCCGGCCCTCGGCGTAGAAGCGGTCGATGAACTGCTTGTTCGTCGAGAACTTGCGGGGCAGGATCTTGATCGCGACCAGCCGGTCAAGGCTGAGCTGGCGGGCCTTGAAGACCGTCGCCATCGCGCCCGCGCCGAGCTTGCCCATGATCGTGTAGCCGGGGATGCGCTGGCCCGAGCGGACCTCATCGACGTAACCCTTGAGCCGCGCAATCTGGCGCTCGGTGACGATGCCTTCCTCGACGAGGATCGAGGCGAGGGTTTTCTGGTTGGCGTCTTCGGTAGTTCCCTTTTTGCGGGCGGCCGCCACCACGTCTTCTTCGCTCGCCAGACCCTGTTCAACGACGGCTTTGCCAAGGATGGTGTCGGCGGAGGACGCAGCCCGGGTGGAGCCGGCATCGCCGCCGTTCGCGTTGCGGGCGAGGATGCCCATGGTGTCCACGGGGAGCGCGGACTCGCCCGCGCTGCCCTGAGCGTGGGTGTCGCTGGGCATCTTCAATGCGCCGGTGTCGCTGGGGAGGGGAAGTCGCGACTCCGTGCCGGCGTCGGGATGGTTCTGCGCTGGGTTCGTGAGCGATGCTTCCTGTCGCGTCTTCCGTGAAGTCAAACTAGACCCGCCGGGCGGCGCTGTCAACGAACGCCGACCGTCCGAGCCGGAGGACCCGGAAGACTTCGATTGGGCACCGGGCGTGGGAGAGTCGTACAGCGAAGGCAGACTCGCTCGCCTGCGGGCCGACTCGTTCTGTCCACCGTCCGTGGGACGCATGGCGTCAGGGACATCCTTCCACACGCTCGGGGCCAACCATTCCTCCGGCTGGCTATTCGAGTGATCGGCCCGGCGTGTTCCCGGTAGAACCCCAACCCGCGATTTCCCGGTCCTTTGCGCGTGCCACCACAACCTCGCCCAGATTCACGGGTTGCGCCGAAATCCCCTGTTTTCTCAAGATTCCCTAACCGTGAGCAAACAAAATCGTGACAATCCACACCGGATTCAGGGTCACTTCACGCCGTCCTTCGCCGCGATGAACTTGATCAGGTCCACGCACCGGGCGGCGTAGCCCGCCTCGTTGTCGTACCAGCTCACCACCTTGAAGAACCGCTTGTTCAGCTCGATGCCCGCCCTCGAGTCGTAGATCGAGCTGCGCCGGTCGCCCACGAAGTCGCTCGACACGACTTCCTCGTCGGTGTACCCCAGCACGCCCTTCATCGACCCCGTGCTCGCGCTCTTCATCGCCGCGTTGATCTCCGCGAGGCTCGTGTCCTTCCCCGTCTTGAACGTGAGATCCACGCACGAGACGTCCGCGGTGGGAACGCGGAACGACATGCCGGTCAGCTTGCCCTTGAGTTCGGGGATGCAGAGCGTGACGGCCTTCGCGGCCCCGGTGCTCGCGGGGATGATGTTCATGTAGGCGTTCCGCCCGCCGCGCCAGTCCTTCTTCGAAGGGCCGTCCTGCGTGGGCTGGGTCGCCGTCGCCGCGTGGACCGTCGTCATCAGGCCTTCTTCAAGACCGAAGTTGTCGTGGATCACCTTCGCGATCGGCGCCAGGCAGTTCGTCGTGCAGCTGGCGTTGCTGACCACGGTGTGCTTCGAGGCATCGAACTTCTCGTGATTCACGCCCATGCAGAGCGTGGGCACCTGCGCGGGCTCGCTCTTGGTCGGGGCGGAAATGATCGTCCGCTTCGCGCCCGCCTGCACGTGCAGGTTCGCCTTCTCGAACTCGGTGAAGAGACCCGTCGATTCGAGGACGTAGTGAACGCCCAGGTCCTTCCACGGCAGCTTGGCGGGGTCTTTCTCCGCCAGCGTCTTCGTGACCTTGCCGTTGACGGTGAAGGAGTTTTCCGTCGCGCTGACTTCAGCCGGCGTCGCGCCGATGCGGAAGCGGCCGTGCATCGTGTCGTACTTCAGGAGGTAGGCGAGATTGTCGGCGGGGACGAGGTCATTGACCGCCACGATCTCGACCTCGGAGGTTTCCGAAGCGATGCGGCAGACCAGGCGCCCGATTCGGCCGAAGCCGTTGATCCCGATACGAATAGCCATTGAAAACACTCCTTCGCCGAATGAACGGGCGGTGGACCACAAAGTTTACCGCACAGGATTCGTGGATGCCAGCGGAAAATGCAGCCGCCGACTGCTACCCCCGCATCAACTCCTCCAGCACATCCAGCCCCTTTTCCAGCACCGAATCCGCCACCGCGTAGCTCAGCCGGAAGTGCGTGTCGCGATCCGAGAACACATCACCAGGGATGATCAGCACCTTCTTCGCCAGCGCCCGCTCGAAGAACTCGCGGCTCGTCAGTTCCAGCTTCTTCGGCACCGGTGCGAACACGTAGAACGCCCCGCCCGGCTTCACGATCTCCGTCACCTTCGAGAGCCGCTCCACCACCATGTCCCGCCGCTGGCGGTACTGCTCCACCTGCGCCGTCATGTCGGTGCGGAACGTTTCGAGGCACCCCCACTGCAAAGGCGTCGGCGCGCAGACGAAGCTGTACTGCTGCATCTTGCTCATCGCTTCGATGAGCGGGCGCGGCCCCGACGTGTACCCCATCCGCCAGCCGGTGCACCCGAAGGTCTTGCCGAAGCCGCGGACCAGCAGCACGTCCTCCCACGCGCGATCGACGCGCGCCGGGCTCGGGCACCGCTTGCCGAGGCCGGGCCGCCCCGTCTCCTCGCGCGCATCCTCGAACGTGAACTCGTCGTAGATCTCATCGCTGATGAGCAGCACGTTCTTCGACCTGCACAGCTCCAGGAGTTCGTTGCATTCCTTCGTGCTGTTCACGACGCCCGACGGGTTCCCCGGCGAGTTCAGCAGCACCGCCTTGGTCCGCTTGGTCATCAGCGGCTCGACCCTCGCCGCGGTCATGCGGAAATCGGGGTACACCGGGCACCGCACCGCGTTCGCGCCGCAGAGCTTCGCCATGTGGGGGTACGCGACGAAATACGGATCGGGAATGATGATCTCGTCGCCCTGCCCGAGGATCGCGAGGAACGCGATGTGCAGCGCCCCGCTCGTGCCCGTCGATACGATCGTCCCGACGTCGCTGCCCGCGCGGCCGGAGTCCGCCGGCCAGCCGAGGTCCTCCGCCAGGTGCAGCCCGACGCGCTCGTGCAGCTCGGGCACGCCCTGCGTCAGCGTGTAGCCGTTGCGGTCTTCGAGGATCGCGCGGATCGCGGCGTCCTTGACATTGTCCGGCACCGGGAAGTCCGGCTGGCCGATCGACAGGTCCACCTTGTCCGGGATGTCGCGTCCCAGTTGGAACACGCGCCGGATGCCCGAGGCGTCGATCGCGCGGGTGCGATCGCAGATGATCCGTTCGATCTCCATGTCGTCTCCCGATGCTCCAACCGGCGCGGGAACACCGCGGCCACTGCAACGGGGACAGCCTACCGAATCAATGGCAAAATCGCATCCGAAGAATATTCGGCGCTAAAAATCAAGCGCCTTTGCGGACGGAAGTCTTCTGAAGACCGAGCACCGGTTTCTTCTGCGGATCGTAGCCAACGGTTTCTTTTAGCTTGGCAATGCGCTCGTCACGGGTGAGAACGCTGCGCGCCTGGGCGAGGTTGCCGCCGGTCCGGAGTGAACGATCGAGGCTCATGTCAAGGCTCCCAGCTTCCAGCTTCCGGCTACCAGCCAGAGCCGGAGCCAACTGCCGGGCATACACGCCCGGTGATTCGGTCAAACAACTTGTCGCGCCCGGACCATCCGGCCGCCACCAGCCCACCGCATTCTGCCAGAGCAACCCGGTCGGTCAGCCCGTTGCCCGCCGGTACTTCCTGGGGAAGAGATCGGCGAAGTCGGTCGGCCCCTTCTGGGTCCGCTTGTACTCCCGGCCGATCGAGCGAAGGCGTTCCTTGTACTGGACGCACTCCGTCGAGTCGAGAGTCCCGGCGGGGAAGCCCCGGAGGGCCACCACCTGGCAGAACCCACGATTATCCCTCGGAAGCAGCGCCGAGGCAACCCCCCGCCCCGCCAGGAAATCCCCCGCCCGCTTGGCCTCGTCAAAGGGCAGGTTCGCGACAATAAAGTAGTTCATCCCCTCCTCGCGAGGGTCGTCCTGGGCCCGTTTGACGATGAGGAGCGAGGAAGCGCCTTCCCCACCCGTCCCCGCCCCATCGATGGGGCGGCGTTCACCCGGGCCGGGCGAGATCAGGCTTGGATTCACCGGTGTCGAACTCGCCGCGGGGCTCGTCCCCGACGGGTTCAGCGTGGGATCCACCACCCCGTCGAACTGCTCCTGGGTTAGCTTCGTGCGGTCATCGAGCGTCTTTCGCTCGTGCTGCTTGTAGCCCATCACGTAGGCGACCACGAGAACAATGCACGCGATCGCGACCGCAGCCCAGATCGTTCGAATGGAAACCGTCACCGACTGGCCGGGGCCGCCGAAGAGCGGCTGACCCTCGGTTGCATTTGGCGCGGCGGCGACGTGAGCGACCATCGGTTGGGGCGCGGGCCGTACCGGCGTTGGCACTGATGCGCGCGCTGTCCCGGCTGGAGAAGACGACGCGGGCGGTGTGGCTGCAGGCCCGGACGCCGGCGACGCGGGCGGGTTCATCGCGACCGGGCCGCGAATCAGCTCGTACAACGCCGGTGCTCGTCGGTCACGCCGCATCCCCGGATTATCGGCTCGCGGGCCGCCGGAGGGCAAACGGACCGCTTTCCGGGCAACGAGCCCCGAGCGTAAGCGAGTGGTGAACGGCGCCAGGAATCAAAGGCCATCGAAAACGACGCAGCGGACGTCATCACCCGCTCGCTCACGCTCGGGGCTCGTTCGATCCATCGCTCATTGAACGCCCATCACCCACCGCAATCACCGAAGCGATGGCCAGCTTGTCCGTGTGGCTGAGCGACACCAGCCAGCGCCGGATCCCCAGCCCGGCCGCGATTTTTGCCGCCTCGCCATGCAGCCGGATTGCCGGTGCCCCGCCGGCCGCGTGCTCCACTTCGATGTCCGTCCATTCGATCCCGCCGCGGAGCCCGGTGCCGAGGGCCTTGAGAACCGCCTCCTTCGCCGCGAACCGGGCCGCGAGGTGCTCGTGGACGCGCCTGCTCGCCCGCGCGTACGCCAGTTCGCCACCGGTGAAACAGCGCTTCTCGAACCGCTCGCCGTGCTCCTCGAGCATCCGCGCGATCCGCGCGACTTCCACCAGGTCGATGCCGTGCGCCAAAGCGTTCATCTCGTGAATCCTAATCGTGCCCGCCACCCCGCGCACAACTATCCTCACAACCCCCGCCGCACCCGCTTGACTGCTCTCTACACTCGCCTCATGCACGACCCGAGGCGCAAGGCGATGGAAGCGTGGGCCCACCTCCGCGAGGGACGCCCCGACCGCGCCGAGTCTGTCGCGCGGAGCATCACCAGCCGCGCCCCCAACGACGCCGAGGCGAACAACATCCTCGCCATCATCACCGGCTCCCGCGGCAACCTTGTCCAGGCGCTCCACTTCGCCGGGATCGCCGCGCGGAACGCCCCGGGTAACCCGCAGTACCGGTACAACCTCGCCGCGGTCCTGAGCTCGGTGGGCAAGCTGGACGAATCGCTCGCCGAGTTCGCGAAGGTCGTCGAGCTCGCGCCCGAGATGGGCGATGCGCGCATCGGCTACGCGACCGCACTGATCGCCAAGCGCCGCAACTTCGAGGCTGTCGCCCAAGCCCGTGAGGCGCTGCGCCTCGCCCCCGGTGAGCCGCTCTCGACGCTCGTGCTCTCGCAGGCGCTCCTGCACACCGGCGAGAGCGCCGAAGCCGCGGACCTGCTCCGCAACACCGTCGCCACAATGGACCGCCCGCGCGAGGTGCTCTCGCCGCTCGCGAACACGCTCAACTATGCACCGAGCATCACGCCCGACGAGCTCTTCCGCGTCCACGCCGCGCTCGGCGAGAAAATCGAGTCCCAGGTTCCGCGGCTTCCACCGATCCCCATGCGCGACGCGAAGCCCCTCCGTGTCGGCTTCGTCTCGCCCGACCTGCGCGATCACTCCGTCGCCCGCTTCCTCGGCCCCCTGCTCGCGCACCTCGACCGCGCCGCGATCGAGCCGCACCTCTACCTCACCCTCGGCGCCGAGGACGAGTGGAGCAAGCACCTCCGCTCACTCGCCGCGTCGTTCACGAACCTCTCGGGCCGCACCGCCGGCGCGATCGCCGAGCGCATCCGCAAGGACCGCATCGACATCCTCATCGACCTCGCCGGCAACACCACCATTGACGCCCTGCTCGTCATGGCCCACCGACCCGCCCCGCTCCAGGTCACCTACTGCGGCTACCCCGCCACCACCGGCCTCCGCACCATCGACCTCCGCTTCGTCGACTCGCACACCGACCCGCCCCCCCCGGGCGCCGCCGACCGCTTCGCCACCGAAAAGCTTGTCCGCCTCGACCCGTGCTTCCTCTGCTATGAAGCCCCGCGGGACCCGCCGGCGATTAGCGAACTCCCCGCGAAGACCAACGGTTTCGTCACCTTCGGTTCCTTCAACTCGCTCCCCAAGATGAACGAGCCCCTCGCGAAACTCTGGGCGCGCATCCTCGGAGCGGTCCCCGGTTCGCGTCTGCTGCTCAAGAACGCCGCGCTCTCTGATGCCGCCGTCGCCGACGCATGGCGTCGCCGCTTCGCCGCGATGGGCGTCGATCCCGCGCGCCTCGAACTCGTGAGTTGGATCGACACCCAAGGCGGCCACCTCGGCGCCTACTCCCGCATCGACCTCTCCCTCGACACCTTCCCCTACCACGGCACGACGACCACCTGCGAATCGCTCTTCATGGGCGTCCCCGTCGTCACCCTCGCCGGCGACCGCCACGCCTCACGCGTCGGCGTCTCGCTCCTCTCCGCCGTCGGCCTGCAGGAATGCATCACGCACGACGAAGAGGCCTACATCCACGCCGCGGCATCCCTCGCTTCGAACCCCGCCCGTCTCGCCGAGCTCCGCGCGGGACTGCGGCAGCGGATGCTCGCCTCGCCGCTGATGGACGGCGGCGCGTTTGCGAAGCGATTCTCCACGGCGTTGCTGGGCCAGTGGGAGACACGACGCACGTCGGCGACGAGTTGATTCCCGCTCAGTCTCCGCGAACTTCGCAGCGTTACACGCCGTTTACTTATTGATCGTTTCGCAGAGCCCGCGATTCCGTCGAATCCTCCGGTCCTTGTGCGTCCCGTCCCAATATCCCGGGTAAGACCTGGTGCAGGGCACGGCATCCGCACTCTGGACATTGGGATGCTTCAAGACCAAACAGGTCATACCCGCACTTGACACAGATGGGTATGCCGCGCGCGGCGAGATCACCTCGAACGACTTCTCTGATGTAGCCGCGCATGATCAAACTTGTCGCCAGCGCCGGCATGAGGGCGCACGGAAGGATGATCGCCGCCGATGCCCACGATGGAAGCGACTGATGCGCCCAAGCGGGAACGGCGCCAAGGGGCGCCAAAAGCACGATCATGAGCCACACCCTTTTCGGATAGGGCGGATACGACCTCCCGGGCTGATAACGGAATAGGCGCCGGCGCTCCTGGACATCGTCGATGCGCGCCAGCTCTGGCACCAGCCACAACCGCCAGCGGTCCATCAGTGACAAACGCACCAAAGCTCGCCTCGCGACTTCGTCGCGAGCGTAACTCCGAAACGTCGCGACCGCGCCGCACTCGGGACATCGCGGGGACGCCATACCGGCAAGGTCATAGCCGCAACTGATGCACAACGGAACACCACGCTGATTCAGCTCTTCGCGAAGCGCGCGCCGAAGCCGCCCGCGAAGCAGCATGGTACTAGCCAAATGACCGCCCATGATCGCGATCACGCAAAACAGAATCGTCCACGGCGCCCACCAGCTACTTCCGAACGCGAATGTTCGTCCGGCGAATATGGAATAACAAATCCAGCCTAAGAATGCCGCGATCCCCGAGTTCATCAGGACGCTCAGCACATTGAGATGAACCTCACTCGAGACGCGTTGACGGGCCTCGCGGCGTTCTTCAAGCGTCGGAAAGTGCGACAACTCGGGGCAGAGCCCCATCCAAAGCTGATCCCTCAACGTCCGCCGCGCCACGGGTCACCCCCGCGATGATTTCCCGCTCGGCTTCTTCGCGCGCGACGAGCCCGACGATTTCTTCGGCACACTCGCCGTCATCTTCGCGCTCGATGACTTTTCGGAAGTCGGCTTCGCCGTGCTCGCTTCACCGTTCGCCCCCGCCCCGCTCGCGCACTCGCTCTTCGTCTTCTGCCCGCACGCGCACGAGTCCGTGTGCGTGTGGCCGCTCGATGCCTTCGTGTCCGCCTCCGCGGCCTTCTTGTACGAATCGCTCCGGTAGTCCGTCTCGTAGAACCCGCCGCCTTTGAAGATGATCCCCGCGCCGATTCCGATGAGCCGCTCCAGCGCGTTCTTCCCGCACTCGGGGCACTTCTTCAGCGGCTTGGCCGACATCGACTGGAACTCTTCGAACCGGTGGCCGCAGGCGCTGCATTCGTAGTCGTAGGTGGGCATGGGTAAGAAAACCTCAAAGCGAAAAGCTCAACTACTCAAATTCCAAGAACCCCTCAGTTTTTCTCTGCGTCCTCTGCCTCTCTGCGGTGAATGCCTTCTCTTACTGTGCCGGCGCCACCGCGACCTTCGCCGGCCGCAGCAGTTTCCCCTGCACCATGAACCCCGGCTGCAGCGCCGAAACGATTCGCCCCGGCTCGACGCCCGGCGCGGTCTGCTGCACCACCGCCTCGTGCTTCGACGGATCGAACTCGTCATTCGACCGCGGCTCGATCACCGTCACGCCGTGCTGGCCCAGCACCTTCAGCAGCTCCTCACGGATGACATTCACGCCCTTGATCAGCTGCTCGGCGTTGGTCTTCTCGAGATCGACCATCAGCGCGAGCTGGAAGTGGTCGAGCGCCGGGACGAGGCTCGAGACCACGCCGCGGATCGCCTGCTCGCGGGCCTGGTCCTCGTTCTGCAGCGCCCGGCGCTGGTAGTTCGAGAAGTCCGCGAGCGCCCGCTGGAGCTTGGCCTTCAGTTCGTCGCGCTCGGCTTCGAGTTTCTCGATCGTCTCGCCCTGCGACATCGCGGCCTCCGGGTTCACATTCGCCGCGGGACCGCCGGCATCACCGTATTCATCCGCGCCGGCGCGCGGGTCGGACATCCCCGCACCGTCGGAGGCTCCGTGGCAGCCACAACCGTGCCCGCAGGACGGCTTGCCGTGCGCTGAAGAGCCGGGGGGGTGGTCACTCATCGGATTCGTCGTTTTCATCCCCATGATTCGTTCGTCGTGATTCTAGGTTCGATTCGCGCCGCGGGCTGACCCCGATGATTCACATCTCTTTCATACCCGGCTCGCTCAGACGCTCGCGCTTCGCGCCGCGTTGGATCTCGTCTTCCTGGTGTCTGATCCCCGGTGCCTGGTGCCTAACTCCCAACAATCCCCTTGATCTTCTTCCAGAAGCTGTTGTTCTCGGGCAGGATCCCCGGTTGCTGCTCCAGCACCGCCAGGTCCCGCAGCAGCTTCTCCTGCTTCTCGTTCAGCTTCTTGGGCACTTCAATCTTCGTCACGATGACCAGCTCGCCCCGACGCCCCGTGCGAAGGTTCGGCAACCCCGCGTCACCGATCCGCAAGAGCGTCCCGTGCTGCGTGCCCCGCGGCACCACAACACTCGCCGGCGAGCCGTCGATCGTCGGCACCTCGAGGTGCGCCCCGAGCGCGGCCTGCGTGTAGCTGATCGGCATCTCCAGGACCAGGTGGTCGCCTTCGCGCTTGAAGAGGTCGTGCTCCTCGACGCGGACGACGACATGCAGGTCGCCCCGCACGCCGTGACCCTCCGGCGACATCTCCGGCCCCGGCGGCTCGCCCTCGTTCGGCACGCGCAGCGCCTGCCCGTCGTGGATCCCGGGCGGGATCTTCACCGACAGCTTGCGCGACTTCGGCACGCGCCCCTTGCCGGTGCACGCCCCGCACTTGTCCTTGATGATCTCACCACGCCCGCGGCAGTGCGGGCACACGGTCTGCATGCGGAACATTCCGCCCAGCCCCGTCTGGATCACCTGCCCCTGCCCGCCGCACGTCTGGCACCGCTCGGGCTTCGACCCCGGCTTCGCGCCGGACCCCTTGCAGGTCGTGCAGACATCGAGCCGCGTGAACTCGACCTCTGTCTCGATGCCCTTCGACACCTCTTCGAGCGAGATGACGACTTCGGTTTCGAGGTCGAACCCGCGGGCGACTCCTCCTCGCCCGCGAGCCCCAGCCCTTCCACCGAAGCCGCCGCCCCCACCGCCGCCGAAGATGTCGTTGAACATCGAGAAGATGTCCTCGACGTTCATCCGGCTGAAGTCGTGGCCCGCCGGCGCCCCGCGCGAGCGGAGTCCATCATGCCCGAACTGGTCATAAATCTTCCGCTTCTCGGCGTCGCCGAGAACCTCGTACGCCTCCGCGGCTTCCTTGAACTTCGCCTCCGCCTCCGCATCACCCGGGTTGCGGTCCGGGTGGTACTTCATCGCGAGACGACGGTACGAGCGCTTGATCTCCTCGCCGTCCGCGGTGCGCGTGACGCTCAGGATCTCGTAATAGTCGCGGGTGGTGGGCATGCGATCCATTCACCGCGGAGACGCGGAGAGCGCGGAGAGCGCGGAGAAAACAAAGATCATTCTTGATTTTCAAAATCAGAAGGTCATGTCACTTCCGGTTCGTTTTCTCGCTCCGCGATCTCCGCGTCTCCGCGGTGAAGTCTTGTCTTATGCCACGGCACCCGCGACCGGGTCCGTCTCGTCCTTCAGCTCGGTGATGAGCACATCGGTCGTCAGCATCAGCCCCGCCACGCTCGCGGCGTTGATCAGCGCGGTCTTCGCCACCTTCGCGGCATCGATCACGCCCGCCTTGACCATGTCCACGTACTCGCCGGTCAACGCGTTGAAGCCGTGGTTGGTCGAGGCTTCCTTGACCTTCTCGACGACGAGGTCGCCGTCGACGCCCGCGTTCTCCGCGATCTGCTTGAGCGGCGCCTCGACCGCCTTCATCACGATGTCGAAGCCGAGCTTCTCATCGCCCTTGGCCTTCTTCGCGCCCGCTTCCAGCGCCTTCTGCGTGCGGAGCAGGGCCACGCCGCCGCCGGGGACATACCCCTCCAGAGCCGCGGCACGGGTCGAGCGGAGCGCATCGTCAACGCGATCCTTGCGCTCCTTCATCTCCGTCTCGGTCGAGCCGCCGACGTTGATGAGCGCCACGCCGCCGGTGAGCTTGGCGAG
>DASZQL010000238.1:0-13140 GCA_035549675.1 Phycisphaerales bacterium | reverse complement strand
GGCGAGCGCGACGAAGATCGTCGTCGAGTAACGGGTCGGCCCAGGCGTTTGAATCCGAGCATGAAACCCCCGGCGCAACCGGGGGTTTTTCTTTGAAACCAGACAATGCGTAGCACTGGCCGTGCGGCATGTGGTCGTGCGCGCGCCGCGGGTTCGCACCGTCGCGGGACGGGGATTTTTCCTGTTTTTTGTAAGTGATCGCGAGTCCGTCGGTTACGCCAGAGCGCGGCTACGAGCGGTGCCCCGTTTGCGCGCGCGCCGCACGGCGCGAGGGGATTGGGTGAGGGGCCGTGTGAGCCGATCCCGCCGACGGAAACGTCTCCGGCGCGGATGAACAGTGGCACCGATCCCTCAACGGGGGGCGCGCATGAGTCTTCGAGGATTCGCCGATGTCGGGTTGACCGAAGAACTGCTTGCCCTGCTGCTCGACGAGCACACGGGCTCGCGCATCCCGCGGTTCAACCGGCTGTGGTCGTACTACCTGTGAGACGTACCCGGATGAAACTCGTCTGGATCCAGATCGCCGGTTTATTAAGCGGGGCAGAGCAGCCTTCGTCGGCAACACTATTTTTAGTACACCAACCAATAAGGCGTAAGTCGAAAATTGAACCTGCGATCAGTGTACGCGTGCGCAGCTGGCGGCTCCTGTCTCTTACTTCCGTCTTCTGACTTCCGTTCTTTGCCTTCGATCATCGCACCAAGCACTTTCAACTTTCTACTTCTCAGCACCCAGCACTCGCTCCTCAGCACTGATGAGGTTTCACATGGACCCCGACCAGCTCAACACCGTCGCCCAGTTCGGCATGGCCGGCCTGATCGGCTGGATGTGGCTCGTCGAGCGCCGCGCGTCGTCCACGCGCGACAAGCAGCTCAGTGACGCCCACGACCGCATCCTCGAGCAGCGCACGCAGCTCGACGCCCTGACCCGCCTCATCGCCGACAACACCCGCGCGGTCGCCTCCCTCGAAGCCGGCCAGCGCGCCTTGGCCGACCTCATCACGCGACTGGCCTCGCCCCGCGACCGCACCGCGCTGGACCGTCCGCACGATGAAACGAGCCAGCGCCGCGTCGGAGCGGCGTGACGATCCCTCTTCCTCGAGGAAACATATGTTCCGACAAGCCCGGCACTGCTCGCGAGGACCGCACCATGCTGCCCTTTGGCCCCGCCCATGCCCTTTGTCAGTGATCCCCGGCACGCCGCGTGAGAACCCGCGTCAGTCTCTGGTTTTCCAGTTGCCCGCCCCGGACCCCACGCTAGTCTTGCATGGGGCGCTCTCCCCTCGTGGAGCTCGATAGATGAACACTCGGACCATGCTGACCCTGGCGATGTGCGTCGCCACCGCGACCGCCGCGCGCGACGCCGCGGCCCAGGTCCAGGCCATGACGCGCGTCAGCGTCGCGACCGGCGGCGCCCAGGGCAACGGCCGCAGCGAAGTGCCCGCTCTCTCTGCGGACGGGCGATTCGTCGCCTTTTATTCCGATGCGTCCAACCTGGTCCCCGATGACACGAACCACGCGGGCGACATCTTCATTCACGATCGTCAAACGCAGCAGACCGTGCGCGTCAGCGTCGCCACCGGCGGAGTCCAGGGGAACTTCTGGAGCCAGGAAGTCGCCCATCAGGCGCCGAATATCTCCGCCGACGGGCGATTCGTCGCCTTTCATTCCTACGCCTCCAACCTGGTTCCAGGCGACACCAACAACGTGGACGACATTTTCATTCACGACCGCGAAACCACCCAGACGGTGCGCGTCAGCGTCGCCTCGAATGGGGCGCAGGCGAATGCCCGCAGCAGATATCACGCCATGAGCGCGGACGGACGGTTTATCGCTTTTTCGTCCGACGCTTCGAACCTGGACCCCGTCGATTCGAACTTCGCGACCGACGTTTTCGTGCACGACTGCCTGACGGGACAAACCTCGCTCATGAGCGTGACCATGGACGGCGCGCAATCGGCGGGCTACAGCGGCGAAAACGGAGTAGCGCTCTCGGGCAACGGTCGGTTCGTGGTCTTTGTGTCACCGGCCCAAGTCATGATTCCCGAGCCGGCCAACTTCTGGTCTCAGGTCGTCGTGCACGACAGGCAGTCGGGTCAGACGAGCGTCGCCAGCGTCGTCGGGGACGCAACGACGGCCGACTCCGGCAGCGCGTTCCCGGCGGTCTCTTTCGATGGGCGCTTTATCGCTTTTCAATCCGGGGCTACAAACTTCATCCCCGGCGACGTGCCCATGGACAGCGACATTTTCGTTCGCGACCGCCGCTGGGGAACGACCCAGATCATCTCGATCGCTCCTGGTTTCTCTCCGGGAAATGGCGATTCCTACACCCCTGTCATTTCCGCCGACGGCAGCATCGTGGTCTTTGCTTCCGCCGCCGCCAATCTCGTGCCCGGCGACACCAACAACGGCGTTGACGTCTTCGCCGCCTACCGCGGCCCATCCCCTCTCGGATGCTCGGGCGATGCCGACGGCAGTTACGACGTCGGGCTCTCCGACGTCGCGTTCCTCATCCGGCATTGGACGGAATCACGCCCCATCGCGCCCGCTGAAGCCGACCTCGACGGCAGCGGCTCCATCGGTCTCGGCGACGTCGCGATCGTGCTCCAAGAATGGGCCACCGTCTGCCCCTGACCGAAATCGCCGCGAAACGAGCACCGTCGGTTGCTCGAAGTCAGTACCCCACGCCACGCACCCGCGCGAAGCGCCGAGCCCTTCTCATCCCGTCGTATCGATCATCCGCCCCGCGCTCACGCCCGTCGCCGCCGCGTTGCGCTCCGCCGGACGCCCGTACATCGCGATCGACTGCGGCGCCGCTGCGGGGACATCGCCCTTGAAATCGATCGACCCCGGCACCACGCCCGACACCAGCCGCCGCGCGCCCGCGAGCCGATCCGGTTCGGCGCGCTGCCCGGTTGGCGACGCCGCCGCGGCAACGGCGCTCGTGCCGCTCGCCGCCCCCGCGCGTGTCACCCGGCCGACCGGGTTCACCGCGCTCATCGAATACAGCCCCGCCCCACCCACGTTCATCGTGCGGGTCGCGGCGGCAAAGTTGATCGGACCAATGCTCATGCGGCGAACCCCAAGAATAGCCGCAACAACCACCCGCGGCGGGGAGTTTTGCACCTCCGCGCGCAAGTCACATTATCCGGAACCTCCCGCACGCATAACTTCAAATGAGACGCGAATCGCTGCACATCCGATCAACAAGACGCGAAGCGCCGGCGAGCCTGCAATGCCTCCTCCCCGATTCCGATCGGGGGAGGAGGCCCGCGCCCCGTGACGGAGGGGGTGATTCAAGGAACGCCCAAGCCATACGTCTTCCGCCTTCTCGCAAGATCGCCTGAGGAGACCGCCGTCGGGCTCTCCCAAACTCACCGAGCACCAAGCACTTTCAAACTTTCAACGTCTTCCGAATGCGGGTGACAGGAGTCGAACCTGCACGTCCTTGCGGACACGGGAACCTAAATCCCGGGCGTCTGCCAGTTCCGCCACACCCGCGAAGCCGCATCATTCTAGTTCGACGCCCTACCGCACTCTTCTATGGCGCGTTTCTCTGCGTCCCTCTGCCTACCTCTGTTTTCCTCTGCGTTCGATTTCCTCTCGTTTGGGCGATGTTTTGTCCCCTGAAACCCGGTCGAGCCGAAGGGAATAAGGATGGCGATGCAATCAAGACCACTCGTTCTCACCCCCCTCTGCCTCCGACTCGCCCTCGGCGCGGTCTTCATCTGGGCCGGGTGCGGCAAGCTCTTCTACAACCAGCCCTATCAGGGCGAGGCCGCCGCGGTGCTCGCGAACCTCGGCATCATCCCCGGTCCCTCCGCCGCCGCGCCATCGCAGACTTCGCCGCCCTCTTCACCGCCGTCCGAAGCTCCCGCCCCGGAGCCCAAGCCCGACGACGGCGCCGACAAGCCGGCCGAGCCCGAGCAGCCCACCTCACCACCCGCCTTCGCCGCGACCTCCAGCGCGCCCGCCGCTCTCGGCACCTACACCGCCGCGGACTTCCCCGAGCCGCGCGAGGCGCTGCGCCTCTATGGCCTCACGCTCCTACTCGATCACGCCTCGCGTCCCGACGACCAGGGCCGGACCGCCTGGCCCGCGTTCCTCGCGACGCCGACCGCGCTCAAGCTCATGCCGTGGGTCGCCGCGGTGACCGAACTCCTCGGCGGGTCGCTCGTCCTTCTCGGCTTCATGACGCGCTTCTGGGCCCTCGGCCTCGCGTGCACCATGGGTGTCGCGATGTGGCTCACGCAGATCCACCCCGCCATCGCGTCCGGCGACGCCTTCTGGGGCTTCCTGCCGCAGCCCATGATGGATGACCCATCGCAGTACGCGAATGCCTGGAAGGACCTCCTTCTGCAGTTCACGCTGCTCATGAGCGCGCTCGGACTCGTCTTCGGCGGCGCGGGCATGCTCTCGATGGACTGGATGCTCTTCCGCCCGCGCGCCGCCGCGCCCAAGCCGAAGGCCGCTTGAGCGCATCGCCGCGCACTCGCGGCGGTCAAATCACTCCAAGTAGACTCGCACCATGACGGACACGGGCACCGATCAACCGGCGAATCTCGCCGCGCGCGTCGCGGCGGTGGTGTCGCCCCGCTTCCTCCCGTGGTGGGTCTCGATCGGCCTGCACGCGCTCCTGATCGTCTCCGGTTTCTTCATCGTCTGGAGCGCGACGCACGCCGGCCCGCCCCCCAAGCCGCCGGTGATCGTGAGCTTCGACGAGCCCGCGCCCGTCCGCCTCACCGCCGACGAGCCCGCGGACGACTATACGCGCGAGGAGGCGAAGACCGCCGCCCTCCCGCGCGAGAGCGCCGCGCCGTCGTCCACGCTGAAGGACCTCGCCGCGAAGTTCGACACCGAGCGCCCCCTCCCGACTCCCCGCGCGCCAACCAACGCCGACGAGCGTGCCCGCCTCGCGTCGGAACAGAAACTCCCCGAAGTCCGCTTCGCCGGCGTCGGCGCCAGCAACGCCGAGAGCATCATCTACGTGGTCGACGCCTCCGGCTCGATGGTGTCCACCTTCAAATACGTCCTCGCCCGGCTCGAGCGCTCCGTCGAAAAACTCGCCTCGACGCAGCGGTTCCAGGTGATCTTCTTCCAGCGCGGCGACGCGATCGCCGCCCCGCACCCCGAGGACGACCAGACGCTCAGGCCCAAGCGGCTCATCCGCGCCTCGCGCGACAACGTCCGCGCGGTGATGACCTGGGCGCGCTCCGTCACCTGCGCCGGGATGGGCGACCCGATCAAGGCGCTCCAGACCGCGCTCGCCCTCAAGCCCGACGCCGTCTTCGTCCTCTCCTCCGCGACCACCAGCGCCACCATCCGCGGCCTCGACAAGGAAAAAGTCCTCGACGAGCTCGACAGGCTCAACCCCGTCGATCGGCGCACCGGCCGGCGCGACGTGATGATCAAGACGATCCAGTTCATGGACCCCGACCCGGCGGAAATTCTGAAATCGATCGGCGAGAAGTTCGGCGGCGGGGCCGAGGGTTACAAGTTCATCGGTCCCGAGGAGGTCAATAAGCCATGACACGCCGTGTCAGTCGGTGGATCCTGTGCATCATCCTGCTCGCGTCGGCGTGGGTCATCACCGCGCGCCCCGCCCCCGCCGCGGAAGCGCCGCCGTCCGCCGCCGCGGGCGCCGCGAAGGCCGCCGCGAGCGTGAAGCTCTCGCTCGCCGAGGTCTTCTTCATCCAGCGCCACCCCGTCACGCACGAGGTCGAATGGTTCGGGAGCATCATCATCTGGACGCTGATGGCCCTCTCCGCGGCGAGCCTCGGGCTGATGGGTGTGCTCTGGCGCGACAACGCCCGCAGGACGATCATCCCCGACGGCCTCGCGGGCCGGCTGCGCGAGCTGCTCCGCGAGCGGCGGGCGCCCTTCGCCGCGGACGTCGCGGCGCAGACGCCGTCCTTCCTCGGCGAAGTCATGCGCGCCGCGCTCGTCGAGGCGGGCTCCGGCCACATCGCGATCACGCGCGCGATGGAATCCGCCTCCGAGGAGCTCACCATTCGACGCCTCCGGCGCACCGAGCCCCTCAACGTCATCGGCAACATCGCGCCGATGATCGGCCTCTTCGGCACCGTCTACGGCATCATCCTCGCCTTCCGCGCGATCGTCTCCGCCGGCGGCACGCCCGACCCCGTCGCCCTCGCCGCGGGCATCGGCACGGCCCTCGTCGCCACCTTCTGGGGCCTCGTCGTGGCGATCCCGGCGCTCTCGGCGTACGCCGTCCTCCGAGGCCGGATCGACGGCATGACGCTCGAAGCGACCCGCGCCGCGGAGGAACTCATCGGCGTGCTCCGCAACGCGCCGCCCGCGCCGAGCGCCGGCGCCGCCGGGAAGCCGAGCGCGCCGTCCGCCGCGGAGGCATACGGCGTGGGCGCCGCCGGGGGCGCCCGCGCGTGAAGCGCCGCCGCGCCTACAGCCCGCCCCGTGTCCAGCCGAACCTCACGCCGCTCGTGGACGTGGTGTTCATGCTCGTCGTCTTCTTCATGCTGATCACGCAGCTCAGCAAGGAAGAGGTGATCGACATGACCCTGCCTCGCCTGCGCGAGCCGGCGACGGAGCCGATCGCCGCCGAGGGGCGTGTGATCGTGAACGTCGTGCCCCGGGAGCTGACCGGCGAGAGCGGCGGCTTCGGCGGCGACTACCGCGTCAGCACGCTGTCGTTCACCAACACCGGTGAGGGCGTCAACGCGCTGACGGGCGTGCTGCGCGAAGCGCGGATGCGCGACTCGGGCGTGCGCGTGATCGTCCGAGCCTCGCGCACCGAGCGGTACGACCGCGTGCACCCTGTTCTCCAGGCGGTGACGCGCGCGGGAATCGCGCGCGTCGATCTTGTCGCGCTCCCCGAGGAGCCCGCGCGCGACGGCGGCGCCGCAAGCCCGGCCACGCTCGGGAGCGAAAGGGGCCGCGGATGAGCCCCGCACCCGGCAGCTTCCCTGCTCCCATCGACCCGCAGTTGGAAGCCATCGCGCTCGACGAAGCCGAGCACATCCCGGTGCGCTCGCGCCGGCGCCGCCGCTACGAGGCCGCGCCGATGATGCTCAACATCACCGCGATGATCGACGTGATCTTCCTCCTGCTCACCTACTTCCTCATGCTCGCGAGCTTCCGCCCCCGCGAGCAGTCGATGGAAACCGAAGCGCCGAAGCCCGCGGAGTCCGGCGCACTCACCGCGCAGACCCCCGCGCAGGCCGACCCCTTCGAGCTGCCCAGCGTGCCCATCCGCGTCACCGTCGTTTCGGGAGGCGACGGCCCCGAGCAGTGCGCGATCGCGACCGACTCCCCCGCGCTCGGCGAAATTCGCGGCGTTGACGATCTCTTCACCAAAGCCGGCGCCGCCCGCGGCCCGCTCATCGCACAAACCCAATCGTTCGTGATCCGCCCCGACGCCGATGCGCGCTGGGAGCACGCGCTGGCGGTGCTCAACGCCCTCCGCCGCGCGGGCTACGATCAGGTCACGTTCGCGCACCCGGCGGGAGCAGGCGGGACGCCGGGAAGTCCGAACGATGGTGCCGGAGAGACGAGATGATCCGCACAACCCGAGGTACGGCTTTCATCGCGATTCTCGCGATGCTTCAGAGTGTTGATGTTCGTGCTCAAACCCAAGAACCCTCGACGAGCACCTTCTCCGCGCACATTGATCCAGCATTTGAGCAATACCGAAACCGCATCAAGTCAGGCTTTGCTGTGTGGCAAGATGAGGCGACGGTCGAACGCGTTCTCGATGAACGCGATCAGCGCGGCATTCAGCGCAAGCAACAGACCGCCGAGCTGGAGTCGCTCGGCATCGTCAACAGCCTGATCCCGCTGATGGGGGACATGGAGCTTTGGTCCGACGGAGCAGCGGACCGTTCCCTGCTCTTCGGCGTCGCGACCCCGGACGAACAGCGCCGGCTGGCGATCTGTGCCGCGGACGTCGCCTTTATCGTCAAGCTGGCGACCGATGAATGCACGACCTATATCGCCGCGGTTGAACATGAGGCGGCTGCCAACCCACGGGAGGAAACCGAGCGCCGAACCGTCGCGCTGATTCATTGGCGCGATACTCGGCTTCCGCTCGCCGGTGCGCGCGCCTCACTCCTCCTCGCATCGCTGCTGCCCGTCGGCGATCTTCGCACCGAGCTCGTGCAACAATCATCGTCTCTCGCGCAAAGAGCCGAGACCCCCAGCGCCTGGGCCAAGTCCGAGCAAGCCCTTCTCCAAGGCCTCGCCGCCCTGATGTCCGACGACGCCGCCTCCGCCGTCCGCTTCTTCGCCGCCGCGAAGGAAGCCGCGAACGCGCCGGGGGGGGACGCCGCGCCCGAAGTCGCGGGCGCGATCGCGCCCGATCTTGCCATTGGCGCGGCGCTCGCCACGCGCAAGCTCAAGGACACCGCCAGTGCGCTGGCCGTGGTCGACCGCGCCGAAGCAGCCGGCGTCTTCAAGGACTTCGGTGAGCGCGACCTGTACCTTTCCATCGGCGCCGCCGAAGCGCGCCTGCGCCTCGCGCGCACGGCCGAGAACGATGGCGCCAAGGCCGCCGCCGAGGCCGCGGCGTACAACGCTTTCCGCTCGATCCTCGACTCGCGCGAGTTCGCCGAGCCGCTCGCCGCGCGCCGCGCCGCCGTCATCGAGCAGCTCGGCCCGATCGTTCCTTCGGATGCTGCGCCCGCCTCACTCCCCGCCGTCGCGCTCGTCGCGCGCGGGGCCTGGCTCCTCGACAGCGGCAAGGCCGACGAGGCCCTCCCGCTCCTCGAGCTCGCCGCATCCAAAGCCGACTCCGACCTCGGCGCGCTCAAGATCACCGCTCTCGACCGCTTCGCCCGCGCCCTCCAGCGCGACGGCGCCTCCGCCGACGAACTCGCCCGCGCGATGGACGTCTTCCTCTCCATCGCGCGCGACCATAAGGACGACCCAGAAGCCCCCGGTGCCGCGCTCCGCGCTTGCGCCGCCGCCGAACGTGCCTGGATGGCCTCGAAACCCTCGCCCACCGCCGCGCCCGACGCCGACCGCCGCGTCAAAATCTTCTCCGTCTTCCGCTTCGCCCACGACACCCCCCTCGAAGTCCCCCACCGCGACGAGCTCCGCGCGCGCTTCATCAACCTGCTCACGTCCGATCTCGGTTCCGTCGGCGCGGTGAAGGCCATCCCGCAGGTCCGCGAGGCCGAGCGCGTCTGCGGCTCGCTCATCCACAGCCCCTCCCTCTCCGCGCTCGCGCGCCTCGACCTCGCCCGCGGCTGGATGCAGCTCGCCTCGATGTATCCAGGCCACGAAGAGGCCTTCACCGACCAGGAACTCGACGGCACGCAGGCGATGAAGAACGCCCGTTCACAAGCATGGACCGCGTGGCGGGCCGCGGAGCAGGCGCCGCCCGACGAGGCCCCGGCCCTGCTCCGCAAGGCCGCGGCGCTCGAAGCGAGCGCCTTCCTGCAGTTGAGCGACCCCAAGCAGGCGTGGGAGCGCCTCGCCGCGATCCCGTCATTCGACCTCTCCGCCGAGGAGAACAACGACCTTCTCGCCGTCGGCGCGCGCACCCTCGCCGTGCGTGGCGACGTCGATCACGCGCGCGAATGGGTCTCACGTCTCGAAACGCTCTCGCCGGAGAGCGCGCGTGCCGCGATGGCGATGATCTCGCGCGACGCGTGGTTCAAGATCACTCCGCTGGTCGCTGGCTTCGCCGCGGACACCAACCCCGACCGAGTCCCGCCCGAGCCGGTCGCCGTGCTCCGCTTCGCCACGAACTGGGAGGGCTGGAGCACCGACGCCGAGCGCCGCGAGCAGGACCGCCGCCTCGCATGGGCGCTCGTTCTCACCGGCGATGCCGACAACGCCGCGAAGATGTTCCACAAGCTCATCGACGACTCCGCCCCCACCCCGGACCTCCTCCGAGGCTTGGCCGAAGCCGATCTCCGCGCGGGCCGCGACGAGCCGGCCTTCGCCGGGCTCAAGCGCCTCGCGGCGGACCTCGAAGCCAAGCGCGACTTCTCACGCGACTACTGGCACGCCTGGACCCGCATGATTGAGATCCTCAACCGCCAGAACGCCGACGGCTCGCGCACGCCGATCATCCGCCGCGAGATCGCCCGTCTCGAGATGCTCCCCACCGCCAAGCATCAAGCGGATTGCATCCAGCGCTTCCAACGAATCAAGGAAAAGCTCCCGGAAGCGGGCGGCTCGCCGACGCCGTAAGCGCCCGACCTCCCTGTCTTTGCCAACTTCTCCGCGCGGTTCCTCCCGTCGCGGCGAAACCGCATTCGTAATCGGGTCGGTTTCGCCGGATGGTGCCGATCCGCCGAGAACCCGCTGAATCTTCGCGCATCCAACTCCCCGGAACTGGGACCGTGTAGCCAACCTCTCGTGGGACGGAGGAGCGGCAAGCCATGAAGTATCAGCGCGTGGTGGTGGTGGCGGCGGGGGTGTTGTCGTTCTGCGCGTGTCTCCCGGCATCCGCAGCAGAACTGCTCGTGACGAGTTGGAACGGTAACCGCGTGGGCCGCTTCAGCATGACCGGCACGTTCATCGCCAACCTCGAGTCCGGCGGGATGTCCCACCCCCTCTGCACGCGCGTGGGCCCCGATGGCCTGCTCTACGTCGCCAGCGAGGGCAACCACTCCATCAAGCGCTACAACGCCGCGACCGGCGCGTTCATCGACAACTTCATCCCCTCCGGCTCCGGCGGCCTCACTTCACCCACCGGCCTGACCTGGGGCGGCGACGGCAACCTCTACGTCTCGAGCTTCGATGGCAACAGCGTCCTCCGCTACAACGGCACGACCGGCGCCTTCATCGACACCTTCATCACCACCGGCCTCGGCGGCCTCAACGGCGCCGACAACGGCACCATCTTCGGCCCCGACGGCAACCTCTACGTCCCGAGCTACAACAACAACCGCATCCTGAAGTACAGCGGCACCGACGGCTCCTTCATCGGCATCTTCGCCTCCATCAACAAGCCCCGGGTCCTCGAGTTCCGCGGCTCCTCGCTCTACGTCACCAGCGAGACCGCCGACGCCGTGGCCCGTTACGACGCCACGACCGGCGCCTCGCAGGGAACCTTCGTCACCGCGCACTCCGGAGGTCTCGACGAGCCCATCGGGATGGCCTTCGGCAACGACGGATTCCTCTACGTCACGTCGGGCTCGAACAACCGGGTCTTCCGCTACAACGACACCACCGGCGCCTTCGTCGACATCCTGATCCCCACCGGAACCGGTGGCATCAGCGGCCCCACCTTCGTGACCGTTGTAGTCCCCACACCAGGCGCCGGCGCGCTGGCGATCATCGGCCTGGCCATGGCCGGCCGCCGCAGAACCCGCTGACAAGACGCGACCGTGGGAGCGCAAGTTCCTCCACTCCTCTCTCCCTCTGGGAGAGGCCGGGTGAGGGCTTCTGTCTTTCTACATCTCCTTCCTTTTCTCCTCTTTCTCTTCTGTTCCGCGTTCCGATTTCAGCGTTCCGCGTTCCCCCTTATGATGTCCCCGTCATCCGCGTTCGAACCCCGCCGCGGCGCCGGCCTGTGGCGGGGGCATACAAAACTGCCGCCGGCGACAACTCGGCTCGACTGACGCTCGCTGATCTGTTCGCGCGAGTGATTCATTCGAACCGATCAACGGCCCCAAGACGCGGAACCACTGCATGTCGATCTTCCCACTGCCTCAGTTCGAGGCTGATGTCGCCGAGTACGAGCGCGACCGCGAGGCGTACGAGAAACTCTCGGCCCCCAAGACCATCGTCATGCGCTTCGGCGCGATGGGCCTCATCGGCGAGTACCCCTACGACGGCTCCGCCAAACCCGGATGCGGCTCCAAGCTCGTCGCCCGCACGCACCGCGGCACCGAACTCGGCGAGATGCTCACCAGCACCTGCCCCAACGCCGGCTGCTCCAAGAGCGTCAGCCGCCAGGAGATGCTCGGCTACATCGAGAACTCCGGCGGCGCCGACTTCCCCTTCTTCACCGAGGGCAAGATCCTCCGTGTCGCCACCGTCGAGGACATGAACGAGCAGTCCCGCCTCAACGGTCTCAAGACGGCCATGGCGAAGAAGGCGCAGACCTACGTCGAAGAGCTCCGCCTGCCCATGAAGATCGTGGACGCCGACCCCATCCTCGGCGGCGAGCGGCTCACCTTGTACTTCCGCTCCGAGGACCGCATCGACTTCCGCGACCTCGTTCACCTCCTCGCCCGCGAGTTCTCGACGCGCATCGAGCTCCGGCAGGTCGGCGCCCGCGACGAGGCCCGCCTCATCGCCGACTACGAGAAGTGCGGCCAGCACTGCTGCTGCAAGCAGTTCCTCAAGGTCCTCAAGCCCATCTCCATCAAGAGCGCTAAGACCCAGAAGGCCACCCTCGACCCCCTCAAGATCAGCGGCCGGTGCGGGCGGCTGATGTGCTGTCTCCGCTACGAGGACCAGACCTACGACGAGCTCGTGAAGCGCCTGCCGAAGATGAAGAAGCGCGTCGGTACGCCCCAGGGCATCGGCATCGTGATCGACCGGCAGATCCTGACGCAGCTCGTGCTCGTGCGCCTCGAAGGTGAAGAAGGCAAGCAGGTCGCGGTCCCCGTCGAAGAAATCATGACGCCCGAGGAGGCCGAGGCGCAGGGCTTCAACAAGCCGGCTGGTCCAACCGGCCCGCCGCCCCGCCCGTCTGATCCGATGCGCGGCATGAGCCCGGAGCAGGTCCGCCAGCGCACCGAACGCGGTCCGGGAAGCGCGGGAGGACCGGGCGCCCCTGGCGCGACAGGCGCTCAACCTCGCGGCGACCGGCAGGAGCGCTACCGCGAACGCTCGCAGCAAGAATCACGCGGCGCGCCCGGTGGTCCATCCGGTGAGCAGCAGCAACAACAGCGCCCGCCTCGCCCGCCGCAACAAGGCAGCGGCGGTGGAGCGCCGAAACCCAAAGGCCCCGTTGACCTCGCCGAGCGCGCACGACTGCGCCGCGAGCAGGAAGAAGCACGCCGCCGTCAGAGCGGAAGCGGAGAGGGGAATCGCGGCGATGGCGCACCGCGCCCGCCGCGTGACGGCGACGCGCGCGACCAGGACGGCCCACCAAGAGAAGGCGGCGACCGACGCCAGAACGACGGCCGCCGCCGCAAGCGCCGCCGCCGCGGAGGTGGTGGAGGTGGTCCGGGCGGGCCGCGCGACGGTGGACCATCCGAC
>DASZQL010000237.1:0-22099 GCA_035549675.1 Phycisphaerales bacterium | reverse complement strand
TCGGCAACCCCTGGCCGCTGACGCTGAGCGTCCCGGTGCTGCTGTGGATCGCGTTCTATTCCTTCACCAAGCGCTTCACCGCGGCGTGCCACTTGTTCCTGGGCGGGGCGCTCGCGGCGAGCCCCCTCGCCGCCGGGATCGCGATCGATCCATCGATCTACGCGAGCACCGCGGCCGCGCCGGCTTCGACGATCCTTTTTCTCAGCGGCATGGTCGTCTGCTGGGTCGCCGGCTTCGACGTGGCGTATGCGCTCCAGGACCTCGACTTCGACCGGCGCACCGGGTTGCGATCCATCCCCGCGCGGCTCGGTGTGAACGGCGCGCTCTGGTCCAGCCGCGCCCTGCATCTCGCGGCCATGACCTTCCTCGTCTTCGCATGGCGAAGCGATCCCCGCTTCGGCGCGCTCATGCTCGGCGCTGTAATCGGCGTGGGCGTGCTCCTGGTGTACGAGCACCTCGTGCTGGCCCGGCGCGGCATCGCCGGCCTGCCGCTGGCGTTCTTCACCCTGAACGGCGTGATCTCTGTCGCGCTGGGGATCGCCGGGTGCGTGGACGTCGTCGTGAACTAGCCCGCCTTCGCCCCGTTGATCATCCGCGATGCAGCCGCGCCCATGCGCCCCGCGTCAGTTCACAGGAGAGCCGGGCTCGCGAAGCATCGGAATGATCGGCGGCGATGACCCCACCTGGATCGTGCCCAGCGGCGCGAAGCCCAGCCGCCGGTACAGCACCGCGCTGCGGATGCTCGTCGCTTCGAGATACGCCGGGAGATTCTCTTCATCACACTGCGCCAGCGCGTGGCGCAGCAGCGCCGAGCCCCACCCCCGGCCCTGCAGCGCCGGGTCGACGCCGATGAGCGGCAGGTGCCAGTGCGGCTCCTTGGGGTGGAACGCGCCCATCCGCTCGAACACGTGGAAGAGATCCCGTAGCGTTTCATCAGCGACGGTCTCTTCGAGCAGTTCGCCGAGGGCCTCTTCGTCCGGCCCCGAGCCCGGCTGCAGCCACAGCGCCACGCCGCGGTACCCGTCGGTGTGGAAG
This sequence comes from Phycisphaerales bacterium, assembly GCA_035549675.1. Lineage (GTDB taxonomy): Bacteria > Planctomycetota > Phycisphaerae > Phycisphaerales > UBA1924 > DASZQL01. The sequence goes on along the minus strand of DASZQL010000237.1, from coordinate 21,064 downwards.
GCGGAGCCCTGCTCGAACGCGCGGCCGCCGAAGGCGCGGACGAAGCGCGGGAAGGCGTCGAGGTACTGCTGCGCATCCGGCCACGCCCAGCGGCACGCGGGGTCGTTGCTGAAGGCGAGCGTCAGCGCCGCGACGGAATGAACCGACTCGTCGCGCGTCGTCGAATGGACAAACTTGTTCGGCAGCATCATCGAGGGGTGCCCCTGGTACGCGATCAAACAACGCCGCGGCGGTCCGCCCCCCACTGCCCACCCGCCGCTCCGTGCAAAGCCCTGTGCCTCCGGCGTTGCTCTTGTACGAATGTCCGATTCCCGGCGGTTCATTGCAAGGCGGGTTGACTCGCGGTCAACGCCCGCCTTTCACGCCGATTCGTATGCTCCGGCCATGGCCGCAGAAACACCCAACAAGCCGCGGTTCCAAGAGGTGCGCCTGCGCGCCATCGAACCGGCGGATCTCCCGGCGCTCTACGAGATCCAACTCGACCCCGAGGCGAACGCGCTGGCGATGGTGATCCCCAGGACCTGGGAGACCTACGAGCCGCTGATGCAGAACGTGCTCACGAACCCGGCGGTCGTGGCCCGCGCGATCATCGGCGACGGCGCGCTCGTCGGGAGCATTTCGTGCTTCCCCCGGGTCGAGAAGAACGCCGCGGGGAAGGACGAGGAGCAGAAGTGGATCGGCTACTGGATCGCGCGCGAGCACTGGGGCAGGGGCGCCGCCACCCGCGCGCTCGCCCTCCTTCTGCCCGAGTTGGAATGGCGCCCCCTCCACGCGCGCATCGCGAGCACGAACATCGCCTCACTGCGGGTACTGCAGCGGTGCGGCTTCGTCGTGACCGGCCGCCATCACTCTCCTGGCACCGAGCGGTTTCTCGAGTGCGAGGAAATCGAGCTGCGCTTCGGCTCCTGAGATGGGCAGCGGCATGCTCTGCTCTGAGAAGCATGCTCAAGGCCTGCAACGAAACATGCGTCCCGGAGCGGAAAACATCCACTCCAGCCGGCTCAGATGCCGGGCCCCGACCAATGGTCCCATTGACCGCCTGATCGCCGGAATTCATTTCGTTTATTCCCGACTTCGACCTATATTGACCATGCACAGGACCGCGGCCGCGAATCCCCCGCCGCGGATGGAGGAGTCTGGGAGATGAAGCGGAATCCGATTGTCCGTGGTCTGTTGTTGTGCGCCGCCGCAGGCGCGGCGCCCGGTCCCGCCGCCGCCTCGATCAGCGGCTTCGTCTCCGGACAGGTGGGTGTGCCGGGACCCGATCCGGACCTCCACGAATCCGCGAGCAGCGACCAGCCCGCTTATTTCATCGATGTCGGTGTTCTGAACTCCATCGGCGGCGACGGGCTCGGGATCCAGGGAATCGACTTCCGCGGCGGCATGTTCGTCGGGCGCGCCCATTCGTGCGTCGGCCCCCCCGTCCCCTTCCGCGACCAGGCCTTCGGCAGCAGCGATCTCAGCATCACCGGCGAGACCTTTCGCGTGATCTCCGATGCGCAGCCCGCGCCGCAGATCGCACAGGTCACGTTCTGCTACAGCTACACCTCCATCGTCCAGGGCAGCACGGTCGTGCCGTCTCTCACGGACACCTCAAACGCGGGCACTCAGGTCTATGTTCGTGTCAATAACCAAACCCTTTTGAACGCCAGTCACCAAGTGAACTCGCGCACCGGCGTCATCACCGCCTCCGGCGCTCTCGAGGGCATGACGGATAACACCGCTACGGTGGAGGGGACGTTCACCATCAGCGTGCAGGTCGGAGTGAGTTTCCCCCTCCAGTTGAACCTCTCCGCCGGCAGCGAGGCGACCTCGCGCAGCGCCGCTGGGATGTTTCCGGATGTCGAATCCACCTCCGGATTCGCCCTGACCTTCGGCGCTCACACCGCCGCGGGCCTGCACGTCGAATGGCGCGGCGAAGCGTGGGCGGGCCTCTGCGGCAGCTCGGTGGACCTCGTCCCACCCAACCCCGCCGACGAGCCGGCGCCCTCGACCTCGATCGCCCTGTGCTTCGCGGGGGCTCTGATGAACGGGAAACGCCGGCGGCGGTGACGCCGAGCGTTTCAACGCTCGAGCTGCGGTGCGCCGCCAAGGCGCCATCCCTCGTCCCTCAATCCCCCGTCGGGATGATCCCCGCGTTCTCGACCATCAGCATGATGGTCCGCTCCGGCGCGCGGGTGCGGTGCATCACGCCCTTCGGCACCACGAAGCCCTGGCCCGGCTTGAGCTCCACGGTCCGCCCCTCCAGATCAATGAGCAGGCATCCCTCGAGCACGTGAAAGAACTCGTCATCGTGGTCGTGCTTGTGCCAGTGGTACTCGCCCTTGACGACGCCCACGCGCACCACCGAATCATTGACCTTGCACAGCGTCTGGTTGAACCACGGGTGCTTCACTTCCGATGCCAGCTTCGGCACGTCGATCAGCGTCAGCGCCGGAAAACGAACATCGAGGCGCGTGTCGTAGGGAAAATCCTTCGCCCCGGATGCGGGTGTATCCGTCGGAACATGGTCGGCACGCGGGGTGGTCATCGCGCTTTCCTCGGGAATTCGCTTCGGTGAAGCCAGTTTATGCCTTATGATTCCGCTGCACAGCACCGCGACGGGCACGACCCCGCCGCGCATGAAGGAGTCGGAGATATGAAACGGCATTTGTTCGCCCAAGGTGTGTTGTTGGGCGCCGCCATCTGGGTCCTTCCCGCCACGGCGTCCGCGACGATCGAGGCCTCCGTCTCGGGCAGCGCCAGAAATCCCCCGGGCCCGACTCTTTCCGAAAGCCACGCCAGCAGCCTGCCCGCGTTCCAGATGGACGCTGACGTCTCGAATGCGATCGGCGGGCACGGGCTGGCCATGGCCGCGCTCGACTTTGGCTGGGGGTACATGACCGGCCGCACGCACTCGTGCGTCGGCCCGCAATCTCCTTTCACCGACCAGGCCTTCGGCACCAGCAGCATCTCTGCCGTCAACGAGTTCATGCGCGTGACCTACGACGGTGCGCCGCAGCCGCAGAACGTATCGATCACCTTCTGCTACAGCATCACATCCAACGCCTACGGCAGCACGCGCGAGCCTTCGCTCACCGACACGTCCCACGCCCAGAATCAGATCGTCATGAACGTCGCCGGGCAGCAGATCGTCAACGGCCTTCACGGCCTCAATGTTCAGTCCGGAGCACGGATCGCCACGCAGAGTTTCGCGGGCATGACCCAGGAAACCGCGACACTCAGCGGCACGTTCACGCGAGTCCTTCCCGTGAACTTTGAGTTCGCGTTCGACGTCACCGCCATCTCTCAAACCGAAGCCACCTCCCGCAGCCGCGCCGCGGCCTTCCCCGATGTCGAGGCTTCCGCCGGCTTCGCCGTGACCTTCGGCGTCAGCTCCATCACGCCCGGCGCGCATCTCATCTGGCGCGGCCAGGACTGGACGGGCTTCTGCGGCGACTCGTCGAGTCTCGTTCCGCCGAACCCCTACGACACACCCGCGCCGGGCGCGCTCGCGATGTTCGGATTGATCGGCGCGATGGGCACGGCGCGCCGGCGGCGATAACAACTCAGAGCTCAGATCGGTCGTCCAGGTCTCATGACGTTTTCGTTCTGCATTGTCCGCACAGGAACCGCGGCCGCGCACCCCGCCGCGGATGGAGGAATCTGGGAGATGAAGCGGAATCTGTTGGTCCGTGGTTTGATTTTGTGCGCCGCCCACGGCGCGATCTCCGGCATGGCCTCCGGCTCGATCCACGGCTTTGTGTCCGGCCAGGCCGATGTTCCCGGCCCCGACCCGGCGATCCATGAGACCCAGAGCAGCGATGAATCCGCCTTTTTCATCGACGCCGCCGTGCTCAACGCGATCGGCGGGGACGGGCTTGCGCTCCAAGGCGTCGACTTCCGCGGCGGCCGGTTCGTCGGGCGCGCCCACTCGTGCGTCGGCCCCCCCGATCCTTTCCGCGACACGGCGTTCGGCAGCAGCGAACTGACCATCTCCAATGAAACCTTCGCCGTCGTTGCCGAGGGACCGAACCCGCCACAGACCACAGCGGTCACGTTCTGCTACAGCTACACCACCAGCATCCTCGGCAGCGCCCTGGCGCCCTCGCTCGCGGACAACTCCATCGCGGGCAACCAGATCACCATGACCGTCAACAATGTGACCCGCTTGAACGGCAGTCACCAGGTGAACGCCCGCACCGGCGTGATCACCGGCAGCGGCGCCTTCAACGGCACGACCGATGAAATCGTGACGGTCGAGGGCGAGTTCACGATCAACGTGCAGGTCGGCGTGTTCTTCCCCGTCTCAATTATCGCCATCAGCAGCACGACCGCCGGCTCGCGCAGCGCGCCCGGAACGCCGCAGGACGTCGAGGCCACGTCGGGCTTCGCCCTGACCTTCGGCGCCCACACCGCGGAGGGTTTTCACGTGCAATGGCGGGGCGAAGCGTGGTCCGGCCTCTGCGGCAGTTCGGTGGACCTCGTGCCGCCCAACCCCGCCGACGAGCCCGCTCCCTCCGCGCTCGTGACACTCTGCATCACAGGCGCGGCGATCATGACGCGCAGGCGGCGATAGGGGACGGCAGGGCCACCAGCCCTGAAGATTGAAGTTCGCACAACAATCGTGCGCCGCGGGTGATCGCCGCCCGCCTCAGTACGAGAAGTTCGCGTTGGGATCGGTCGAGCCCGGCCCGGCGCCGCCGACGTTGCCGTTGAAGCCCGCGGAAGTCGCGCCGGCGACCACCAGGATGATGTTGCTCGCCGCGACGTCCCAGTTGCTGGTGGTGTTCCCCGAGCACGTGTTGCGGGTCACGAAGTTGCCACCGGAATCGATCTCGATCCCGCGATCGTTGGCGGTGCAGTTGTTGCCTTCGATCCGGTTGTCGCTCCCCGTCGCGTGGATGCCCGATCCGGTGCCGCCGTTGCCGTTCGACACCGCGCTGCAGCCGCGGATCAGCGTTGACGAACCGATCTGAAAACCGTCGGAGCCGTTGCTCACGGCAATGCAGTCGGTCAGCGTTGCGCCGTTCGAGAGCACGAGGAATCCGGGCCCGGTGTTCTGAGTCGCCGAGCAGCCCGTCACCGCCACGCCCGGCCCGGCGGCAAGGATGCCCCCGTTAGTGCAACTCTGCGCCGCACAGCCCGTGATGACGGAGCCGTTGCCGGCGCTGATCCCGACCGCGCCGCACGAGACGGCGATGCAGCGGTCCACGATGCCGGCGCTCCCGACCAGCACACCGGAGTTGCTGCAGTTGGCCACGGTGACCATCGAGACCATCGCCAGCGTCGCGTTGTTCAACAGCACGCCGTGCGCGCAGCTGCGGATGGTGCCGTTCTTGACCGTGATGCCGCGGGCGGCGCCGGGCGCGTAGATGGCGGTCGCGGCGACGCCGGCGCCCGGCCCGATGATCGCGAAGCCGTTGAGGTCGAGGGTCACATTGTCCGCGCCGATCTGGATGCCCGCTTTCGTGAGCGGGATCGTGACGTCGCCCGTCAGGTAGTAGGAGCCGGAACTCGTAATGATGAACACGTTGTTCGCGTCGCCCGGCGTCGTCGCCTGGCCGATCGGCATCCGCGGCTCGACTTCCACCAGCGTCTTCATCGTCGGCAGGACCGGCCCCGCAGGGGGGTTCAGATCGCCGGCCACGGAAACCGAAGCCGCGGCAAAGAAGACGGCTACTCCCCCCACCACGCTCATCGATGTCCGCGCTGCAACCTTCATGTTCCTTCTCCTCCTCAGGTGTTGGCATCCCTGTGTTCAAAGGAATGCGTCCGCGAATGTACCATGGGACTGCGCCGAATCACGCGGAACTCCGGCCAATATGACATCCTTTCCAGGACGGAAACCCGCCGCCCGATCAGTAGACCCGTGCGGGGGGGCGGGCGGCATGCTTGTGCAGGGATAAGCATGCTCTTGCGCCGGGTGGCGTGCTTGTGCGCGGACAAGCATGTTCCTCCGGTTGCCGCCTATGAGGCCATACCCCCCTCGAAACCACCCCGCCGATTTCCCCAAACAAACAGTGAGGCGACGCCGGTGACGTTGCCCGATCGACCGTGGAGACAACGCGATGATTGCCAGGCGCATCCTGTTCCACACCATCGGCGCCGTGATCGGCGGCCTCGTCGCGCTGCTCGTCCTCCAGGCCATGCACGTGACCGGCCCGCAGGCGCGGATCGGCATCACCGCCGCGGGCGTGGTGCTCGGCCTCGCCCTGGGACGGGCCGGGGCGCGCTCGGTCGGACGATGACGCGTCCCCGCGCCACCCGCGATTTCATGGAGCTGCCGCGCGATCCCATCGAGCTCAAGGGGGGCTCGACCGGCCCACGCTCCGCACGCGCTCCTCAATCCGCTTGATGAGCGGGTCGATCTCTGCTTCGCTGCGGATCCGGCAGCTGCTGACGCCGTCTTTGGGATCGTGCGGATCGAAGACCCACACCACCGGGTGCTCGGAGCTGCCGTTGACGAGCACATTGATCGCGGCGATGTAGTTCAAGGCACGCAACCCCCAGTGTCGGTCTTTTCCCTCGGCGCGGTGCGGATCGCCGAATGCGAGGCGGAACTTCTCGTACACAATGGGATGAAGCGGTGATAACTCGGACATGGCGGTGCTTCCTCGCGGGAAGACTCGAACCACGTCCATGTTCCGCAGCGACCGTGCGTGCGGAGATGCGGCGAACCTCGCCGCGGATGGGTGGGCAGGTTGTGGGCGGGCGGGTGATGCCTGCCTGCTGACCCCGATCGGAAGGACCGGAAGTTGAGCGATGGTAGCCGATCGGCGGCTGCACGGCGGCCCCTGCAACGCGGGGACGTTCATGAGAAGGTTAAAATGGCGGTAGCCTGTCCATGAAGACGTGGCACACCGCTCTTCAGGAACATCGGGGTAGCGCGGCATGCCGCTCCATCCCGCGCCCCGAAAGGACACATCATGAAACGGATCGCGTTGTTGCTGCTTGCCGCCGCGGTGCTGGGGTGCGTGGTCGCCGCGTCGGCCCCTTCGTCTGAGCCCGCCGAGGACGCCGGTGCCTCGATCGCCGCGGGCAAACTGCCTCGCGGCTACCGCGACTGGCGGCTCATCACCGTCGCCCGCGAAGAAGGCGAGGTGGACGACATCCGCGCGGTCCTCGGCAACGACGCGGCCATCAAGGCCTACCGCGAAGCGAAGGGTCCCAGGCCCGACTTCCCCGACGGCACGGTCATCGGCCGCATCGCCTGGAGCTGTGAATCCTCGGAAGAGAACGACAAGTCCTTCGGCCGCAAACAATCCTGGGTCGCTGGGCGCCCGAAGAACGGTGTGCAGTTCATGGTCAAGGACTCGAATAAGTACGCCTCGACCGGCGGCTGGGGCTATTCGCAGTTCGACGACGGCAAACCAATGACCGACGCCGCGGTGCTGCACAAGTGCTTCGAGTGCCACCAGCTCTGCAAGGATCGCGATTACGTGTTTGCGCGGTATTCGCCGTAATTATCAGAGCCGGCGGTGCCGGCAACGAGCACCGTGCCATCGATCACGGTTCGTCGGTGATCGGTGCCCTGGATGACCGGGGAGGTCAGAAGAGTCTTCGCCGAATCGGTGCCACCCGCCGACCCAATCACAATCGCGAGAGATAAACCGGCCACCCGTCGCCTCCATCAGGAGGGCAGCACAAGTACCATCTCCGCATGGTCCTTTAGGCGTTTTGCGCGCGTTCTCATCCATTCTTCACGTCCCTCGACGTCCCGCAAATCTATGCTGTTTAGTTCGGGAACAAGCGCATGCCCGACATCGTGTGGCTGAGAATTACTTTTGACAGTTAACTCGTTTTCTTTCAAAAAGAGAACCCGGAGCCGTGCCACATGAAATCGCTTTCCACTGATCGGGCAAACCGATGCCTGTTCCGGCTGCGTATAACGAGAACGTGTTACCGAAAGCCCATCTGCGTCACCTCGGCTTGACTCTGATTTCCACGGGCGGGGCATAAAATCTGCATAAGATGGTCTTTTAGCCTTTGGGCTATACCAGCCGGGCAAGCAACGCCGAAGGAGAGACTCATTGTCTTCAACTTCAACAATGGTTAGTTCTGCTGACACGTTGGTTGTGACGCCTCTCACATGGTCGGCATTATCACTGCATTTCAAGTCGTCGATTTGCGGGGTTGCGCGTCATCAGTCCTCGTTTAATAATTCGATTGCTTGTGAACAAGGCGACTCGCGCGCGTCCCTGTTCGACAAATTCAATCGTGAGTGCTTCCACAGAACCGTGCCATTCAAATACTAACGTTCCATTTCCCCCTGGTACGATGGATGACGGCGCATCCGTGAATCGACTCGCTTGATCCCACGCAAAATCAATGGCCGTGTCAATAATCTCTGCTGCGGGCCGAAATGTTTCCTCGAAAACATCTGCATTCAATCGCCACGCTAGCATGGATTCAATGGCATCACTCCAAGTCTCTGAAAGCTCGATCTCGCGTCGTGATCGGCCTGCCGACACCACGGACTTAAATGGCGCCCCCGCGCTCGCGGTGACATCTGTGAAACCTTGTCGAGCGGCATAAGGTACAGCCTGCGACCAAGTAATAGATGTGATTTCAGTATTACGTGGCACGCTATGAACCCCAGAGTTTGCGGGCGCGCGGCCCAATGACCTCTTCAAAAGTACGCACGATTATTTCGTGACCAGATGACAGCCCATCGAAAAGAGTTTGACAGTCGTCAACTGGCCCGCGGGCAGTTAGTTGGAATATCAGCAACTCCTTTGCTTGCTCATCGAGGCCTGTAAATCCATGATATAGATCAACATGCAAACGACCGCGATCCTTAGGAAACACAAAATGCGAGTTGGTGACAGTCGATTCCAATTGGCAATTAGCTACAGATATGGCCGGAGCAAGAAGGCCCGGAACAAGCTCCGGCCATTCTGCTGGCGAGTTCCAATCGTCCCCACGAAATAGGTGGTTTACATAAACGACTTCCCATTGTGTTGGTTCGATAGTCGGGAGGCTCGAATCGCTCAAAAACTTATTGAACCGCTCAAGAGAGTCCTTAAAATGCGAAAACACCGCTTCCCAACTTGGATATACACCGTCAGCCTGCCGTCGCCAATTGTATACAAGTCTTCCATTTTGTATTTGAGTCATTCGATGACCATCCGTTGCGGTCATCTGAATTCGAGATGCGCCCTGAGCGGGAACAAATCGAATTTGAGGCAAACGAAGCCTGCGAGCGATGTCTTTGCCAAACCGTTCTATTATGGGTTCGATCGGCTCAGCATCATTTGCTGTGGGGAAATCCTCTCGCAAGGAGTTCCAAAACGCACCAAGATGTGCATTGGTGAGTCCCGCTATTGGAGCGAACAGCACGCTCACGGCCGTCTCAACAACCGGAGGACGTTTAAGCTTGGCGTGGATTTCCACCCTTGTCATTCTGCCCCGCAATCATGATCGAATCTGTGTCTCAGCCGAAATGATACCGCACACAGACCTTTCGGATCCGACTGCTCCCCCACTTTGCCCGAGCTGAAGCTTTGGCCGTATAACAGGCCCCAAAGAGCCAAGGATTGGTTTCCCACCCTTAGCTCGCGGTTTATCAATAATCCATATCATCCATCCCACCACCAGCGGGAACGGCCGACTTCTTCTCCTTGATATCCACGATCGCCGCGTCGGTGAGGAGCAGGAGTCCGGCGATGCTCGCCGCGTTTTGGAGGGCGACGCGCTCGACCTTCGTCGGCACGATGACGCCCATTTCGACGAGGTCGCCGTACTCGTGGGTCATGGCGTTGAAGCCGTAGTTGGTGCTCTTGCTGTTCTCGACGTTGTGGGCGATGACGGAGCCGTCGAGGCCGCAGTTGGTGGCGATCTGCTTGATGGGGGCGACGACCGCGCGTTCGACGATCTCGACGCCGATTCGCTCGTCACCCTTCGATGACTTGCGGACCTTATCCAGCGCGGCACGGGCGCGGAGGATCGCGACGCCGCCGCCGGGCAGGATGCCCTCTTCGACCGCGGCGCGGCAGGCGTGGAGCGCATCCTCGACTCGGGCCTTCTTCTCCTTCATCTCGACTTCGGTCGCGGCCCCGACGTTCACCTGGGCGACGCCGCCGGCGAGCTTGGCGAGGCGCTCCTGGAGCTTCTCGCGGTCGTACTCGCTGGTGGTGGCGTCGATCTGGTGCTTGAGCTGCTCGATGCGGCCCTTGATGTCCGCGCCCTTGCCGGCGCCCTCGACGATCGTGGTGTTGTCCTTATCGACGGTGATCTTCTTGGCGCGGCCGAGGTCGCTCAGCGTGATCTTCTCGAGGTCGAGGCCGAGCTCGTCCATGATCGCCTTGCCGCCGGTGAGGATGGCGAGGTCCTGCATCATCTCCTTGCGGCGGTCGCCGAAGCCCGGCGCCTTGACGGCGCAGACCTTGAGCACGCCGCGGAGCTTGTTGACGACGAGGGTCGCGAGCGCCTCGCCCTCGATGTCCTCGGCGATGATGAGCAGCGCCTTGCCGCTCTCGGCGATCTTCGAGAGCACCGGGAGCATGTCCTTGGCGCTGGAGAGTTTCTTCTCGTAGATGAGGACGAAGGCGTCTTCGAGCACGGCTTCCATCGTCGCGGGGTCGGTGACGAAGTGCGGCGAGAGGTAGCCCTTGTCGAACTGCATGCCCTCGAGGAGCTCGATCTCGGTCTCGAGGCTCTTGCCCTCTTCGACGGTGATCACGCCGTCCTTGCCGACCTTGTCCATCGCCTCGGCGATCTTCTTGCCGATCTCCTCGTCCTGGTTCGCGGAGCAGGTGCCGACCTGCGCGATCTCCTTGCTGCTGCCGATCTTCTTGGACATCCGCTTCAGCTCATCGACGATCGCGGTAACGGCGTTGTCGATGCCGCGCTTCACCTGGTTGGCGTTCGCGCCGGCGGTGATGTTCTTGAGTCCCTCGGCGTAGATCGCCTCGGCGTAGATCGTCGCGGTGGTGGTGCCGTCGCCGGCGTCCTTCGACGCCTTCTGCGCGACTTCCTTCACCATCTGCGCCCCCATGTTCTCGTAGGGATCGTCGAGCTCGATCTCCTTGGCGACGGTCACGCCGTCCTTGGTGACCGTCGGCGAGCCGAAGGATTTCTCGAGGACGACCACGCGCCCCGAGGGACCGAGCGTGACCTTGACGGCGTGGGCGAGCTTCTGCACGCCACGCAGGATGCGTTCGCGGGCGTCGGTGTCGAAGGCGATGGATTTAGCGGCCATGGTTCTTTGATCCTTTGTTCGTGTGTGCTTCTATGACTGAATGAGGTTGATGATTCTGATTGAACCACAGAGGCACAGAGGCACGGAGTTCAATCACAAACTGACTGTTTTCTGATTCTTTTCCGGCTCGGTGTCTCTGCGTCTCTGTGGTGAATGTTCCCGGTTATCCGATCTTCAGCCACGCGACCTGCGCGGCGTCGATGATGTAGATGCTCTTGCCGTCGGTGACTTTGACGAGGTGGTCTTCTTCCTGCGGGACGAGCATCGCGTGCTTGATTTCGAGGTAGACGGAGCCGAGTGCGAGGGAATGCACGCCGTGGAAGACGACGGCGAGGTGGCGCTCGCCGTTGAGTTCGCGAAGGGCTTGGCGGAGTTGGTCGTTGGTCATGGGGAAGGCACCGGGGATCAGGGACCAGGCATCAGGACGGACTCGCGCGATCGAGGCCCCCAACTGGTGCCTGATCCCTGGTCCCTGATGCCTCTCTCATCTTCTCCGCTCACTCCTCCACTACGGCCAGAATGTCATCCTCGCTCATGATGAGCAGGGTGTCCTTGTCGAGCTTGACCTCGGTGCCGGCGTAGCTCGAGAAGAGGACCTTGTCGCCCTTCTTCACGGTGAGGGGGATGCGCTCGCCGGTGTCGGTGTTGAGCGCGCCGGTGCCGACGGCGGTGACGGTGCCCATCTTGGGCTTTTCCTTGGCGGATTCGGGGAGGAAGATGCCGGCTTCGGTCTTGTCGCCGGCCTCGTCGCGCTTGACGAGGATCTTGTCGCCGAGGGGACGGACTTTCGTGGCCATGAGAATCTCTCCTGACAGTGATGAACGGTGAAAAGTAAGAAAGTGCTGGGTGCTCGGTATTCGAGGCTTGTGGTTCGCGGCTTGAGTTTGCGGAAAAAAAAAAAAACGAATGTCGTTGTCTGTTGCCGGGGTTGCTGTTGTCTGCTGCTGGGGTTGCTGCTGCTGATTGGCTGAGTGCCGAACGCTGACTGCTGACCGCTCTATTTGAGCGTTGAGTTTTTCGCTTTGAGCTCTATCCAACTCCCGGCCAGCGGTCGGCGTAGTGCCGGCGCAGGGCGCGGCGGAGGGCTTCGAGAAGCGCTTCGAGGTGAACGGGGCGATCAAGGACCGCGAAGGCGCCCGCGCGGAGCGCGCCGGCGAGCAGGCGCGAATCCTCGCCGCGGGTGCGGCGGGGGCGGATCAGAATGGTCGGGGGCGGGCTAGGCTGGCGGGCGAGCAGTTCGAGGAGACGGCAGCCGGCTTCCTCGGCCGTTGCGGGAGACGGAGCCTGATTCACGCTGGCATTGCCGCGAACATTGCCCGCCGCGGCGGACGCCGGACCGCAGCAGGTATCCATGGGGAGTGAGAGGTCCACAACCGCAAGATGGATCGGGGTTCGCCGGACGGCCTCGGCGGCCTCGCGCCCGCTCCGCACGGCCCAAGCCTTCACACCGAGTGGTTCAAGCAACCGGGGCAACTGATCGGCCCACGTCTCGACCGACCAGCCCCCGGGCCCGGGTCCATAGGCCGCCGAAAGGAGCAGGTTCAGGCGACCGCCGGGCCCTTGCTGGGTCTGGCCGGGATCGGCGGGAGTTGGTGGGCGCACAGACACCATCGTGCCTGCCACGGTGCAATCAACAGGCCAGCGTGAACGGCCTCGAAACGATTGAAATTAAGGCACTTAGACGCAATTCAGGACGTGATTTCTGCCAGCCAGCCGAGAACGGTCGGGAAGAGGTGTCAGAGTGGCAGGCCCGGCACCAAGACCAATCGCATTTTCAGAACCAAAGCGGCAAGGGCGCGGTGAGCCGCGCGTGCCGTCAGCAGCAAAAAGAAAAACGGCGGGGCCTTTCGGCCCCGCCGTGAGGGGTGTCAATCCGTTACCGATTACTCGGTGTTACGGGTTGTTGCAGGTGCCACCGCTGTGGTCACCACCGACCGAGCCGCAGGCCGGCGAAGCGCCGGAGCAGCAGCAGGCCCAGTGCTGAATGACCTTGGCGATGTCGCCGAGGCCGATCGCGCCACTGCCGTCGAGGTCGGCGGCGGTGTTGCACGACGCAGGCTGGTTCCAGCACTGAATGATGCGGGCGATGTCAGCCAGACCGACGCGACGGTCGCCGTTGATGTCGCCGATGCACGGAGGCAGCGGGCAGACAGTCGTGGCGCAGGTCGTGCCGGAACCCTGCGGCGTACCACCGGCGGTGGTGCAAGCCGCGGGAGTCAGATCCTGGCAGGTGCCGTCACCGAAGCAGCAGGCCTGATTGACCGGAGCGACGATGCCGTCACAGCAGTTGCTGACGGTCGGGCAGAACTCGCGGCAGCGGTCGCCGGAGGCGACGTTGGTGCTGACGCTGTAGCCACCGGGGTTGCCGTGGGCCGCGAAGCCGAGGGGGCTTTCGATGCCAGCGGTGAAGTTGCCGTTGGTGCCGTCGAACGCCGCGGAGTCGGCCGGGAAGCCCAGGCCGTCAGCGTCGCCGTAGTGGAGCTGGATGCAGTTGGAGCCTTCGAACAGCACCGCTTCACCGGTGAAGGTGTCGATCGAGTTGAAGACCGGGACGTTCTCGTAGATGAAGTAGATCTTGCGGTTCGGGCTGGCGCCGGTCACGACGACGCGGACTTCGCCGCCCTGTGACGGATCGAGGTCACGCGCGTAGAGGGCGATGTAGCCGTCGATCGGACCCGTGGCCGGGATGACCTGCGGGCCGACGGTGAAGAAGCCGTCCATGCTCATCGTGCCGTTGGAGCTGACGGTGAGCTCGGGGACCACTTCGTTGAAGAGTTCGAAGCTGAAGTCGGTCGGGAGAACCACGGTCACCGCGTCGTCGTCCTCGAGGGTGAGAACGAGCGGGTCGGTGCCGACCGGGAGCTCAGCGAACGGAACGCTGCAAGTCACGCTGGTGTAGACAACGTTGACGCCGGAGTCATCGGATTCCCAGCTACCGCCGAGCTGCGTGCAGTCGGAAGCGGTGGTGAAGACGCAGTTGTTCCCGCCGCCGCCCGCGAAGGCGCAGCAGCCGATCGGGGTGGTCGCGAGGACGCCCGTGTAGTGGATGGCGTTGCCGGAGCAGGGGAAGCCGTTGAAGCCGTTGTGGAACGCGAGGACAGAGTAGGTGCCGGGGTTGAGGACGGCCGAAGCAACCGCCGTGCCGCAACGGACGTCGGTGACCGCCGCGAAGGTGACGACCTGGTCGCAACCGTTCGTACGGAGGATGGCGACGGGCTCGAACTCAGCCGTGACGCTCCAAGTCACGAGGCTGCGGACGGAGAGGTTGAACTCGTAGGCGTCGATGTCGCGGGTGCCGAGGGCGGCCCAGGCCGTGCCACAGATCGTCACGTTGGAGTTGATGAGCTGGAAGACCGGCGGGACAGCGCCGCAACCGGGGTTGATCTGATCGCCGCAGTTCTCGCCCTCAGCGGTGCCGCTGCAGGCGGGGATGGAGCAGGTCGCGCAGTCCACGGGGTCCGTGGTGCAGGCGCCTTCGCGGAGGATGTGGAATGTGAAGTCGCCGCCGCTGAAGAAGCCGTGGACCATGATGTGGTAGGTCTTGCCGACTTCGGAGCAGAAGCTGACGTCGGAGAGGGTACCCTCGGTGCAGCCGTCGTCGTTACCCGCGATGCAGATGGGAACGTTGCAATCGCCGCAGTAGACCGACACCTGGGTGTCGTACTGGGTGCCGAAGTCGCAGAAGGTGACGTGAAGGGTCTCGCCGGTACCCACGACGTCGTACCAGACGCCGCCACCGACGCCGGGCTGCTCGTCGCCGCAGGCGTTGGCCTGCTGATCGACGTCAGCGCACGTGGTGGTGCCGGTGACCTGGGTGTCGGGATTGGCGATGCTGACCGCGATCGCCTCCGGGCAGTGATCGTTCGCCGGGGGCTGGATCGAGCCGGGGCAGGTGAGCGAGAAGTGGCCGGCGCCCATCGACGTGTCGTCGATGCTGGCGACGCAAACGATGTAGTGCTGACCGACGGTGAGGCCGCTCAAGCAGATCTGGGTGAGCGGGTTGGCGCCGCCGCCGGGGCCGGGGCCGGTGCAACCGTCATCGGAGCAAGCGATCTCGACGAGCGAGCCGCAGGGATCCGCGACGTTGGTGAAGCGGAAGACCGCGAGCACCGAGTCGGCCAGGAGGCCGGTGGTGGCGCAGGTATCGACGACCGCGCGGGTGTTGGTCGCGACGAAGTCGTACCAGATCGTGCCCCACGGGGTCGGGTTGAGGGTATCGCAGCTCAGGTGCGGATCGGTGGGATCCTGCGCCGTTTCGAGAGCGTTGTTGTAGTCGAACGAGGCGCCGCACGTGATGTTTTCACGGAACGCGCAGGTCGGGTTGCCCGGCGCGGTCACGGCCAAGCAGGCCGTCCCGGGGCTCATCGACCGGTCGTAGCACATGTTCATGTCCTTGGACTGGAGATCCGCGGCGGTCACGCAGGTCGGCGCGCCGACGGTGTCACGAGTCACGAAGGAGCACTGGTTATTGCCCACGCCAGTCTGGGCGGGGTCCTTGGTCTCCCAGAAGTAGGAGCAGTTATTCGAGGTCGGCGGAGCGTTCTGCATGCGGACCCAGTAGCACGTGCCCTGGGCGACGTTCACGCCGGTGCCGAGATCGTAGAGCTGAACCCACAGGGGGAGGCCGGTGGTGCCGAAGGTGCCGTCCTGGCCGGTCGCCACCGAGGCGAAGGCGCGGATGCCACCGACGCCGGGCTCGCCGGCGATGTTGGAGAAGATCGCGCGGCGACCCAACGTGAGGGCGTTCACCGTGTTATCGATCGTCGCCGTGCAGTTCGGAAGCTTGGTCGCGACCACCGTCGGGAAGAAGGTGACGCGCCAGTTCGCGGCGCGGTTCGCCACGTTGCCAGCGCCGCCGAAGCAGGCCGCGCCGTTGTACCAGATACCGCGGATGCAGACCTTCGTCAGCGCGCCGGAGGAGGCGGGGAAGAAGTCGTCATACACGTCGAAGAACGTCGCGTTGTACGCGACGGTGCCGGGGCCGGGCTGGCAGGCGTTGGCCTGAGCCGGGCACGGAGGCGAGCCGGCGCCGCGCTCGACCTCGACGGCCTCGGGAGCCTGCTCGTCCTTCGCGACGACGGCATCCCACTTGAGAGCGAAGCGACGAACTTCGCCCATCTCGGTCTTCTGGCCCTTGTCAAAGCTCTGAGACATGTCGGGGGCCGCGAAAGCGCTCGCGGTCACAGCCAGACACGCCGTCGTCACGAGCGCGCGCGTGATGGCTCGGACACTACACCGATAATCCACTAGACACCTCCTCTTCTCCAAGACGCTGATTCAGATACGGACAGACACGGCGACCGCATACTCCGCGGACCGCGCGGAAACCCTAGTTCCCAACATCGTACAAATACCCGATCCAGACCATCCAATCAAGCTCAATCCCGCAAAAACGCCGATCACCAGCGGATCTGTTAAACAACAACCCAAGTCAAAATCCGACCCCGCTTGGGCCTCAATCCGACGTGAAATCCCGACGCGCGGCGTCGAATTACACCAAGACCAACATTGGTCTCGTACCAATCAAAATCCATACTGATTATCGGACTCTCTCGTCTCGACCCCGGTACCAGATCCATTCGCCTTGGGCACGGTTCGAGTTCGCGCCCCTCCCGGATTCGGGGCTATTCCGTCACTAATACCACATCCCGGTCATCGACCCCGAGCGTCACCAGCTCACCCGGTTTGCGGGTAGCCACCGGATGGGTCTCCTGAACCCGAACGCGGTTCGGCGCGGCAAACGAGCCCCCGGGCGTCTTCAGCTCAACCAAATATTGAGCCGCGTCGCCCAGGTAGGTGCTTTCGACAACCTGACCCTCCAGACGACCTCCGGTCGCCGTGGCACCATTCACCAGCCGAAGAGCCTCGGGCCGGATCGAGCACAAGGCGCGGCCACCGTCGGCGAACGACCCTGTTGACGGCACCCCCCGCAGATCGCCCGCGGCCGTTCGTACCGTGACCCCCCCACTCCGATCAGCGGCGCCGACGACCTGCCCCTCAAGAAAGTTCGTCTCTCCCAAAAAGTCCGCCGTAAACCGCGAGTTCGGCCGCTCGTACACCTCCCGCGGCGGGCCGACCTGCGCCACCACCCCCGCCTTCATCACCGCCAGCCGGTCGGCCATCGAGAGGGCCTCTTTCTGGTCGTGGGTGACGTAGACGGTCGTGATGTTGGTTTCCTTGCAGATGCGCCGGATCTCGGAGCGCATCTCGAGGCGGAGCTTGGCGTCGAGGTTGGAGAGGGGCTCATCGAGGAGCAGCACCTCGGGCCGGACCACCAGCGCGCGGGCCAAGGAGACACGCTGCTGCTGGCCGCCTGAGAGCTGATTGGGCTTGCGCTGGGCGTACTCACCCATGTGGACCAGTTCGAGCGCCTCGCCCACTCGGCGTTTCGTCTCATCCTTACTGACTTTCCGCACGCTGAGGCCGAAGGCGACGTTCTGCTCGACCGTCATATGGGGCCAGAGGGCGTAGCTCTGGAAGACCATGCCGGTGTTGCGCTTGGCGGGAGCGAGGCGGGTGACATCACGGCCGCCGAAGTGGATCGTGCCGCTGGTGGGGTCGATGAACCCGGCGAGCATTCGAAGAAGTGTGGTCTTGCCGCAGCCCGAGGGGCCGAGGAGGAAGAAGAGTTCCCCCGCGCCGATCGAGAGGGAGACATCGTCCACGGCCTTGGTGATCCCCCGGCCGAGGAAGGCCTTGTAGTGCTTGGAGATGTTTTTGATCTCGATGGTGGTGGCCATGCGGGGGCGTAGGGTACCAGTTGCTACTTCCGCGAGAACGACAGCTTTCGCGCGATCAACCAGCCGAGTAGAAGGCCGTAACCGAGCCAGCCGGTGGCGAGAATCGGGCCGAAGATCACCATCAATGCCGATTGCGCGTCGGGCCATCGGAACATCGTGTACGCCGCGAATGCGAGGGAGACGACAACCACGAACAAGCCCGCGAGCATCAACGCGGCGAAAGCGCCTTGGTTGCACCTATACCGAACGGAATGGCCAAACATCGCCAGAACCACAAACGGTGACGCGATAAAGGGCAACGCGAACACGAATCCCGCGATGTAGTCGCCGGGAGTGGCCGTCGACGATTGGGCTGCAAGCACCAAGGCGACTGTCAAGACAATCGGAATGATGAGGGGTAGATTGATCAAACGCGCATGAAGGACCGTCGGTGCGCGCCGGAAGAAAAGGACGCGCGGAAACGGGCCGCGGAGCGACGGGCGGGTCACGAGGGGGCGCGTGAATGGTTGCCCGCACTCCGGGCAACGACCTTCATTGCCCAAGCCTGTCAGCGAATATTCGCACTGGCCGCAAAGCGAGCCGTCCGGCACATAGGCCCGGGGCCACCGCCGCACGATGTTGTAGATGACGACGCCGATGGTGATGCCGATCAACCAGCTTCCCCAGATCATGGTCGCCTCCGCGCCCCCGGTCGGAAACTCATGCTAGCCACCGTAAGATGGCGACCCATGACGAACCGCGCCAACGTCAACCCGGAGAACACACTGCCCGAGGAGCCGCACCGGCTCGAGGCGCAGCGGCGGGAGAATCGCGCGGCGGTCGCCAATCTCGGGCTCAATCCCTACGGCGCGCGGACGACGGGCATCGTTTCCGTCGCGGATGCACGGGCGCGGTACGACGAGAAGGCGGACGCGGAATACCAGGCGAACTCGAAGGCGCCGCCTCCGGGCTTTGTCGATGGGCGGCCACGGGTGAAGGTCGCCGGGCGCGTGATGCTTAAGCGTGATGGCGGAAAGCTCATCTGGCTGCAAGTGCGCGATCACACGTCGGGACCCAAGGAGCTGATCGAGGGTTCGGCACCCTCTCCCTCTGGGAGAGGGCAGGGTAAGGGCTTCGCGTCTTCTCCACCGTCTTCTGCTTCTCCAGATTCTTCCGGCCTCGCGCGGATGCTGGTGCCGGACTTGCAGATCGCCGTGAGCGCGAAGGATGTCGCGGCGCCCGGGTTCGATGTCGCGAAGCTGCTCGACCTGGGCGATGTGATCGTCGCCGAGGGGCCGCTGATGCGGACGAAGGCGGGCGAGATCACCATCTGGGCGTCATCGCTGACGATGGCGAGCAAGAGCCTCATGCCCCCACCGGCGAAGCATGAGGGGCTGCACGATGTCGAGATCCGCTACCGGCGGCGGTACGTCGATCTGAACGCGAACCCCGAGACGCTGCAGGCGTTCAAGCTGCGCTCGCTCATCGCCAGCACGGTGCGCCGCTTCCTCGACGGGCGCGGGTTCGTCGAGGTCGAAACGCCGATGCTCCAGACGCTCGCCGGCGGAGCGGCGGCGCGCCCGTTCGTCACGCACATGAACGCGCTCGACATCGATCTCTTCATGCGCATCGCGCCGGAGCTGTACCTCAAGCGGCTGCTCGTCGGCGGCATACCGCGGGTCTACGAGATCAACCGGAACTTCCGCAACGAAGGGCTCGACAAGCAGCACAACCCCGAGTTCACGATGCTCGAGGTGTACGAGGCCTTCGGCGATTGCGAGACGGTGATGGAGATGACGGAGTCGCTGGTGCGCGAGTGCGCGCGGGCGGTCGTCGGAGCGACGGCGCCCGGCGGCGGCGACGTGAAGCTCGCGCTCGCCTTTAACGAGCATTCGATCGATTACGCCTCGCCGTTTGCGCGAGTGACCTACGCCGAGCTCTTCGAGAAGTCCCTCGGCTTCCCCGTCGCCGACCACGCCAAGACGAAGAGCGAAGCCAAGAAGCGCGGCCTCAAGCACGAAGGGCTCGCGCACGTTCTCATCGCGAACGAGCTGTTCGAGACGTACGCCGAGAAGTCACTCGACCCGGCGAAGCCGACGTTCATCACCGAATACCCCGCAGCCCTCTCGCCCCTGACGCGCCCCAAGCCGGGCCACCCCGAGGTCGCCGAGCGCGCGGACCTCTTCATCGGCGGCATGGAGATCGCCCCCCACTACACCGAGCTCAACGACCCCGACGTGCAGGAGCAGAAGTTCCGCGAGCAGCTCCAGGGTCTCGATGACGAGGAATCGACCTTCCGCACCTTCGACCAGGACTTCATCGACGCGCTGAAGGTCGGGATGCCACCCGCCGGAGGAATGGGCCTTGGTATCGACCGGCTCTGCATGCTCCTGCTCAACCAGCGCACGATCCGCGATGTCGTTCTGTTCCCGATGATGCGCCCCCAGAGCACCTCGCCAGCGCCGGCCGTTCCTCCCACGGGATTGGCGTAAATCGTGGGCGTAACGCGGCTGGCCCCCTCGCCCACCGGCGCGCTCCACCTCGGCAACGCGCGCACGTTCCTCATCAACTGGGCGATGGCGCGCCAGCGCAGCTGGAAGATTGTCCTTCGCATCGAAGACCTCGACGGGCCCCGCATCAAGGCCGACGCGACCGAGAGCACGATCGACATTCTTCGGGCGCTCGGGATCGATTGGGACGAAGGACCGATCGTTCAATCGCACCACCTCTGGCCCTATGAAGGCGCGATGCGCTCGCTCGCGTCGCGCGGCTTGATCTACCCCTCGGACCTCTCACGCGCCCAGATCGAAGCCGCGGCGTCGGCACCGCAAGAGAACGACGCGACCATCGATGGCGTCAGCGGCACGGGCGAGATCCGATTCCCACCCGAGTTGCGCCCGACACTCTTGCCACAAGAATTTGACGATCCGAACACCAACTGGCGTTTCGCCGTGCCGGATCGCGCCGTCGAGTTCACCGACGAGTTCGCCGGCGCCCAGCGCACTCGCCCCATCGACACCATCGGTGACTTCGTCATCTGGACGAAGCGAGGCACGCCTTCGTACCAACTCGCGGTCGTCGTCGACGATCACCGCCAAGGCGTCACCCACATCGTGCGCGGCGACGATCTACTCGACTCGGCGGCGCGGCAACTGCTGCTCTA